>JAFSRH010000016.1 GCA_017446225.1 Oscillibacter sp.
GTGTTCAATATTAATCCCAGCCGCGTTACGCACGCTATTCATGATATTCTTCACCTTCCGTTTATCGCTTATAACCCGCAAAAAACGTACCGAACGGTGAACGCTCTTGCCGCGAGTCAACCGTGGAATGATGGTGAGCGCGTTGGAACGGTTGTCTTTGCGCCCTACAAACACAATCAGAATATCTATTGTAAAGAAGACTTTTCCTCTGCTGAGGTCGTTCCGTTCGAGTTTCTGAACATTCCGATTCCTAAAGGCTATCAGCGGATACTGACTACAATTTATGGTGACTATATGCGTTTTCCACCTGTCGAAATCCGCGGCACATGGCACAATTTCACCTTTGAACCGGATATTCCGTATATGGAATACTGTAAAGACTTTCACAATACCCCCCCCCCGGTGTGAAGTAAAAACACTTTATGTCTCTGTCTGCGTTGTCTCCCTGATGTACGCTTTATCATACGAGTCCTTGGATTGGAGGCTCGCATGATGAATTACGACATGGATTTCATTCAGCCGGAAACGCGGTGCGACTGGCCTGTATCTACGCTGACAAAAAAGGTGTGGTATGTGCAGTTGGATTTGATGAAACAGCTTGACGCTGTCTGTACCCGACATCAGCTCAAATGGTTTCCTATGTGGGGTACGCTTCTTGGCGCCGTCCGACATCAGGGGTTTATTCCGTGGGACGATGATGTTGATATTGTTATGCCGCGGGAAGATTACGAGCGTTTTTTGTCCGTCTGCGCCTCGGAGATTGCATATCCGTACTTCCTGCAAACAACGTTAAGCGATGAAGAGTGCTTCTATATGTGGGTCAGTCTCCGAAACTCCGAGACCACCGGAAACCGCGCAAGTTGCCTGACGAAAAGGCAGAACAATGGAATCGGCATTGATATTATGCCCTTGGATGGTTGTGAATCAATTCCCATTCTGTACAAAATCAGCCGTTTTCCTGTCCGCATCGTCTCGGTGCTGGCGAATACGTACGCGAATGATTTTAACAGAGGGAACATTGCCCGCGTTCTGCGGCGGATTCTACGCTTTACAGGCTTCGATTATAAGAAAGCCTATGTCTGGGCGGAGAAGCGCAACCGGACATTTACGGGTGACAAGTACTGCAAAGTCGCTTTTCGCGCCCACGCGGACCCCTTGACAAAGGTCATTGAACGCGATATGTGGGACAAAGCCGATTTTCAGGAGGTTGTCCGAATGCCCTTTGAAAACATCACGGTTCCCGTTCCATGCGGCTATGACCACATCCTTACCCAAATATACGGGAACTACATGGAGTTTCCGCCGCTGGACAAGCGGCAGGGGAAACACGACGTTATCTTTGACCCTGATACGCCTTATCGGGAATATTGCAAGCGACTGAAAACGGAAGCGGATTTGACAAGTTCGCTTGCCGGAAAAATTGAGTAGCGCATTGCGTTCAAGGGAGGGATTGTGTGCCGTATATTGTTTGCTTTTTTCTGATAATGCTGTCTTTTATATTCAGAAAATCAAAAGTTGTTGCGGTTTGCGACGCCCTTTTCATGTGGACGCTTGGCGCGTTCAATTATTACAACCCTGACTATGGGACTTACGTGCGTGCCTACAACAACTTTGCAAGCGCCAACACCATTAAACTGGAAATTGGATTTAACCTTGTGTGCAGGTTTTTCAATTCCTTACATTTGCCTTATAATTACGCTCTTGGCTTTATGCTTGGAATCAGTATGTTGCTTCTGTACATGTTTTTCATAAAAATGTCCAGTTACCCCGCAATGGCCATGGCGTTATATATGATATTTTGTTCAAGCGATTCCGTACAGATTAGAAATCTCGTGATGTATTCTATAGTAGCGTACGCCACTTGTTTCATTTGCGATTCCAAGGAACGCAAGACGCCCTTAGTAAGGAGCGCAATATGATTGTATGGATATTGCTTGTGACCTTAGTCACGCTGTGCTTTTTGTTTCCCAAAAGCAAGGTCGCATACGCTTTGATGCTGGCGTTTACGTTCATTGTCATGGCGTTTAACACAGAAAATGCTGATACGGAAGCCTATCAATTTGTCTATGAGCATTATGACTACATCATTCATAATCTCAAAGAAGTTTCCACTACCTATGTGATGGAACCGGCATTTCTCATTTTGGTACGCGTCTTTAGTTCAGCTTTTAAGTGTTCATTTGGGAATTTTCATTTTTTCCTGTCCGTGGTCACTATAGGGGGAATGGGAATTTTTCTTAACAAATATTCTAAGTATCCAGCGTTGATGATGTGCTTATACTTTATATCCCCTTTTTTTCCTTGTGACGTTATTCAAATTCGGAATTTCATCGCGGAAGTCATTGTCGCTCACGCGCTGTACGCTCTTTTACAGTCGGAGCGGCAGGGTCGACGTGAAATCATAGAGTATATCGTCAAAATACTTATTGCCGCCACATTTCATGTGATTTCTTTGAGTTATTTGCTCGTCTTGCTAATCTGTTATATTCGCAAGCCTCCGCAACTGAAATTGGTTTCGCTTGCGTTATGCTGTTCAGTTGGAATATTGCCGTGGTTTGTGGCGCGTTTTTTGGGTTCTTTTGCGCTCAAAGCAAGCGGTTATCTCAGCGCCCAACATACGGTCTGGCACTATAAATCCGTTTTGATGATTTTGGTTATTATTGCCGACCTGTTCGTTATTCGCTACTTCTCCCGTCATTCCGGAACCTATACGGAATTTACGCGGCCGCTGATGAAAAAAAAAGACGCGTTTATATCGAGAATGTATCAGTTGCATATCCTTTATCTCTTTGTCGTTCCGGCTATTCCGTTATTCAGTTTTAGCCTGTATAGAATCCCCAGAAACTTTCTGATATTGGATTATCTCTGCTACTCCTATTACCTTCAAGGGAAACGTTCCGGCAGGATTGATTTCATAGCGTTTTTCTATTTAATTACCGGCGTCTACTGGTCCGCCGCGAATATGATTTCGCAATGGAACGTAGTTCTTCAAAACAACATTCTCTTGGGTTCCTTATGGTTTTAGCTCCAATGGAGGTGTTATTTATGACGCTCGCGGGCGTTGTGACGTACAATCCCGATATGGCGCGCTTGGAACTCGCCTTACGCTCCGTCCGCTCTCAGGTCGATGAAATTATAATAGCGGATAATCATTCTTCCAACGCGGATGAAATCTCCCGCCTGTGCGCGCAGATGAATATTTCTTTGCTCCGCAACGCTTCCAACGTGGGCTTGGCTGGTGCGCTGAATCAGATTTTCCGCGCTTCGGATAATCGTTACGACTGGGTCCTGACTATGGACCAGGACAGCGTTTTTCCTCCTGACTATGTGCAAAAAGCCATGCGTTACGCGGATATTTCGGAAGTCGGCTTGATTTGCTCCGGCTACCGGGAATCCAATCTGAAAAAGACCCCCTCGTACGGAAAGAGCGAGCCTTGGCAATACGTGAAAAGGGCGATTACGTCCGGGGCGGTTGTGCGGTTCGCCGCATATGAGGCGGCGGGCGGTTACGATGAATTATTGTTTACGGATTACGTGGACTTTGATTTCTCCATACGCCTGCGACAGCGCGGCTACAGGATTTTGCGCATGAACGACACGCCCTTTGAACATGAGTTGGGGCAGTCGGAAACAAAACGCTTCCTGTTTTTCCGTTTCCGATTCACAAGGCACAGTCTCGTCCGGGAAGAGCTGATTGGAAAAAGTATGGTTATCTTTATGCGGCTCTATTTAGGAAAGGAACCTCTGTGGAAAGATATATTGTCCATTTGTAAATACTTCCTTCTGACGTTGCTGTATGACGACAAGCGCTGGGCCAAAATCCGCGTGCGGCTCAAAGGTATGCGCGATGGCTTCAAGATTCCTGGAGAAAGCCTTCGTAAGCAATGACTAATTCGAGATATAGTTGGGGTGGGTTATGGACGATGCTGTGAAGAAAGAGGCGCTGATTATTTCCTATTTCGGGTGGTACGAGCGCCGGATTGCCCCGATTCGGGAACTCTTGCTTCCGAAATATCATGTGACGGTGCTTTTGTCAGATTACGACCACCTAAAAAAGGCGTATAGAACGGAAAGAGAATCGGCGTGTGTTTATCTCCATGTGCCGCCCTATCGGAAGAATATTTCTGTACGGCGGATTCTGTCCCATCTGTTCTTTGGGCTTTCCGTCAGCAGAGAGATCGACAGACTACAGCCGGACTTGATTTACCTGCTCATGCCCCCGAACAATACCGCTGCGTTCTGCCTACGCTACCGGAAACGGCACCCGGAGTGCCTCTACTATGTGGATCTCATTGATATGTGGCCTGAATCGCTTCTCTCCAGGCGCTTTAAAAATTCCCCGCCGGCTCGCCTGTGGTCCAAAATGCGGGATGAGAGCGTTGGAGCGGCGGACCATGTGTTTACGGAGTGCGATTTTTACAGAGACGCTCTGGCCTCTGTCATCGGAGACCCGGAACGCGCCACGACACTACATTTGTTTCTGAACCAAACGGATGAGGAGTACGCGATAGTTCTGCGGCAAGTAGAGGAGTCCCAACGCGCAGAAAAGCGCTTGCGTCTCGCGTATCTGGGAAGTATCAACCACATCATCGACATTGAGGGCATTTGCAACGTTACGACCGCGTTAATACAACGCGGCTACACGGTGGAGGTCAGAATCATCGGAGACGGCGAAAACCGGGAGCTGTTGCTCGAACGCTTGCGGGAAAGCGGAGCGGAAGTCCGTTATTTTGGGAAGATTTTTGACCAAAAGGAAAAAATTAAACTCCTCGGCTCCTGCGATTACGGCTTTAACATGATGAAACAGGAAGTGTCCGTGGGTTTGACCATCAAAAGTCTGGACTATCTTTCTATGGGAATCCCGCTGATTAACAATATTCCTGGCGATACGTGGAATTTTGTGAAACGGGACGGAATCGGCGTGAATGTTGACGCCTCGGCGGAATGTGTCGTTGAGAAACTGGAACGCCCCATAGACAGGAACGCTGTTTTGAAGTTTTTCAGGCGGACATTTTCACGGGACGGATTTCAACAAAAAGCGGCGGAACATATGACAACGTAAGGAAAGTGTGCGTCTATGGATATCCCGAAGGAAAAACGCAGCCACTGGGTAATGGACAGTGTGGCCATCAGCGCACTGGTGTTGCTGGGGAAGGCGCTGGGTTTCGTCAAGGAAATGGTCATTGCCTCTTTCTTTGGCGCGAACGTTGGCACCGATACATTTTTTGCGGCGGAGAATTTCATTTCCAATCTCAGTCTCATCATCGGGAGCGCCGCGAGTTCCGTAATCATCACCCATTATATCAAGTTGAACTGTCAGGAAAGCGCAGAAAGAACAAAAAATCTGATGCGGGAAAGTTTTCTGGCCTTCACTGTTCTTGCTCTGATACTCGTCTGCGTCTGCGCCCTGCTCTCCCCGTGGATTGCGCGGATGATTGGCCTGTCTTATAACGCGGCGCAACAGAACGATTTGATTCGCTTCCTTGTGTTGATGTCGCCTATTATCCTGCTGAACGTTCTGAGCGGCGTGGCGGGGGGATATCTGGACGCCAACAAGCGCTTCCTTCCGGGGCGGACGCGAAGCCTGTTTATCAGCGTTTCAATTATTGCCTTTTTGTTTCTGTTTCATGAGCGTTTCGGGCTATATTCGCTTTCTATCGCCTATGTAGTTGCTTCCCTGCTTCACTCTGCGTTTGTACTCTCTTTGACGCTTCCCTACGTTGGAGTACAACTGCTCAACCCATTCCGTGACCCGGAGTTTCGGCACATGCTCAAGCGCTATTTCCCGTTGCTCGCGGGGATTTCTGTAACCAATTTCGGCCATATCATCGACAAAATCATAGCTTCCGCGCTGGAGGAGGGAAACGTTTCGTTTCTGCACTATGGACAGGCAATCAGCGGCGATGTGATAAGTACGCTATTTGTCACGTCCATTGGAAGCGTATTGCTCACGTCTTTAACAGAGAACGTGGCCTCCCAGCGGGGAGAGGTTGTGCTTGAGCAAGTGCGTTATGTGCTGTGCGCAATGCTGGCGATTACCCTGCCGTTATCGGCCCTGTACTTGATTGAGGGACAGGATTTAATTCGGCTCGCGTTTGAACACGGAAATTTCAACATGGAACATACGCGAACCGTGGCAGTGGTCGCGTCCTGCTACGCCTTGGGCTTCCCGTTCCTCGCAATAAGGGACGCGCTGACGAGGGCGCATTATGCCTACCGGGACACCTTTCGTCCCATGATAAACAGTATCATTGGCGTGTGTGTCAACATACTCGGGAGTGTGTATCTGTCCAGATTCTTCGGGGTTTCAGGCATTGCGGTGGCCACCAGTTTTTCTCTACTGGTGATTTCGATAATTTCTCTGGTAACACTAAAACGTCACATGGGGCAGCTTTTGCTCAACAGAAAATTGTTGTTTGACTGCTTAAAAATCCTGTCGGGCGCGTGCTGTTCCTTCCTGGGCGGGTACTGGCTGTATGTTCGTATGGCGGAGCAGGGGTATGTTCTCAGAATGTGCGTGGTTTCCATTATCATGCTCTGCATCTACGGAATCATTTTGTTTTTGACGAGGGAACGCATTGAGGCCTACATTGTCCAATGGGCGATTGCGCGATGGAAGTCAAAAACGGACAACAACGGAAAACACCAGTTTCCCAGTTTTTAGGATGTGCCTCCGTTGAAAAGTTCAAAAATTCGGTCATTCATTTAAAAAGTTGCGACATTTTAAGGCGCTAAAACTGCGGCTGTATTTTTGAGGCTTTAGGGGTGTCCTCCTAAAGTGGAAAAAAATTCGGACCCGGTTCATTTTTGCCCGAACCATGCGCTTTTTGAGCAAACTATGTGCGCTCAAAAACTTGGAAGCTGATGAGAGGAAAATAAAAATCGTTTGAATATCATGCGATTTTATGTGTTTTAGGAGAGCTTTTATGAAAGCGTTAATCTTAAATTCCGGCATGGGAAGACGGATGGGTCTCCTCACTTCGGAACACCCTAAATGTATGACGGAGATTTCGTTGAATGATACCATCCTTTCACGACAACTCCGCGCTCTGGCGGACGTGGGAATTAAGGAAGTAGTTATGACTACTGGTTTGTTCGGCTCGATACTGGTGAACTACTGTCAAAGCCTTGATCTCCCCCTTCAAATTACGTTTGTCAATAACCCTCAATACAGAAAAACGAATTACATTTACAGCATTTACTGCGCAAGGCAGTATCTGGATGACGATATTCTCTTGTTGCACGGGGATATTGTCTTTGAGAATGAAGTCCTTGACCGTGTGATGGCGTTCCCGTATTCTTGTATGCCCGTATCCTCCACGCTTCCGCTCCCGGAGAAAGATTTCAAGGCGGTAGTTCAGGACGGCATGGTGCTGAAAGTGGGCGTTGACTTTTTCAATGACGCGATGGCAACGCAGGCCATGTACAAAATGCGTGCGAAGGACTGGAAACTCTGGTTGGAGAAAATTTCTGATTTTTGCGAGGCGGGCAATGTAAACGTTTACGCGGAAGACGCGCTCAACGTGTTGGACGGGGCGGCCTGCATTCATGCGCTGGACATTGAAAATCTTCTGTGCGCGGAGATTGACAACGCAGAAGATTTGGCAATTGTCCGCTCCAAATGGAATGAAGTGGAATCCCGTCGGGTTTATATGTGCTTTTCCACGGATATTATCCACGGCGGTCATATCAATATTATCAAAAAGGCGCAACGTCTGGGCAAGTTGATTGTTGGCGTCTTATCCGATGAGGCGGTGGCGTCCTATAAAAGACTGCCTCTGACACCTGCGTCCGAACGAAAGGTGATGTTTGAGAACATCAGCGGCGTATACAAAGTTGTGCAGCAAAACTCTCTTTCGTACCGGGAAATTTTAAGCCGCCTTCATCCTGATATTGTGGTTCATGGGGATGACTGGATTGTCGGCTTTCAACGCCCCATACGCAATGAGGTCACTTCTATTCTGGCTTCTTACGGCGGCAGATTAGTGGAGTATCCTTACTCCAAAGATGATAAGTATCGGGAGATTGAAAGTCGAACCCGCGCCGAGTTGGCTATGCCGGACATCCGGCGCGGACGCTTGAAGAGAGTGTTAGACACTAAAGGTTTTGTCACGGTAATGGAGGCGCACGATGGTCTGACGGGACTTGTTGTGGAGAATACCATCGTATATGAAAACGGAGGCTCAAAGCAGTACGATGCCATGTGGCTTTCTTCACTTTGTGATTCCACCGCTAAGGGCAAGCCGGATATTGAACTGGTAGATATGACCTCTCGCTTTCGTACCATTGAGGATATTATGGAAGTTACGACAAAGCCGATTATCTTCGATTGCGACACGGGCGGTAAAATTGAACACTTTATCTATACGGTTCGCTCTCTGGAACGAATGGGCGTTTCCATGGCGATTATCGAGGATAAGACCGGGCTGAAGAAAAATTCTCTTTTTGGCACGGAAGTGAAACAGACCCAAGACACGATAGAACACTTTCGGGAAAAAATTCAGGCGGGAAAACGGGCGCAAAGAACAAAAGAATTTATGATTTGCGCCAGAATTGAAAGCCTGATTTTAGAACGCGGTATGTCGGACGCCCTGGAGAGAGCCTTCGCCTTTACAGACGCCGGAGCGGACGCAATTATGATTCATAGCAGAAAGAAAAGTCCGGACGAGATTCTTTCTTTCATCAGGCAGTTTCGCCGCCAGGATACGACAACGCCTCTGGTTCTTGTGCCGACATCCTTCAACTCCGTCAGAGAAGAGGAGTGGAAAGATACGGGCGCAAATATCATTATCTACGCTAACCAGCTAATGAGGGCAGCCGTCCCCGCAATTCAGAACGTGGCTAAAAGTATCCTGGAAAATCACAGGGCGGAAGAATGCGAACCGATGCTGATGCCTTTCTCTGACATCATCCGTTTGATTCCGCCGGAGGTATGACGCCTATGGAGCAGAAAATACTCACTTCCGCTCATCATTATCAGCAAGTCGCCGAGTGGGCGGCGGGGAAAAAAATCCTTTTGGTGAACCGCACTTCTCTTGAACATCATACGAAACTCAATCGTCTGATGAAGTCTTTGCACATTGTCCGCTTTCAGGATTTTCAGCCCAATCCCTTGTACGAATCCGTCAAGGCGGGGCTGGCGCTCTTTCGCCGGGAGAGATGTAATGCTATCATTTCTGTCGGGGGCGGGTCGGCAATGGATGTAGCGAAATGTATCAAGCTGTTCAGCGGCATGGAAGATTCGGCAGGCTATTTGGAGCAGCCTATTTTCCCCAACGCAATCCCCTTTTTAAGTGTTCCAACGACAGCCGGTTCCGGTTCAGAGGCAACGCGGTATGCGGTGGTTTATCATCAAGGCCAGAAGCAGTCCGTAAGCAGCGAATTTTGTATGCCGGATGCGGTTTTGCTGGACCCAACGTTATTGGATTCCCTCTCACTCTATCAGAGAAAAGCAACCATGATGGACGCTTTTTCTCACGCGCTGGAATCTTTTTGGTCGGTCAACAGTACGGAGGAGAGCGGAGAATATAGCCGTCAAGCTATGGAACTTCTTCTGAAAAACGCACGGGGATACCTTGAGAATATGCGGGAAGGCAACGCAGGAATGTTGCTGGCCGCGCACAGTGCAGGGAAAGCGATTAACATCACCCAGACCACAGCCGGTCACGCGATGTGTTATAAGATTACCAGTTTGTTCGGATGTTCCCATGGACACGCGGCTATTCTCTGCAATCGGGTGTTGTTTCCCTGGATGCTGTCGCATATGGACAGGTGCGTTGACCCCAGAGGCGAGGAATATCTGAAAAGCGTCTTTCAACGGATTGCCGTATCTATGAACTGCGGGACGCCTGAAGAAGCGTGTCAAAAGATGGAGGAACTGTTTCAGAGTCTTTTTTTGGACATTCCATCAGCGACCCGCGCCCAGTTTGACGAGTTGAAAACAAGCGTCAATCCCGTCCGACTGAAAAATCATCCCATTCGACTGGACGGCGATACCATTGACGAGCTGTATCATATTATATTGAGGTCATTATGATTGTTGAAAAATTGGTGGAGATTATCGGCTCCAATTTCTATACGGGCGTTCCGGATTCTCATCTGAAGCCGTTGTGCGATTATCTGATGAACGCCTACGGAATTCATCCGAAACATCACCTCATCGCCGCTAATGAGGGAAATTGCGTTGCGCTGGCGGCGGGCTATCATCTGGCGACCGGAAAAATTCCTGTCGTCTACCTGCAAAACAGCGGGGAGGGAAACATTATCAACCCCGTTGCCTCTCTTTTGCATGAGAAGGTTTACGCGATTCCCATGATATTTATTATCGGATGGCGGGGAGAACCGGGTGTATCCGATGAGCCACAGCATATTTTTCAGGGTGAAGTGACGCTCAGACTTCTGGAAGATATGGGAATTTCTTCATACGTCATAGGGAAAGATACCGCGGAAGCCCAGCTTTCCGCGAAGATGACAGAGTTTCGGGAACAGCTTTCTGCGGGAAGAAGCGTTGCCTTTGTCATTCGGAAAAACAGCCTCACCTATGACCAAAAAGCAACGTACGGTAATGGAAACGAGTTGACCCGTGAAGAGATTATTCATCGCGTGGTATCCGTTTCCGGCGAAGACCCCATTATTTCCACCACGGGAAAGGCAAGCCGGGAATTGTTTGAAATCCGTGAAGCCAATCGGCAGGGGCATCAATATGATTTTCTGACAGTCGGCTCCATGGGACACAACAGTTCTATCGCCTTAGGCGTGGCCCTGCAAAAGCCGGACAGCCGGATATGGTGCATAGATGGCGATGGCGCGGCGCTCATGCACATGGGCGCAATGGCCGTTATTGGCGCGAACGCTCCCGAAAACCTCATCCATGTTGTCATCAATAACGGCGCCCATGAGACAGTGGGCGGTATGCCGACAGTGGCGAATCAAATTAACTTTGTGTCCATTGCAAAGGCTTGCGGCTACATGCGAGCCGTATGCGCACACAATGCCGCTGAACTGGACAGGGAACTGCATGCGGCAAAAGCGGCGCGGGGATTGTTTTTCCTTGAGGTCAAATGCGGGATTGGAGCGAGGGAGAATCTGGGCAGACCCACAACGTCCGCCTTAGACAATAAGAGGGCGTTTGAACGCTACCTCAAAACGATTCGATAGAAAGCGAGGAGGATTGACGTTGAAAGCGAAGCAGAACGCCAAGACAGATGCCTTGACATGGATTGTTACTGGCGGCGCCGGATTTATCGGAGCGAACTTCATTTTCTATATGATGGAGAACTACCCAGACGAACGGGTCGTCTGTCTGGACAAGCTCACCTATGCGGGGAATCTCTCAACGCTGAAATCCGTCATGGAGAAACCTAATTTTCGCTTTGCATACCTGGATATTTGCGACCGGGAGGGCGTCCGGCGCTTATTCGCGGAGGAGAGGCCGGACATCGTGGTAAACTTCGCGGCGGAAAGCCACGTGGACCGGAGCATTGAAACGCCGGATGTGTTTCTGAATACCAACATTCTGGGAACTTCCACGCTGATAGACGCCTGCCGGGAATTTGGCATATCTCGGTTTCATCAGGTTTCCACGGATGAGGTCTACGGCGATTTGCCCTTGGACAGACCCGACCTGTTTTTTACGGAAGAGACGCCCCTGCATACCAGCAGCCCCTACAGCGCATCGAAAGCGGGTGCGGATTTGCTTGTCATGGCCTATCATCGCACTTACGGCCTGCCGGTGACTATCTCCCGCTGTTCTAACAATTACGGGCCGTTCCATTTCCCCGAAAAACTCATTCCGCTTATGATTATCAATGCCTTGCACGATAAGCCCTTGCCCGTGTATGGAGAAGGCGTGAACGTCCGTGACTGGCTGTATGTGGAGGACCACTGCCGAGCCATTGATTTCATTGTCCGCCACGGCAGAGTGGGGGAGGTTTACAATGTAGGCGGTCACAATGAGCGGCGGAATATCGACATTGTGCGTTCCATCTGTCGGGAGCTAGGCAAACCGGAAAACCTGATTACTCACGTAACTGACCGCAAAGGTCATGATATGCGCTACGCGATTGACCCGTCAAAAATTCAACGGGAGCTTGGCTGGCTTCCGAAGACAAATTTTGAAGACGGCCTCAAGAAAACCATTCGCTGGTACTTAGAGCATGAGCGCTGGTGGAAAGAGATTATCAGCGGCGAATATCGGAATTACTACGAGAAAATGTACGGCAGCCGAAAGGTGATTTCATGAAAGCATTGGTGACGGGCGTCAACGGACAACTGGGTCATGATGTGATGAACGAATTGGCCAAACGTGGCTATGACGGCATTGGCGTGGGGCGTCAGGTGTCCTATGCTGGCGTGCGCGATGGAACTCCCGTATGTTCCATGCCCTACGCCCAGATGGATATTACTGATGTCGGCGCCACGGCTCGCGTCATACGGGATACGCATCCTGATACGGTCATCCATTGCGCCGCGTGGACGGCGGTGGATTCGGCGGAGGACAGCGACAAATCCACCGCCGTATGGGCCGCTAACGCACGCGGAACCCGCTACATTGCGGAGGCGTGCAGAGACATTGACTGTAAAATGACCTACATCAGCACAGATTACGTCTTTGGTGGACAAGGAACGCGCCCTTGGGAACCAGACGATGCGAATTATAAGCCGTTGAATGTGTACGGACAGACAAAGTTGGCCGGGGAACAGGCTGTTTCCCGCACGCTGACCAAATTTTTCATTGTTCGGATTGCATGGGTATTCGGCACAAATGGAAACAATTTTGTAAAAACTATGCTGAAAGTGGGAAAAACGCACAATACTGTGCGCGTTGTCAACGACCAAATCGGGACACCCACCTACACGGTTGACTTGGCGCGGTTGCTCGTAGACATGAACGAGACGGAAAAATACGGCTACTATCACGCAACGAACTCTGAGACGGAACCGGACGGCTATATCTCTTGGTATGATTTCGCTCGGGAAATTTATCGTCAGGCGGGATACTCCGTCAAAGTTGTTCCTGTGACGACAGTCGAATATGGGCTTTCAAAAGCGGCGCGCCCCTTGAACAGTCGTTTGGACAAACGCAAGCTGATTGAAAACGGCTTCCAACCCTTGCCGCCGTGGCCGGATGCGCTGGCGCGATTTCTTCAAGGAAATCGTGGAAGTCTTGGATGAAACGAAGGGAGCGATGGAATTTGGGACAGATTCAAGTGGAAAAAGATGTGGGCGGCATTTCAGGACTTTGCGTCATTGCGCCCGTTATCTATGGCGACAAGCGGGGATATTTTACCGAAACTTGGAATAAAAACGACCTGCTGAAGGTGGGCTTGGACTTCCATTTTGTTCAGGACAATCAAAGCGGGAGCGTGAAGGGTGTCTTGCGGGGGTTGCATTTTCAGAAGCATTATCCGCAAGCGAAATTAGTGCGCGTCATTCGGGGGGCGGTGTTTGACGTAGCAGTGGATATTCGCCATGGAAGCGCAACGTGGGGCGCATGGCATGGAGAATTGCTGACCGAAGAGAACCGACATCAGTTTTTGATTCCGAGAGGATTCGCCCACGGCTTCCTTGTTCTTTCGGATAGGGCGGAGTTTTGCTATAAATGCGACAACTTCTATCACGCCGAAGACGAAGGAGGTCTTGCTTGGAACGACCCCGACATCCGCATTCAATGGCCGGAAGTCGTTCGCGTTTCTAACGGAGCGGCAGGAACATCTGGATACGCGCTTTCAGACGGAACGCCCTTGCTGCTCTCCGAAAAAGATAGTCAATGGCGCGGCCTGCGAGAAACGGACATTCCGCGCTAAGCTGTAACATTGTGAAAACAACGTCAGTCAACCCACACGGACGGAAAACGGCGTGAAAATTAAGTCACCCGGAAGCCGTCAAAGCCGGAGAAGGAGCATAGCAATGAAAGGAATCATTTTAGCCGGAGGTTCCGGAACAAGATTGTATCCCCTTACCACCGTAACTTCTAAACAGTTACTCCCGGTTTATGACAAGCCGATGATTTATTATCCTCTCAGCACTCTTATGCTGGCGGGTATCCGGGAGATTCTGATTATCAGTACGCCGGAAGATACCCCTCGGTTTGAGACCTTATTAGGCAATGGAGACAGATTTGGAGTTTCCCTTTCGTATCAAATCCAGCCCAAGCCGGAAGGTCTTGCACAAGCGTTCCTTTTGGGCGAAGCCTTTTTGGAGGGAGACAGCGGTGCTATGGCACTTGGCGATAATATTTTCTATGGCAACGGATTGCGCAAACTGCTCCTTGCTGCTGTGGAAAACGCTGTCAGCCGCAGACGCGCTACGGTATTCGGTTACTATGTAACGAATCCCGAATGCTTTGGTGTAGTCTCTTTTGATGAGACGGGAAAAGTGACCGACATTGAAGAAAAACCTGAACAACCCAAGTCAAATTACGCGGTGACAGGCTTGTATTTTTACCCGTCTGGCGTCAGCGACTACGCTAAAACCATCCAGCCATCTTCTCGCGGAGAATTGGAGATTACATCTTTGAATGAACTCTATCTCAAAAAGGGGCTTTTAGATGTAAAACTTCTTGGGCGAGGATTCGCTTGGCTCGACACCGGAACCGTAGAGAATCTGTTAGACGCAGCGGACTTTATCCGTACGATTGAAAAGCGTCAGGGAATTATGATTTCGGCTCCAGAGGAAATCGCCCTTACAAATGGCTGGCTCTCTGCGGAACAGGTACGGGAATGCGCAGACACTTGCAAAAACAGTCAATATGGCAATCATTTACGCGCAATTATTAACCGGAAAATCTATTATTAGTCTTGTCAAGTCAATGATGATACAATTAGCGTTGTTTGAGCGCATTTGTAAACTCAATCTTTGACGATTGCTCAACGAATGTAATATTCATCCGCGTGAAAATTCTCCTTGCCAAAATACACCGTCTCCACGCTGTTCAAAACGCAAACATCGGCATTCCGTTTTTCCAATTCGGACTTCTGGAATTTTTACAATGCGGACAGGAATTTTACAGGGGCTGTCTCAAAACAGGAGAATCGAGTATCCGCCGAGGGTTCTTACGGAACTGTTGGTCTATGGGTATATGAACCGGAATTCCAGCAGTCGGGGAATGAAAAGAGCCTGCAAAGAAAACCTGAAGTACATGTTTTTACTGGACGGATATCCGCCGCCGGATCACAATACCATTGCGCGTTTCCGCTCGAAGCGTTTTCCACACGGAATGTCGGGCATCATGCGGTGGGTCGTGGGAGACTCATGGCCATTGCCTACAATATTCTGAAACTGTTCCATAAGATGAGTACGGGACGCTTGGGAACCTGTCTGGCCATCCCAACCGGTTTTTTAGAGGACAGCGCGTAATTCCCACGTCCGAAACAACGCAAATAGAATCCACTACCAGAGAGGCTTTTCCGCCCCTCCGGTAGTTTTACGCTTTTTTTAGAAGAAACTTCCCATCATTTCTGTTTTTGAGGGCTTTTCCGTCATTAGCCAGAAAATATCAGCGATTTTCCAATATTTTCCCGTTTTGAAACAGTCCCTTCCTTTAACCCGACCGCGCCGCCCTGAAGCCGCGTTCCAAATCGTTCAGAATGTCGTAGACGTACTCCGTGCCAACGGACAGCCGGATCGTGTTGGGGTAAATGTTCTGGGAACGCAGTTCTTCCGCGGACAGTTGCGAATGGGTGGTTGTCGCGGGGTGGATGACCAATGATTTCACGTCCGCCACATTGGCCAGCAGGGAAAAGAGTTTTAAGCCGTCTATAAAACGGTAGGCCTCCTCTTTGCCGCCGCGGATGTCGAAAGTGAAGATGGACGCGCCGCCGTGCGGAAAGTAGCGTTCGTACAGGACATGATCCGGGTGTCCGGACAGTGACGGATGATTGACGCGTTCGACCTGCGGATGTGCCGCCAGATACGTTACGACTTTGGCGGTATTTTCCGCGTGGCGTTCAAGACGGAGAGAGAGCGTTTCCAGACCTTGTAACAACAGGAACGCGTTCATGGGGGAGATGGCCGCGCCGGTATCGCGCAGAAGTACGGCGCGGATGTACGTAACGAAGGCCGCCGGACCGGCCGCTTCTGTGAATCGGACGCCGTGGTAGCTCGGATGGGGTTCCGAAAGCCACGGGAAGCGGCCGGAAGCGGCCCAGTCGAATTTCCCGGAATCCACAATGATACCGCCCAGTGTGGTACCGTGTCCCCCGAGGAACTTTGTGGCGGAGTGTACCACGATATCGGCCCCGTGTTCAATGGGGCGTATCCAGTAAGAGGCGCCGAAGGTGTTGTCAATGACAAGCGGGAGGCCGTGGGCGTGGGCCAGTCCGGAGAGGGCGTCAATATCGGGGATATCGGAATTTGGATTGCCCAACGTTTCGATAAAGATGGCTTTGGTATTGGGCCGGATCGCGGATTCCGCCGCCGCGAGGTCGTGGATGTCCACAAACGTGGTTTCGATGCCGGAGCGCGGGAACGTGTGGGAGAGCAGATTGTACGTGCCGCCGTAAATGGTTTTCTGTGCCACGATATGTTCTCCGTCACGGGCGATGGCCTGTAGGGCGTAAGAAATCGCGGCCGCGCCGGAGGCCACCGCCAGCGCCGCCACGCCGCCTTCCAGCGCCGCCATACGCGCTTCCAAAACGCCCTGCGTGGAATTGGTCAGGCGTCCGTAAATATTGCCGGGGTCCGACAGGGCGAAGCGTGCCGCCGCGTGGGCGGAGTTGCGGAACACATAGGAAACGGTCTGATAAATCGGCACGGCGCGGGAATCACTGGCCGGGTCGGGCGTCTCCTGTCCGGCGTGGAGTTGCAATGTCTCGAAATGATAATCCGCCATGGGAATCCCTCACTTCCTTATTAACATAGTAGGCAAATAGGAATATGAAGATTGTAACAGATTTTTTTCCGCCTGTCAAGCCCCGAACAAAATTTCCGTTTTGCGGCGGCCGATTGCAAAACGGCGCGGCGTGTGCTATGATAGAGAAAAATTTTCCGGGAGGAACGCTCAATTATGAAAGACGGTTTTCTTTCCGTGGCGTGCGGGACGCCGGACCTTCGCCCCGCCGACTGCCACTACAACGCCGAACAGACCTTTACCATGATCCGCAAAGCCGACAAGGCCGGGGCCAAAATACTGGTTCTGCCGGAACTCGGCCTGACAGGCTCCACCTGCGGGGACCTGTTCTTTCAGGAGACCTTGTTAAGAGGCGCGGAAGAGGCCCTCGCGACCGTGCTGGAAGCTACCCGGCACTTGGAAGTCGTGGCCGCCGTGGGACTGCCGCTCCGGGTTCATGGGCGGCTCTATGACTGCGCCGCCGTCATCCAGAAGGGAACGATTTTAGGACTTGTGCCGAAAACGTCCCTCCCGGACGCCGAAAGCCGTTACTTTACCCCCGCGCCCGACACCCGTTGCGCGGTCGATCTGCTTGGACAGTCCGGCGTTCCCTTCGCCGCCGCGCTGACCTTTTCCTGTGAGAGTATGCCCGGACTGACGCTCGGCTTCGAGTTCGGCGGGGACCTCGCCGCGCTTACGCCGCCGTCCGTACGGATGGCCCGGAACGGCGCGACCGTCATCGGCTGTCTGGACGCCGCCCCGGCCATGATTGGCATGGACGACCGGACCCGGCAGTTTGTCACGGGACAGTCTTTACGCCTCCTGTGCGGCTACCTCTACACCGGCGCGGGGGAAGGGGAGTCCGTCGCGGACGCGGTCTATGGCGCGCACCAGTTGATTTCCGAAAACGGCGCCCTGCTGGCCGAACGCCGCTTTGACGGCGGACTTCTGGTGTCGGAAATCGACCTGTCGCGTCTGGCGCACGAGCGGCTCCGGCAGTGGCACGCGTCCGCCGCGCCCGGGGACGTGTCTTTCCCGCTGAGCGTACGCGAAACCCGCCTGACGCGCTATCTGCCCGCTATGCCCTTCGTGCCCGAAAGTCCGGACGAACTCCGCGAACGCTGTCGGGAAATTCTCCTGACCGCCGCGCTGGGCCTCAAGCGCCGCCTACAGGACACCCATTCCAAAGCCGCCGTTGTCGGCCTCTCCGGCGGGCTGGATTCTACGCTTGCCGTACTGATCACGGCCCGGGCCATGGAACTGTCAGGCCGGCCGGCAAGCGACATTGTCGCCGTCACCATGCCGGGCTTCGGCACCACGGACGGCACCAAGGAAAACGCCGTACGTCTGGCCGAACGTCTGGGCGTCACGCTCCGTACGGTCCATATCTCTTCCAGCGTCCTGCGGCACTTCCGCGACATCGGCCACGACCCCGACCTGCGCAACGTCACCTATGAAAACGCGCAAGCCCGGGAGCGTACGCAAGTTCTGATGGACCTTGCCAACGACCTCGGCGGACTGGTGATCGGCACGGGCGATTTAAGCGAACTGGCGTTAGGCTGGTGTACCTACAACGGCGACCATATGAGTATGTACGCCGTGAACGCGTCCATTCCGAAAACGCTGGTCCGGCACATCGTGGCCTGCGTTGCGGAGGATTCGCCGGAACTCTCGGACGTGCTCCGGGACGTGCTGGAAACGCCCGTTTCCCCCGAACTGCTCCCCGCCGTGCAAGGGGAAATCGTACAGAAAACGGAGGACCTTGTGGGGCCGTACGAACTGCACGACTTTTTCCTGTACTATACGGTCAGGTGGGGCTTTTCGCCGGGTAAAATTCTGCGTCTGGCCGTGGAGGCCTTCGGGGACCGTTACGCCCGCGACATTATCCTGAAATGGCTGCGCGTGTTCTGTCAGCGCTTTTTCAGCCAGCAGTTCAAGCGGGACTGTGTGCCGGACGGGCCGAAAGTCGGGAAGGTGTCGCTCTCTCCGCGCGGGGAGTGGCGGATGCCCTCCGATGCGAGCCTTGCCCTGTGGCGCGCCGAATTGGAAACCCTGTAAAGAAGAACGTCTCCCCGCCGGACACGGGGAGACGCCTTTTTGTCGCTTCCTAACGGTTCACGGGAACGCCGGAATCACTTGGACAGCGTAGCGGGGTCGCACAGCGCGCGGAAGCTGTCGCCGTCCAGCGCGAACACGCGAAACCTGACCGCTTCCCCGGGAACCGTCGCGCTGTACGTTCCGCCGCTCTCCGCGGCCGGGACGGCGGAAATCATCTGTCCGTTCTGACGGTAGCACGCCACGAACGCCGATACGTTCCCGCTGATGTTCTCCGTATGGAACGTGACAAGGTTGTTGTCCAGCGTGAGGCCCGTTATCGCCGGGGCGGAACCGGGTTCGCGGATGTTGGCCAAGAGGCCTTTCCAGTTGTCGCCGAACACGCGCCAGTCCCCGCGCTGATCCTGATAGAACAGGGTGTAGCGGTCGTTATCCGCGCCCGCGATACTGACAAGCGCCTGTTTGAGTTCCGGACTGGCGCCATCGGCCTTCTTATAGGGGTCATAGGCGCTCTGACGCACCACGACCGTAACCGGCGTATCGGGGGTGTAGTTGTTGGACGGGGCCGCGCCCTTGAGATAGGCGTTGCCGATATAGCGGTACTTGTTATTCTGCGTCATGCGGTCCTTGAGGAACGCGATCCACGGGTTGTACTCCGAGAAGGGATAACAGAGGAGATTTCCCTTGGAATCCGTGGAACCGGGCTTCTGTACGGCGGTATTGGTGAGGTAGTCCAGCATTTGCAGACAGGTTTCGGGATGTTCGGGCGTCCACGTGCGGAAGGCAAGGAACAACAGAGCCATGGTCTTGTAGGGGCTGTCTAACTTGTACTGTACAATGTCCTCGTAGCACGTGGGGACCGTGGAGAAGGTGTAAGTGTACTGGTCAAGGGTAATGTCAATGGGCTTGTCGTTTTCGTCCACGGCCTTGCCGGGAATTTTCGTGATTTTCAAATCCGGCTCGGTCTGCTCATGGGCGGGGCTGGCGGGAACGCTGACTTCCGGGGGAAGCGGGATGTCGGAGCTTGGCGTCTTGACGTCCGTCAGGAGGCCCTTCCAGTGATCGGAGAACACGCGGTAATCTCCGCGCTGGTCCTGATAGAAGATGGAATAGCGGTCGTTATCGGCCCCCGGAATGGTCGTGAGGACCTGATACAAAGTCGGGTCGGTTTCGTGCCCGTCCGAACGCTTGTAGGGATTGTACACGCTTTCGCGTACGGTAATGGTCACGGGTTCGGAGGGGGTGTAATTGTTGGACGGCATGGCGCCTTCAAGGTAGGCGTTGCCGATATAGCGGTACTTGTTGTTCTGCGTCATGCGGTCGCGGAGGAAGTCTGTCCAGAACTGGTACTCCGAAAACTTCCGGCTTAATTTCCGGCCGTTGGCGTCCGTTTTTCCGGAGTCGGCGTCCGTATTGGTCAGGTAATCCAGCATTTGCAGACAGGTTTTCGGATTCTGGGGCGTCCACGTGCGGAAGGCCAGAATCATCAGGGCCATGGTCTTGTAGGGGCTGTCTAACTTGTACTGTATGATGTCCTCGTAGCACGTGGGCACGGTGGAGAAGGTAAAGGTATGCTGTTTGACGGTGACATCCAGAATGACGGATTCCCCGTGATCGTCCACGCCGGGGGCCTGCGCGGGAATGTCAAAGACGGTTTCCACGGGTTCCGTCTGCGGGTTGGCGTAGGTGGCGGGATAGACGGTCTCCGGCGGCATGAGGATATCGGAGACGGGCTTCTGGATATCGGCCAGAAGGCCCTTCCAGTGGTCGGCGTATACGCGCCAGTCCCCGCGCGCGTCCTGACAGAACAGGGAATAGCGGTCGTTATCCGCGCCGGCGATATGAATCAGGACCTGTTTCAGTTCGGGTCCGTCACTGTCCGCGGCCTTGTAGGGGTCGTAAACGCTCTGCCGTACGGTAACGGTAATCGGGTTCGTGGGGGTGTAGTCATTGCCGGGGGCGGCCCCGCCGAGATAGGCGTTGCCGATATAGCGGTACTTGCTGTTCTGCTTCATGCGGTCGCGGACGAAATCTTTCCAGTAATTGTACTCGGAGCACGGAATACTGAGTTTGTGCCCCTGCGCGTCCGTCTTTCCGGAATTGGCGCCGGTATTGGTGAGGTAGTCCATCATTTGGAGGCAGTCATTGGGGTTGTCAAGCGTCCACGTGCGGAAGGCCATGAACAGTAAGGCCATGGTCTTGTAGGGGCTGTCTAATTTGTACTGCACAATGTCCTCGTAGCACGTGGGCACGGTGGAGAAGGTAAAGGTGTACTGTTCCACGGAGGTGTCGATCACAATGGGGTTGCCGTGCTCGTCCACGCCGGCGGCCTGCGCGGGAATGATTTCCCGTTTGACGGACGGCTCTTTCTGGGGATTGGCGGGGGATTCCGTACGCGTAATCTCCGGCGGGTAAAGCGCGTCCTGCGCGGCGGTCTTGACGTCCGCTAACAGATTCTGCCAACTGCTCCGGAACACTTTCCAGTTTCCGTCCTCGTCCTGCGAAAAGAGGCAGTAGCGTTCGTTATCCGCGCCGGCGAAGAAAATCAGAACCTGTTTCTGTAACGGCGCCCACGCATCGCCCTCCGTATAGGGGTCGTAGACGCTCTGACGGAGCGTGACCGTGACGGGGTTGTCGGGGGTGTAATTGTTCTCCGGGGCGGCCCCGCCGAGATAGGCGTTGCCGATATACTTGTACTTGTTGTTCTGCGTCATGCGGTCGTGGAGGGCGGAAATCCACGGCTTGTACTGCGAGAAGGGGCACTTCCGGTCGCTTCCGGAAATGACGCTTCCGGTGTCGGTGAGGTAATCGAGCATTTCCAGACAGGTTTCCGGATTTTCGGGCGTCCACGTCCGGAAGGCCATAATCAAAAGCGCCATGGTCTTGTAGGGGCTGTCCAATTTGTATTGCCGGATATCCCCGGCGTTGGAAGGGACGCTAGAAAAGGTGTAGGTGTACTGGTCCACCGTGACATCCGCCGGTTTTCCGTCCGGTCCCACGGCCTGCGCGGGAACTTTGGTGACGGTTTCTGTCAGTCCGGTTTCGGGAGCCGCCGCCGCAAAGAGCGCCCCCGCGCTCAGAAGCGCACAGAGGGCAAACGACAAAACGCGTTTCCCCATCCGGTTCAGGGAAGGGTTCATGATGTATCCTCCTTTGCTCTGCTCGCGAACTTTACGCGAAAATGGGATTTTTTTCCATTTTCTGACCATTCCACGCACAAATTCATTATAAACCCCCGTGGCAAAGATTGCAAGCCTTTTCCGGAGGCGTGGAAAACTTGTGGAAAATATCACGTCTTTGCTTGACAGGACGTGGAAACGCTGGTAAAATGGTCCATAGTCATCATGGGGCCGGAACCCGCCGTCCCCGGTAAGCGATTATCGAAGGAGGAACCATTTATGAAGCAAATCCTGGAAATCGTTGATGTGTGCGGTCGTGAAATTCTCGACAGCCGCGGCAACCCCACGGTAGAGGTGGAAGTGTGCCTTGAAGACGGTACCGTTGGCCGTGCGGCGGTGCCTTCCGGCGCTTCCACGGGCATTTACGAGGCCTGCGAACTGCGTGACGGCGACAAGAGCCGTTATCTGGGCAAGGGCGTGGAAAAGGCCGTTGCCAACGTCAACAGCGAAATCGCCGAGTGTCTTGTCGGCATGAACGCGCTTGACCAAGTGGCCATTGACCGCGCGATGATCGACCTTGACGGCACCCCCAACAAGGAACGTCTGGGCGCGAACGCCATTTTAGGCGCGTCTCTTGCGGTCGCCAAAGCCGCCGCCGCTTCTCTGGGTCTGCCTCTGTACAGTTATATCGGCGGCACGAACGCCAAGGCTCTGCCCGTTCCCATGATGAACATCCTCAACGGCGGCGCGCACGCCACCAACAACGTGGAAATTCAGGAATTTATGATTATGCCGGTTTCCGCGCCGTCCTTCAAGGAAGCGCTGCGCCGTTGCGCGGAAGTGTTCCACCAGCTCAAAAAGACCCTGAAAGAGAACGGCACGCCCGCCGCCGGCGTTGGCGATGAAGGCGGTTACGCCCCCAATCTGGGTTCCGATGAGGACGCGCTGAAGACGATTGTCAAGGCCATTACCGAAGCCGGTTACAAGCCCGGCGAAGACTTCTGCATTGCCATTGACGCCGCCTCCTCCGAGTGGCAGAAGGACGGCGTGGACAAGGGATATCTCCAGCCCAAGTCCGGCCGCCACCTGAGCGCCGATGAACTGGTCGCCATGTGGAAGGATTTTGCGGACAAGTATCCGATCATCTCCCTTGAGGACGGCATGGCCGAGGACGACTGGGAAGGCTGGAAGAAACTCACGGACGCGATCGGCGATAAGGTACAGCTTGTCGGCGATGACCTGTTTGTCACCAACGTGACGCGCCTTTCGACCGGTATCGAGAAGAAAGTCGCGAACTCCATTCTGATCAAGGTCAACCAGATCGGCACCCTTACCGAGACGCTGGACGCGATCCAGATGGCCAACCGCGCGGGATACACCGCGATTGTCTCCCACCGCTCCGGCGAGACGGAAGACGCCACCATTGCCGATATCGCCGTTGCCCTCAACGCCGGACAGATTAAGACCGGCGCGCCGAGCCGTACGGACCGCGTAGCCAAGTACAACCAGCTCCTCCGCATTGAGGAAGAACTGGGTGACGTGGCGCAGTATCCGGGCCGGAAGGCGTTCTTCAACTTGAAATAATCCGCTTACGGACGTATCGGGCCGGGGACGCGAAAACGTCCCCGGCTCTTTGCGCGTCAGGCGTCAATGGGGGTCTGGACCGCGCCGACAAACAGCGGCACGTTGGCCGATCCCGTCACGGCGAACAGGAAAGGCCGGTCAAGCGTAAACTGGACCGGGGGCCATGGTTCCGGCATAGCGGTTCCAACGGCCATCATGACCGTAAAGGCGGCGGCTTCACAGCCTTCCTCGTCAATCTTGACGCGCGCGGCGTGTTTGGCCTGACCAATGGTAATGTCGTCCCGGTCCTTGGTCATGGGGGAGAAGTCGGATCGGGCCATGTCGAACACGTCCGTGACGCCCAACGCTTGCAGGCCGTCTATCAGGTTCAGGTCGGACGTGACGTCAAATTTCGGCAGGGAAAGCGCAATTTCCGCGTTTGAACTGGTCCCGTATTTGTCCGGATCGGAGATAAAGTCCACTGCCGCGCCGTTTTCGAGCAGGTCGGCGGGGGACTTGCCTTTGTCGGGGAGGATCAGCCACATTCCGCTGTCACGGAGGGGCTTGTAGACCGCGGTAAAGCCCGTGCCCTTGTAAACCGCGCTCCGGTAAGTCTGGCGCATAAAGGGGGCTTGCCGATCGCCGGTCACGGCGTGGAAGGTGTCCGGCGTTGTGTCGATTTCGCTGAACTCGTCCGCCCACTTGGCCTTGAAGTAAATGGTCGTGGCGAGCGCGAGCAGGGTTTCCGGGGCCATTTTCACGCCGCCGGCCTGTTCGGAGAGCAGTCCGCGGGTCTGTTCGTTGAGCCACGCCTGAAGGGCGGCGTCAAACTCCGGGGACCCCATTTTTCCGGCGTAAGAGGAAGCGTAAAAGGTCTCCGCGATTTTTTTCAGGGTGTCGGCGTTGAAGCGGATCTTCTCGTTAAGCCAAAGGGAACTTCCCAACAACGTACTCGATACGCCGTCATCCGTATATAAGGCGTTCCAGATACGGTGCGCCTGTTCGCTGAGGGCTTCGGGGGTATCGGCCCCCAAGAGGCGGAGTATCTGCGCCTGACTGTTCCCGGCGGTCAGGCCGGAGAGCATGGACAGGGCCATATACAGGTTTAATGGAGAACAGACACGGTTTTCCGTACCGTTCAGGAACTGCTTTGCGCTGTTCTTAAAAAACGGGTACAGCGTCCGAATTTCTTCTTCGGTCAGCGTGGGACGCGCGTCCTCCGCGTCCATCCACTTTCCGTACGCCTCATAATAGGCGTCCATGTCAATTCTCCTGTCGTCACCGATGAAATTTTCCTCCTTCGGAAACGGGATCGTCTGCGGGTACACGGCCTTGGCGATTTCTCCGGCAATCGGCGTCCCGGACTTCGTGGGGGCGTAAGACGTGGCGGCGTGGGCCTCCGGTTCCTCCTCGTCCGCCACGGACGGCCGCGCCCAATGCGCTTCGGGTTCCTCTTCGGGGTCGAGTTCGGGCAGGGCGTTCGGGCCAACGCTGGCCTTCAGGCCTGACAGACTGTTTTCCGGCTCCTCGGGCACGCCCGCCCCACAGCCCATCATGGTAAGGCCCATGACCGCCGCCATCAGCAGGGAACAAAAACGCTTTATCTTCATAACGGGTACCTCCTTGTTGTGCGGTTCTGCTATGTTAGACGCACGCCGGACGAAAAAGTTCCGTCCGGGACTATGAAATTTATGGAGCGCATTATTTAATATTGATAACCCCGCGACACTACAGTCAATATTCTGCGAATAGGTTGCTTCCAGATAAAAGCGGACAACATCACAGGCGCGGCACGTCAGGATTCAAACAAATCCGCGTGCGTTCCAGTACGCATAAGGAGCAAGACCAAGTCGTTTTCATGGACTTTGTAAATTAAGAGCCAATCCGGTTGGATATGGCATTCCCGATAACCCGTCCAGTCGCCTGTGAGCGCATGGTCGCGGCTGGATTCCGGCAAGGGACGCCCGGCCGCTAACAAATTTACAGTTTTCTCCAAAAGAGCGGTATCGCGGCCTCGGCGGGCAACGCGTTTCAAGTCCCGCTTGAAACGGTTTGACAGTACAATTTCAAGCATCGTTCAAAACCTCGTCCATCGCTTCCCGGAATGTCGCGTAGCGTTTGTATTTCGCCGGATTACGGAGCATTTCCTCTCCCTCTTCCAACGCGGCGATAGTCTCAGCGTTTGGCATTGCGTCAGAAGCCTGAATTGGAAACGGAATTCTCCGTTCCCGAACCACGGCGCGGGCGAAAATCGTAAACGCCGTGGTTGCGTTCATGCCGAAATCCGTACAGAGCGCGTCAAACTGACGCTTTAAGGTCTCGTCCATTTGAACGCTGAAAGTTGCTTGTGCCATACCGATTCCCCCTTATATCCCGCATTATAACCGATTGCGCCACGAAAAGCAAGACGCGCGTTTGTCACACCCCAAAAACGCCGGAAAAAACGGGCTTTCACACTGGACATTTCTGTTTTCGTGGTGTAGAATAAGGGGTACTATGCGGCAGTGTGACCGTGCCCGCCTGTAAGGAGGAACCGGCGGACACGAAGCTGTGTCAGGAGAAAATGAGGTGAAAAAATGGCAAATGCGTTCTTTGGCGGCGTTCATCCCCACGACATGAAGGCCGCAACCAATGAAAAAGCCATCCAACAACTCCCGCCCCCGCCGGAAGTGGTCATTCCCATGTCCATGCACTTCGGCGCGCCCTGTACTCCGCTGGTCAAGAAGGGCGACCGGGTGAAAGTGGGCCAGAAAATCGGGGAATTCCGGGGCCTTGGCGCGCCCATACACGCCAGCGTATCCGGGACGGTCAAGGCCGTGGAGCCGCGCCCGTACAGCATGGGCGGAAACATGATGTCGGTCATCATCGCCAACGACTTTCAGGACGAGTTGAGCGAAGAAGTCAAGGCCCCCGCCGACCCGGACGCGCTGAGCGTACAGGAAATGATCGAGGCGGTCAAGAACGCCGGCGTTGTGGGCATGGGCGGGGCCACGTTCCCGACTCACGTCAAAATCTCCGGCGGAATCGGCAAAGTTGACACCGTGATTGTCAACGGCGCGGAGTGTGAACCGTACATCACCGGCGACCACCGCACCATGCTGGAACGTCCGGAGGACATCATAGGCGGCGCGGCGTATCTGGCCAAAATGTTCGGCGTGGACAAGGTCATCATTGGCGTGGAGGACAACAAACAGAACGGCATTGACAGCATGAACCGCGTCATAGCCGCCACGGGCGCGCCCGTGGAAGTACGCGCTCTGGCGTGCCGTTACCCGCAGGGCGGCGAAAAACAGCTCTGTCAGGCCATTACCGGCAAACAGGTTCCCCCCGGCGGACTGCCGTCCGATATCGGCTGCGCCGTGTTCAACATTAACACGACTTGCGCCATTTACCACGCCATCAGAGACGGTATGCCCGTGGTACGGAAAATTGTCACGGTCGCCGGGTCCGGCGTGGCGGAGCCGAAAAACTTGGAGTGCCCCATTGGCACTCCCGTTTCCCGGCTGTTTGACGAGTGCGGCGGACTGGATGAAAAGACCTACAAACTGGTCATGGGCGGTCCCATGATGGGCATGGCCCAGTACACGGCGGAAGTGCCGGTTGGCAAGGGTACGGGCGCTATGCTGGCGTTCTGCGCCGATGAGGAACAGACCGTAGAGAAGCCGCAATGTATTCGCTGTGGAAAGTGCGTGGCGGCGTGTCCGATGCGCTTGGAGCCGCTGTTTATGTACCAGTACGCGTCAAAGAATATGCTGGACGAGCTGAACGCGGCGCATATTATGGACTGTATGGAGTGCGGCGCGTGCGCTTACGCCTGTCCGGCGCGTATGCACCTTACGCATATGTTCAAGCACGGCAAGCAGAAACTCAAGGATAAAATGGCCGCTGACAGAGCCGCGGCGGACGCGAAAAAGGCGGCAAAAAAGGAGGTCGTGGCGAAATGACAACGGATTACAAAAGCCTGAAACTCATTGCGACATCCTCTCCCCATATCCGCGGCGAACAGACCACCCAAACCATTATGCGGGACGTGCTCATTGGCCTTTGTCCCGCCCTGCTCTTCGCGTGTTATAACTTCGGCGTACGGGCGTTGTCCGTGACGGCCTTTTCCGCGGCGGCCTGCGTCTTTTTCGAGTGGGCCTACCGCCGCCTGATGAAAAAGCCCCAGTCCGTGGACGACCTCAGCGCCGTGGTGACGGGCGTTCTGCTGGCGTTCGTCTGCCCCGTGCAGATTCCCTACTGGACCATTTTAATCGGCGACTTTTTCGCCATTGTGCTGGTCAAGCAGTTGTTCGGCGGAATCGGCTGTAACTTCGTCAACCCCGCCCTCGCCGGACGCGCCGCGCTTCTGGCCAGTTACGCCGGGACTATGACCACGTGGGCCAACCCGGTCGGAAAGTTCGCGTCCGTGCTCGGCTCCGCCGCGGACGTTGCCACCACCGCCACCCCGCTGGCACAGCTCAAGGGCGGGACCGCCGCCTTCCTGATGAGCCGTTACAGTATCAGCGATATGTTCCTTGGCACGATTCCCGGCTCACTCGGGGAAGTCTCCACGCTGGCCCTTTTAATCGGCTTCGCGTGGCTGCTCTACCGGAAAATTATCAACTGGCAGACGCCCGTTTTCTACGTGGGGACTGTCGCCGTCCTGACGTTCCTGTTTCCGCGCGGCGGGGTCGCCAACTTCGATTGGATGATTTACAACGTCCTCGGCGGCGGTCTGATGTTAGGCGCCGTTTTCATGGCCACCGATTACGCCACGTCCCCCGTCACCGCGAAAGGACAGGCTATTTTTGGCTTCGGTTGCGGCCTCTTTACGGTCGCTATCCGCTACTTCGGCTCTTACAATGAGGGCGTCTGCTACTCCATCATGGTCATGAACCTGTTCGTACCCCTGATTGACCGCTATGTGAAACCCCCGCGCTTCGGCGTGGTCAAGGAAACTGTAAAGGAGGCGGCAAAATGAACGCGGCAAACAATGTCAAACAGGCGGAGAAGGTCGGCATGGACCCGAAATACATCGCCACGCTGACGCTCCGCCTCTTCGGTACCTGTCTTGTGGTCGCCTTCCTGCTGGGACTGGTCAACATGGTCACGCTTCCCAACATCACCGCCCGGAAAAAGGCCGCCACGGATGAGGCGTTAAAACAGGTCGTGGAAAATCCGGACGCCTCCTCTTTCTCGGACGCGCTGGAACTGTCGGACGACATGACCGCCGCCGCGTCCGGGGCCGGGGCCACGCTCTCCGCCCTCTACGCCGTCACGGAGGACAGCGCCCCCGCCGGTTACGCCTTTACCGTGGTCTCCAGCGGCTCACAGGGCAATATTGAAATGATGGTCGGCGTGGACGAAACGGACATCGTGACGGGCGTTTCGATTGTCAGCAACTCCGAAACGCCGGGCATTGGGTCCAAAGTCATGGGCAACGAGCCGACCGCAAGCGGTACGCCCGTACTGGACCAGTTCATCGGCAAGTCCCCGGCGGACGGCACGCTGACTGTCGGCGGCAATATTGACGCCATCAGCGGCGCTACGGTCTCTTCCCGCGGCGTGACCACCGGCGTAAACGCGGCTTTGGCCGTGGCCGCCCTCATGGACTGACGAAAGGAGGCTGGAAACATGGACTTTAAGACGCAATTCAAAGAAGGCCTGATTACCAACAATCCCGTACTGGTACAGCTTCTGGGCCTGTGCTCGACCATGGCCATTACAACGTCTTTCTTTAACGGTATCGGCATGGGCATTGCCGTCACCATCATTCTGACGCTCTCCAACATCATCATCGCGGCCATCCGGAACATCGTCCCCGACAAAATCCGTATCGCCATGTTCATTGTCGTTATCGCCGGGTTCGTCACCATGGTGGACTTGTTGCTACAGGCGTTTGTTCCGGCGTTGTCGGAATCGCTGGGCGTGTTCATTCCGCTGATTGTCGTCAACTGTATCATACTGGGCCGCGCGGAATCGTTTTCCTACAAAAACGGCGTGGCGGCGTCCGCGATAGACGGAATCTGTCAGGGCATCGGCTACACGGTCGTCCTGCTGGTGATGTGCGTCATCCGGGAATTTCTGGGCGCGGGGACGTTCGGCGGCGGCATTCTGGGTCCCGGCGGAATCTTTGAGGGCGGCGCGCTCGGCGCCGGAAAAGGTATCGCCATTCTGCCCGAACAGTACCCTATGAAACTGCTGACTTTGCCCGTGGGCGGATTCATTGTGCTGGCCGTTTTGATTGCGGCCATGCAGTGGGCGCTTGAACGCGCCAAGCGGAAAGCCGAAGAGGCCGCGAAAACGGAAAAGGAGGCGGCGAAAGCATGAAAGAACTTACGACTCTTGTCACCATCACGATCGGCGCGATTCTCTCCAACAACTTCATCTTTTCACAGTTTCTGGGCTGCTGCCCGTTTATGGGCGTCTCCAAGAAAATCGACACCGCCACGGGCATGGGCTTCGCGGTCGTGTTCGTCATGGGACTGGCGTCCGCTATTACGTGGTGCGTCTACAACTGGATTCTCGTCCCGCTGAATCTGGTCTATATGCAGACGGTCGCCTTTATTCTGGTCATCGCCGCGCTGGTACAGTTCATTGAGATGTTCTTGCAGAAATCGGTTCCCGCGCTGTATACGGCGCTGGGCGTGTACCTGCCCCTCATCACGACAAACTGCGCCGTGCTGGGCGTGGCCCTGCTCAATATCCAGAACTCGTACAACTTCATTGAGTCGGTGGTGTACGGCGTGACGGGCGGCGTGGGCTTCCTGCTGGCGATTGTCCTGTTGGCCAGTATCCGGGAACAACTCGTGTTTGCCGACTATCCCAAGGCCTTTGAGGGGTTCCCGATTGCGCTGGTGTCGGCGGGGCTGATGGCGCTGGCGTTTATGGGCTTCTCCGGACTCGATATCTTTAAGTAAGGGGGGCTGGGCAATGTTGAACGTAATCTCCGCCGTACTGGTGCTCGGACTTCTGGGCGCGTTGTTCGGGGCATTGCTGGCGGTGGCCTCGAAAATCTTTGAGGTAAAAAAGGACCCCCGGGAGGAAGCGGTACTGGGCAAACTGGCCGGCGCGAACTGCGGCGGCTGCGGGTACCCGGGCTGTGCGGGTTGCGCGGCGGCCATTGTGGCCGGTGAGGCCCCGGTCACGGCCTGCGCCCCCGCCGGGCCGGACGCCGCCGCCGCGATTGCGGAAATCATGGGACAGTCGGCCGCGGTCGGCGAACGGGAAGTGGCCTTTGTACGCTGTAACGGCGGCACGGCGGCCGCGAAACGGTTCGAGTATGTCGGAATCCGTGACTGCGGCGCGGCGACAAAAGTCGCGGCGGGTCCGCTGGAATGCGCGTGGGGCTGTCTGGGGCTTGGCTCGTGCGTGGAAGCGTGCAAGTTTGGGGCCATGCGCATCGGCCCGAACGGCGTGGCGGTCGTGGACGAAGAAAAATGTACGGATTGTATGGCCTGCGCGGCGGCGTGTCCGCGGAAGCTGATTGTGTCGGTGCCGGCGTCCAAAAAGGTACGCGTCATGTGCCTGAATCAAGACAAGGGCAAGGCGGCCATGAGCGTATGCGAAAACGCCTGTATCGGGTGCGGACTGTGCGAACGGGAGTGCAAAAAGGACGCCATTCACGTGGTGAACGGAATCGCGTCCATTGATTACGGCAAGTGCGTCAACTGCAAACTCTGCACGAAAGTCTGTCCGCGTGACGCCATTACCCCCATTGCCACGCCGGAAGAAAAAGAGAAGTACAAGGAAATCAAGAAGAGACAGGCGGAAGCGGCCAAACAGAAAGCCGCCGCGAAACCGTCTCTGGCGAAAAAATAACGGTCCGGCCTTCCTCCGATTCGGGGGAAGGCCTCAGCGTACGAAGGGGGCGGACGGCATGGAGCGTATCACAAGGACCATCACGCCGGACGAGGATGGGTTGACCGTACGGCGATATTTACGCGGCAAACTGCGTTTTTCGGCGCGGGCGGTGTCGCGTCTGACCCGGGCCGAAACCGGCATTCTGGTCAACGGAGAGCGCGCCTTTACCGTCCGCGTACTCCACGCCGGGGACTGCTTACAGGTAGAGACCGGAGACCATCGCGGGCCAAAGAAGCCGCTGATTCCGGGCAACTGGCCGCTGTCCATTCTCTGGGAGGACGAACATTTTCTGATTCTCGACAAACCCGCCGGCATGACGTCCCACGCGTCCAACTTTGACCCGGACGCGCCGAATGTCGGCGGGGCGCTGGCGTATCTGCGCGGGGACGGATTCGTGTTCCACCCGGTGAACCGTCTGGACCGGGGGACTTCGGGCCTCATGGTGGTGGCGAAAAGCGGCTATATTCATGACCGGTTCCGATGGATGTTGCACAGCCGCGTATTTCAGCGCGAATATCGGGCAATCTGTACGGGACGGCCGGAGCCGCCGCGCGGCGTGGCGGACCTGCCGATCGGCCGGGACGAACGGTCGGTTGTGGCGCGGATGGTCCGTCCGGACGGCGCGCGCGCCGTGACGGAGTACGAGACGCTGACGCACAACGCCGGGGCGGCGTTGTCTATGGTACGCCTGTGTCCGCGGACCGGCCGCACACATCAGTTACGCGTGCACATGGCGCATATGGGCTGCGCGCTGCTGGGCGACTGGCTCTACGGCGCGGAAACGCCGTTGATTGCGCGTCCGGCGCTCCACTCGTACCGGCTGGAACTGTGCCACCCGGTCACGGAGGAACGTCTGTGCGTAACCGCGCCGTTACCCGAGGATATGCGGCGGCTGGCCGAAACGTATTTCAGAACAGGAGAGGGTAACCATGTTGACATGGCTGGTGACGTATCACTGTAAACCGGGCGCGCGGGAGGCGTTCCGGGAGGCAATCGCGGAGGCGGGAATCCGGGAGGTGTCCAAAGGGGAGACCGGGAATCTGGCCTATGACTACTATCTTTCCGACACGGACCCGGACGCGTTGCTTCTGGTCGAACGCTGGACCGACAGTAACGCGCAGGCCGCGCATACTTGGACCGACAGCTTTGCCCGCTTACAGGAACTCAAGGCGGAGTATTGCGACAACGTGGAAATCGACAAGTACGAGCGGAACGACTAAATCAAGTCGCCGTTGGAATCGGTCCGGAGGGGCAGTTCCGTAAAAATCGCGTCCTCAATGGCGCGGTACTCGGTAGCGGTCCGGAAGCGGCGCATATCCTTGTTCAGGCGGCGCGCGTTGTCGAACAGGTGGATCAGGTAGAACCAGACTTCCCGCATACGCCGCGCGGCAAGTCCGGTCTGTCCGTCATAAAAGCGCGTGTAAGCGTCAAACAGGGCGGCGGTAAAGCGCCGGAGTTCCTCACGGGTCGCGGGCGGGCCGCCTTTGAGTTTACGGAACAGGGCCGGGTCGGCAACGGCCCCGCGCCCTATCATCACGCGTTCCGCGCCGGGGAAGCGTTCCGCAAACGCGGACACTTCCCCGGTCGTGCGCAGGTCGCCGTTATACGAAACCGGGTTGCGGCTCTCCCGGAGCGCGCAGGCGAAGGCGTCATAGCAAAGCGGGCCGCTGTACTTGTCCTTTCGTACCCGGGCATGGAGGATCAGACTTTGCAGGGGATAGCGGTTGAAAATCTCCAACAGGCGCGGGAACTCCTCCGGGTCCGAAAAGCCGACACGGGCCTTGACCGACAGCGGCAGGCACAGTTTGCCACAGGCCCCGTCAAGAAGCGCGTCCAGCGTTTCCGGACGCGCCAGCAGTCCGGCCCCTTTCCCCTTTGCGGTCACGGTCCCGGACGGACAGCCCGCGTTGAGATTCAGTTCCCGGTAGCCCAGTTCCCGTACGGTTTCGGCGGCCCAGAGCAGTTCCGGGGCGCGGTTCGTCATCACTTGCGGGACAAGGACCATGTCCGGATTGTTTTCCGGAAGCAGTTCCACGCGCTCACGGTTCGTCAACAGGTGTTCTTTCGTTGGGGAGAAGTACGGAATAAAACAGCGGTCCGCGCCGCCGAAACAGCGCGCCCATACGCGCCGGTAGACGGCTTTCGTGATACCGTCCAGCGGCGCGAAGTCATAAAAGCGTATCATTTCGCGCGCTCAAGGACTTCCAGCAGGAAACGCCACACACGCTGTACGGAAGAAATCCGCATCCGTTCGCGGGGGGTATGGATGTCGAGCAGGTCGGGGCCGAAAGACACGCAGTCCAGCCCGGGGATTTTATCGGCGAAGTAGCCGCACTCCAGCCCAGCGTGAATGGCTTCTATTTTCGGTTCCGTGCGGTAGAGGTCGCGGAAGGCCTCCACGCACAGTTGACGAACCGCAGAGTAGGGCTGATACTTCCACGCGGGATAATCGCCGCTGATACGTACCTGTCCGGTCACGCCGGACTTTCCGCGCCGTCCGCCGCCGGATTCCGTCAGGGACCGGAGACGGTCCACGAGCGCGGACTTTTCGCGCGCGTCACTGCTCCGCACACAGAAGGAGGCCGTCACGGCTTCCGGCTCCGTGCGCAGAATGCCCAGATTCAGCGAAGTTTGCACGAGGTCCGGCAGATCCGCGCTCATGGACTGTACGCCGTCCGGCGCAACGGACAGGAAGTGAACGATACGTTTCGTACTCTCGGCGTCCATGCACATCACGGCCACGGAATCCGTTGCTTCCACGGACAAACCGGGGTCCGTGGCGGAGAATTCGCGCCGGAGCGTGTCGGCGTACTGTTCGATAACGCGGCGGACGCCCAACGGTTCCGGCGTCACGATTTCCGCATCCGCCGAAACCGGAATGGCGTTGTCTTTCATGCCGCCGTTGACGCGTACCAGCCGGACGGCCGCGCTTCCGGACGCCTCCCGGAGAATACGTCCCAACAGCATATTCGCGTTCGCGCGGCCCTTGTGGATTTCCGTCCCGGAATGTCCGCCGGTCAGGCCGCGTACGGAAATATGCAGCGCGCTTCCGGCGTTGGACGCCGATTCCCAGCGCGGCGTCAGCGAACAAAGCACCGTACACCCGCCCGCACATCCGGCCGTAAAGACGCCCTCTACTTCCGAGTCCAGATTGAGCATACGGCGTCCGCGCAGACGGGAGGCGTCAAACGCCGCCGCGCCAAGCATTCCGATTTCCTCATCCGCGGTCATGACGCATTCCAGCCGGGGATGGGGAATGTTCGTTTCCTGTAAAATCGCCAACATCATGGCAATGGCAATCCCGTCATCGCCGCCCAGCGTGGTGCCATGCGCGGAGAGGAAATCGCCGTCCATGCGGAGTTCGAGCGGGTCGCGGTCCATGTCAATGCGCGCCCACGCTTCTTTCTCACAGACCATGTCCAAATGCCCCTGCAAAATGAGGGTTTCGGCGTTTTCGTAGCCGGGGGCGGCGGGGGAGACAATCACGATATTGTTCGCGCTGTCCTGCCAGTGCTCAAGGCGGTAGGATTCTGCGAAGGCGGCGCAAAAGTCGCTGATCGTTTTGGTGTTGCGGGAGCCGTGCGGGATGGAGCACAACGCCTCAAAGTAGCGGAAAACGGAAATCGGCATGACATATTCTAACACGGAGTTCCTCCTTTTCTGTTTACGTCCTGTCCCACGGGGCCTTTTGCGCGGCGGAACCGCCAAGGCCGAAGTCATCGGACACTGTGCCGGTATCGCGTTTGAGCATGGTTTCCATCACCCGGATGTCGCTGTCAATGTCCATGGTATCGGTTTTATAGAGTTCGTCCAACTGGTGGGAAAAGCCCTTGAGGATCATGTCCATGGTGGCGGAAATCCGCTGTTTTGACTCGCGGAGATTGTCGCCCTCCACGCCGGCGGACTCAAAGCGGGCGTAGGAATCCAACAGTTTTTGGGTCGTGGGCAGATAGTAGGTCAAGAAGGTATCCATACGTTTGGCCTTTTCGGGGTCCTCCTCCATGGCCCGGAGAATGCGTCCCACGATATCTTCCAGACGGTCGATTTTCACGGACAGCACCGGATCGGCGATCCGGTCGTTCGCGCGGCGGATGTCGCGCAGAATCCCGGAATAGCCCTCGCTGACTTCCGCGGGGGTTTCGTCCCGGATGTCGTGGGCGTGACGCTCCTGCCACGCTTCGTCCGCCTCCGTACTCTTGAACAGGTAGCCCAATTCCCGGTTCAGATAGGCGCTGTTGCCGAAATAGTTTAAGTTCAACATCTGCTGAAGGTCCTTTTCGACCTGTTTCCGGGGCACGCCCGAAACCCGGGACAGTTCGTCCATGTCCATGGCTTCCCGTTCGCCGATCATCGGGAGGTAGGCGGCGTAACGGTTCTGTTCGCGGTCGGTCTTGAAGGCGTTGAAGCCCAGCGCGGCCCCGCCGAGGATGAACGCCAGCGATGTGACCACGGCGGAGAGGGTGCTGTCAATGCTCACCGCGCCAATGACGGCAAGAATCACGCCAACGACTTTCATCCAGCCGGTTTTCGTCTTTTTGGGGTTGGGCGGGATGGTGATATGTCGGGCGTAATCCTGCGGCGCGTAGGGCTGTTTATTGATACGGGTATCGACCTTTTCCGCGGGTAACTGCATGGGCGCGTACTGCTGTAAAGACGGCTCATTGGCCGCGGTGGACTGCCCGCCGCCCGCGAAAAGTTTCAACAGGAGCGCGACCGCCGCCGCCGGGGGCGCGAACAGGAACAGAAGCGCAATCAGCCACCACGGGATTTTCTTTCCGTCAAAGTTTTTCAAAAAGTCCATGCGTCAGTCCCCTTTCTGCCGGAATGTATGCCGGTTTCCGTCTTCGTCAATGATGACAAGGTTGTCAATCTGCCGCTGGAGGTTTCCCATCACGGCATCGAGATATTCGCGGCGGAGCCGTGCGCGTTCCAACTGTTCCTCATCGGACAGCAGATCGGTTTTCGCCTTACGGGCCAGTTCGTTAATCCGCTCAATTTTCGCCTGTTCCATAAAATCTCCTTTCCGCGTCACAGAAAACGCGTGATAAAAATCGGAAAGCGTCCCTTCCGGGTAGGTTCGCCGACACGCGAGAGCGTAAAACGTCCGAATCCGCGCGCGTTGACGCAGTCGCCGGGTTTCAGGGTCCGGTCGGGCTTTCCGCAGTCAAGCCAGTTGACTTGCACGCGTCCGGCGCTGACCAGTTCGGCGGCTTTCGCGCGCGGGAGACGGAACCCGGCGGCGGTCACGGCGTCCAGCCGGAGAGAGGACACGGTGTCGCGGAGTTCCTGTACCCGCGGCGGCGGGACCGTCACGGAAGCAAGTTCGAGCGGGGATACGCTGAGGCGGACGCGTCCGGCGGAAGCCCAGTTCTGCAAGAGGAATTCCCGGACGCTGTCCAGAATCAGCGCGTCCGCGCTGTGGGAGCTTACATAAATATCCCCGGTTTTGGCCCGGACGATACCCAGCCCCATCAGGGCGCCCAACAGGTCCCGGTGGGAGAGCGTGTCGCCGTCCCGCCACGCGGCCCGGATTGCCCGGACCGGCAACTGTTCCGGCGTAAGCGTGTCGCGGTCCATCCAGTCGGGCAGAAAACATAACACCTGCCGTTCCGCGTTCTCCACGCCGCCCGTAAACAGGTAACTGTCCTCGGGGACGCCGGAGAGGCGGAGCAATTCGCGGACAAGGGCCTGTTCGCGCGGGGACAGGAAGTCCGTGGAGACCGGCGCGCCGTGCCTGCCGGCCTGCCGCTGACGGTCCAGCACGCGTGAAAGTAACAGCCGTTCGTCCCCGTCCGCGCGGAGCCTGTCGAGCAGTTCGGTCTTATCCATGCTGACACCTCCTGTCCCGTATTATAACGGCTTTCTCCCCGCTTTGCAAGAGCGAACGGACGGACAGTGATAAGACCGTCCGTCCGTACTCCCGCGCTATGGAACTACAGAGAAAAGAACGTGACCAGAAGCCACGCCACCCCCACACATCCGCCGCCCAGAAAAGCCGTAATCCACGGAAGGAAGCGGTTCCAGAGCGGTTCCTGTTTTCGCTCCCCGGCGCAGTTCCGGGCCACGCGCCGCGCTTCCTGTACGAGCGCGCGGGCCGTCACGCCCTCCCGGAAGGCGTCATTACGGACAATAAAAATGGCCTGTTCAAAAAGTTTCTGGTCCGGTGAGTCAATCACGACCACCTGTCTGGAAATGCCTTTCACCATGCTGTCAGTCCTCCAATCCGCGGAACCCGCCTCTGTCATGATTCCACGTCCGCCGGAAAATTATACCTTGTCCGCGTTGGAATTCCGTCCGCCGGGGCGGATTCCGAGGAAAACCCTGAAATTCCGGTTGACCGGAAAAATTTGTGGTTGTATAATAGAGGCACTACTTATCAGGAGGGAACCCGTATGTTTGAATTCCTCATCAAGAAACTGAAGGCCCATCCCCGCCGCATCGTGTTCACGGAAGGCACCGACCCCCGGATTCTGGAAGCCTCCGCGCGTCTGCTCTCCGGAACATTTTTAACGCCCGTGCTCGTGGGCAATCCTGACGAAATCTACGCCGCCGCGGAGGACGCCGGTTTCAACATTCGGGGCTGTGACATCCGCGACCCGGAAAACTACGACCATATGGAAGAAATGGTCAAGATGATGTTCGACCTCCGTAGAGGCAAGATGAGCGAGGAAGAATGCCGCCAGCACCTGAGCCACGCCAACTACTTCGGCACCATGCTGGTAAAGATGGGCTGCGCGGACGCCCTTCTCGGCGGCGCGACTTATTCCACCGCCGACACGGTCCGTCCCGCGCTCCAACTGGTCAAGACGAAACCCGGCAACCGGCTGGTTTCCTCCTGCTTTATTCTGGTCCGGAACGCCGTCTCCGGGGAACGCGACGTACTGGCCATGGCCGACTGCGCGATCCAGATCAAACCCTCCGAAGAAGACCTTGCCGACATTGCCATCCAGACGGCCAACACCGCAAGGCTGTTCGGCATAGACCCGCGGGTAGCGTTCCTGAGCTACTCCACGCACGGTTCCGGCTCCGGGGAGGACGTGGACAAAATGCGCCACGCTTACGAGATTGCCAAGGCCAAGGCCCCCGATATCCCCATGGACGGCGAATTACAGTTTGACGCGGCGGTCTCTCCGCGCGTGGCAAAGACCAAGTGCCCCAACTCCGATGTCGCCGGACACGCCAACACGTTTGTGTTCCCGGACATCAACGCGGGCAATATCGGCTACAAAGTTGCCCAGCGTCTGGGCGGCTTCGAGGCCTACGGCCCGATTCTGCAAGGCCTCAACGCGCCGATTAACGACCTCAGCCGGGGTTGCAACGGTCAGGAAGTGTACTCCATGGCCCTGATTACGGCCGGTCTGGCGGACTGACTTTCAAAAACCGTGCCCTCCCAATGACCCGGGAGGGCGTTTCGTTATTTCTCTTCCGTTGCGTGGAAGGTCCGCCAGAGGCTTTCGGCGGCGTCCTTCGGCAACACTTCCGACAGCGTCTCCACGTCCGCGGCGCGTATCGCTTTCAGGCTCCCGAACCGCTTGCGCAACGCCTCCCGCCGCTTCGGACCAATGCCCGGAATGTTGTCCAGTTCCGATTGAAGGGCGCTTTTCCGGTGGCTCTGCCTGTGAAACGTAATGGCGAAACGGTGCGTCTCCTCCTGAATCTGTCCGATCAAGGCGAATACGGCGGGCGCGGCGGCGATCCCGATTTCCTCCCCGTGCGGCGTGACCAAGGCCCTTGTACGGTGCCGGTCGTCCTTGACCATGCCGAATACGGGAATCTGTAAGCCGAATTCGTCCAGAACTTCCAAAGCCGTCCGGGCGTGGACCTCCCCGCCGTCTATCAAAAACACGTCCGGCAGGGGCAGAAACTTTTCGTCCCCGTCCGCGGCGCGTTGCAGACGCCGCCGCAGGACTTCCCTCATGGACGCGTAATCGTCCGGGGCGGCGTCCAGTTCCCGGATGTGGAAGCGGCGGTACGCCGATTTCAGGGGCCGCGTCCCGTGGTAGACGACCATGGACGCCACAATGTCACTTTTTCCGGTGTTGGAGATGTCGTAACTTTCCAGACGTTCCGGCGGGGCGGACAGGCCCAGCATTTTACGCAACAGTTCCAGCGTATGCGCGGCGCGTTCGGCCGCCGTGGTGACGCGCTGCGCCTCTTCTTCGGCGTTCCGGCGGGCCATGTCGCGCAGGTCGGCCTTTTCGCCGCGTTGCGGGACGTGTACCCAGACTTTATGCCCCGCGCGTTTGCTCAGCGCGTCCGAAAAACTTTCCAGTTCGCCGGTGTCCAGCGGCAACAGGATTTCGTGGGGCAGTACAGCGCGGGGCAGATAGTATTGTGCCGCCAGCGCCGCCAGCGTGTCGGCCTCCGACTCCTCCAAGGGCGTCTGAAAAAAGGACGTCTCGCGCCCTGTCAGGTTGCCGTTCTCCATATGAAGAATCGCGCAGCAGCTTTTTCCCTCCCCCACGCACAGTCCCCAGATATCCGTATCGGCGCACAAGCCGGCAATCACGTTCTGTTTCTTCGACAGCGCCCCGATGGCGTTGATACGGTCCCGGAGTTGCGCGGCCTGTTCAAAACGCAACGCCTCGGCGGCGGCCTCCATATCGGCGGTCAGTTCGCGCAGAAGTTCCTTCGACTTCCCGCTCAGGAGCCGCGCGGCCTGTTCCGTACGCGTCCGGTACTCCCCGGCGGACAGCTCCGGGCGGCAGAACCCGTCACAGCGTCCCATGTGGTAGTTCAGGCACGGACGCCCCGCGCCGATATCCCGCGGAAAACGCCGCTGACAGGTCGGCAGATGCAGAGCCGACAAAACCGCGTCCAAGGCGGCACGGGTTTCGCTCCGGCCCCCGAACGGCCCGAAATAACGCGCCCCGTTGTTGGCATATTTGGAGGCTATCGTAAAGCGCGGGTACTCGTCCGCGCTCATGCGCACGAACGGATAGCCCTTGTCGTCTTTCAGGAGAATGTTATAGCGGGGCATATGACGCTTAATCAGGGAGTTTTCGAGCACCAGCGCCTCGAATTCACTGCTGACAATAATCGTGTCGAACCGGTCAATGAGCGACACCATACGCCGTGTCTTTTCGCTGTGGCCCGCGCTGTCCTGAAAATACTGGCTGACACGGTTTTTGAGTTTCCGCGCCTTGCCCACATAAATGACCGTCCCGCTCCGGTCCATCATCAGGTATACGCCCGGCAGTAACGGCAGTTCGTTCGCCTTCTCCCGCAACTCGTCTTTGTTCATACGCGCCCCTCCCGGCAGTTTTTCTCTATCATAGTCTCTTTGCCTGCGTTTGTCAAAGTCCGCGCGACCCCCTGCGCGCAAAAAAGCGCCCTTCCCCATCCGGCGGGGAAGGGCGGCTTGTCAGTTTTTGGGCTTGAACCAGATGTTGGAGTCGATCCGGTTTCCGATTCCGTACACGGTCGCGCTTTCAGAGAACTGCCAGAAATCCATCTGATAGTAGAGGTTCGGGTACGGTCTGGCGGTACTCGTGGAGGGGTACTGCGGATACCACATCATGTACGGGGCCAGCGCGCCTTGGTCGTACTTCATATACGCCACGTAGCGGCTGTTATAGAACATGGGCGTATACCCGGCGGCGGCCACACGCTTGCAGAACGCCACCGCGCACGCGGTCGCCATCTCCTTGGACACGTTGGAGACGCGGTAGGAACTGTCGTTGATTTCCCAGTCGTAAGAGACGGGTCCGTTAATCTTATGCCCGCGCAAACGGGCAATGACGAAATCGGCCTCTTCAATGGCTTCCTGAATGTTAATCGCCTGCGCGAAGATGTAAGCGCCGGTCTGGATTCCCTGCGCCAGCGCGCCTTCAATGTTACGGGCGTAATAGGGGTCCTCGCGGAGCGCGCCGGTGGACGTGCCGCGCAAGCCAACGCGAATCATGGCAAACTGTACGCCGTCCGCCTTGGCCGCTTTCCAGTTGATGGTCCCGTTACTGCGGGCGCGGTTCTGGTAGGCGGACACGTCCACGCCAAACCACGCGTCATAACGGTTGCCGACATAGCGGATACGGCGCCCGTCCCGCCACACGAAGTCGCCGGCCCCCACGCGGAGCGTCTGGACGCCCGAATAGATGGGGATTTTCGCGCCTTGGAAGGTAAAGGTCTTGCCGGTCGTCTGACTGGGGGTGTACACGTCGCGAATCGTCATCTTTGACGGGGATTTGTTCGGAAGGCGTCCGTAATCGGACGGAATGGCCAAGTCTTCAAGGAAGTGTTTCAGGCGGCAGTAAATCGCGGCGGCCTGCGCGCGGTTGGGAACGTTGTTGCCGTAAAACGCGCCATCGGAGTAACCGTTCAGGATCCCCTTGGAGTACACGCACGCAACCGCGTTGCGCAAGGTATCGTTCGGGAACGTGTCCAAATCGGCAATCGAAGCGAGACTGTTACGTACCGGGTCCCTTGAAAATTCACAGCCCTTGGACTGGAGCAGATTATAAATTTCCATGGCCATCTGATAGCGGGTGAGCGGTTCCGTCATGTCCAGTTCGATTCCTTTGAGGAGGCCGTGTTCCCGGGCGACCCACTCCGCCGGAGTGTACCACTCTATATTTTTCGCGTTCGGGTCAATCCAGCTCAATTCGTTGTTGTAGTCCTCGCTATAGAAGGAGCGGGACAAAATCACCGTAAAATGGGCTAAAGAGAGGGGAGCGTGGGGGGCGAAGGTGGCGTTTTGATAGCCCTTCACCGCGCCGTCCGCGGCCGCTTCCTCAATATTGTCGTAGGCCCAGTGACTTTCGGGAACGTCCGAAAAGGTCTGCGCGGCGGCGGGAAGCGTCAGGCACGCGCACAAAGCCCCTGTGAACAGCACGCGAAACAGAACGTCTTTTCCTTTCATAAAAAACCTCCTGTCTTTGTAAGAGTGAAGGTCCGCGTATCTGCTTCCAACGTACATAATGACTCGGAGGTTTCATCTCCATATAGGAGACCATCATTATGACGGCTTTCGACAAGTTCACTTCCTTTCCCCGCAAACATTATAACCGAATTTACAGAAATAGTCAATCAGCATACCGCAATCTTTTTTCAAAATGCGGGAAAGGAAACTTGTGGAAAGCGCAAAAGCGGAAGGGCGTGTAAACGGGGAAGCGTTGCGTCAGGCGGCGGGAATCTCCACGGCGCTTTCCGCGGGGGCGAAGGTGACGCGGTCGAAGGAAATCAGCCGCCAAGAAGCCGCGTCCGGAATCTGGAACATTTCCTCGGAAATGTCGCGGTCGTCCGCCGGGGAGACGTCAAGGATGGCCATACATTGCCCGTCCTGATTGTAGGCGACAGCCAGAAGCATGGGCACAGGGTCCGTACCGGCCAGACGCTTGCGCGTGGCCTCGACCTGTTGGAACAGGCTCTCCGGGTCGCCGAAGGTCTCCGGTATCTGGAACCGTTCCGGGTCTACTGCCGCGCACAGCGCGCCCACCTGAAGCAGTCCGTAGCCGTAAGAGGTGTCGTAGCCCTCCGGGCCAAGGTCCCGGACCGTGCTTTGCAGCAGTTTGCGGAAGTCCGCGGCGTTCAGGTCCGGACGGAGCGAGAGCGCCAGCGCCGCCGCCGCCGTGACGATCGGGGCGGAATAGGACGTGCCGTAACCGTTGGTATAGTCGCCGGTGCCGGTGGTATCGGGTCCCCGAAGGTTCTGCCCCGGCGCGCTGACTTCCACGCTCTCATTGCGGTAAGAGAACGAACTTACGGACAGATTCGACCCCACGGCCCCCACGCCAATGACCTGCGGATAAGCGGCCGGATAGTTCAAGGGGTCTCCGTTGTCATTATGCGCTCCGCGGGTGAGGTTGCCGGCCGCGGCGACCATCAGGACGCCCGCCTTTTCCACGTACTCAATGGCTTTCCGGAGCGTGGAGGAGTCCTTTTCCAGTCCGAAGCTCAGGTTGAGGACCTGACACTTCCACGTGTCCACGCCGTCCTGAATCGCGGCGGCGATGTTGGCAATGCTCGCGCTCTTGCTCTCGAAGCACTTCAGCGGCACCAGTTCGACCCCCGGGGCCAGTCCGATGATCCCCGCGTTGTTTTCCGCCGCAATGATCAGGCCGCTGACAAAGGTTCCGTGTCCGACCGCGTCCGAAACGTCTGTCCGGGCCGGGTCATCCTCCGGAACACAGTAGTTCGTTCCGGGCAGTACCTTGACGCCCTGAAATTCTTCATGTTCCTTGAAAATGCCGGAGTCCACGACTCCCACCCGGACGCCGTTTCCAGTAACGCCGTTTTTGCGTACGTGCTCCATTTCCAGCGGTGTTTCGTACCACTGCGTTTCCGGGTTGTCCCCGTCCAGCAGAAGGGCGTCCGCTGCGGGCGGGTCGTCCAGCGTGACAATGTAGTTCGGTTCCGCGTGAAGGAGCATACCGCGGGCACGGAGCGTCTCCACGGCGGCGGCGTCCTCCACCTGATACACCCCCAGCGGAGCGCTGACTTCCTTCATTTCCGGCAAAACCGGATCCAGCATGGAGGCCGCGAGCAGACGGACAGGCTTTTCAATCTCGACCAGATAGCCGTCATAGTCCGCCGCGGAGACCGTGACCAGCAGACACGCCGCCAGTACGGACAGCCTCAGAAAGCAACGTAGCGTTTTCAAAGTGTCCACCTCCCGGTGTTTATTGCGGGGAGGAAAATTCCGGGTTTTCCGGTTCTTCCCCGTTCGTCTGTATGGGCGCCTCGTACGCGGCGCGGAGCGTGCCGCCCGTCTCCACCAAGTGCCGGTACAGAAACGTCACAATCTGCGCGCGCGTACAGGTCCGTTCCGGTTCAAAGGTAGTCGGCGTGGTCCCGCCGGTGATTCCCCGCGACACGCCCCACGCGACCGCCGCCGCGTAGTCCGTCCACTCCGGCACGTCCGCGAACGGATTGCGGCTCCCGGCCGGCGCGCCCGCCAGTTTCCAGAAATATACCATTACGGCGGCGCGCGTACAAGGGGTGTCCGGCTCGAAAAGGGGGCCGTCCACAAGGCCCCGTTCCGCCGCCCAGAGGGCCGGACGGTAGTAGTACACTTCCGGGGAGACGTCCGGGAAAGGATTTCCGCCCCGGATTTCCGGTTCCCCGGCCGCACGGTACAGAAACGTCAGAATCTGCGCGCGCGTACAGGTTTCGTGCGGGTTGAACGTGGTCCGGGTCATGCCGTTGGTCACGCCCTGCGACACGGCCCATGATACCGGCTGGTCGTAGTACGTCCCCGGCTCCACATCGTCAAAGCGCACGGCCTCATAGACGGCGGAGAGGTAGAGCGGCTCCGGCGGCATTAGGAACGTAGCCGAAGCGGAAGAGACGCTCCCCTGCGTAAACGTCAGGCCCGAAGCCCCGCCCCAGCTCAGGAAACGTTGTCCCATGGGCGCGGGATTGGCCGTCACGCTGACAGCGATTCCCGCGGGAGCTTCCGAGAAGTTCGACTGCCCTTCCGTAACCGCGATGGGATACGTAACGGACCAGTCGGCGTTCTCAGGTTCCGTGACGGGTTCGGTGACAGGTTCGGCGGCGGGTTCGGTACTGTCCCCGTGGTCGGGCGGCGGGGCGGCGTAATCCGCTTCCGTGAGAAACAGAATTTCCTCCGCCTCATAGACGTTTTCCAGATTGTTGTAACGCAACGCCACTTCTCCGTTACGCGCGAAAGCATAGGAATGTTTCCCGCCCTGCGATGTCTGGGAATAGGGGGCCTTGAAAAAGAGCCAGTCACGGGAGAAGCCTTCCACGTCACAGTTTGTCAAATCGACCAGCCAGTAGCGTCCGTTGATCCGGACGTGGTTCCACATATGCGGACCCGGTTTGCCGGAACGGTCTATCAAGTCGCCCGTGATGATGTAGGAGGCCACGTCCCCGGAGAAGTCCGACAGGTCGCAGAGATATTGAAACGCCTTTGCGTAGCCCTCGCAGACCACATTCGTGGACGCGTCCCCGTCAAAGACGCGGATTAACTGCCACGGGCCGTTTCCGTAGGACTCGGAACCCTGTTTCGCCGCCTCGTGGTCATAGGAAACCGCGTCGCAGACGGCGTCACGGTAGGCGGCGAGTTTCTCGAAGTCGGAACGGTTTTTGTTGGCGTCCACGATTTTTTTGGCGTTGGCGGCAATGGCCGTGGCCTTTTTGGCAAGGCCCGTGTCGATTTTGTAATTATAGTAACTGTCATTGTCCGCGCTCTTGGCGTAGTTTTCGGCCACCATCATTTCCACGTCCAAATAGGCGTCATTGGAAAACAGAAAGCCTTTGGCGTCATTGTAGCGTACGGACCAGTGATAAGTCCAGTGCGCGGCGGCGCTGTTCTCGCCCTCGTAGGACTTGGCGAACCAGTAGAGTTCAAACGGGCAATCTACAAGGAGCTTGTCCATAATGGAGGCGCTGGACTTCTGCCGGTCGTGTCCAATGGCACGGTAGAGCGGACCCCAGAGGGCGTTCCACGTGGCGTCCGTCAACTGCCCGGAAGCGTCCTTTTCGACCGTGATTCCCAGTTCGGCCGCGGTCCACGATTTGCCGTTGAGGCCCAAATCATCGGCCGTAAAGCGGAAAATCGTAGACTCCCGGCTTCCCGCCGCGACTTTCCGGATGTCCTCTTTCAAGAGGTCGTATAACTTCCGGTCGAACCCTTGCAGATGTTTTCCGGCGGCAACGGACGCGTATTGCTCCGCTTCCGCCGCGCGCGTGCCGCGTCCCAGCGCCGTCAGGTAGCCGTAAAAGCGCGCGTTGTTGCTCTCGGACACGGCCCCGGTCTTTGGCGCGGTCAGTGGGGCGGAAAGGCCTGTTTCCGCCGTAAGCGCGGCGGCCCGGACAGGTTCCGCCAGCGCGGGGAGCGTCAACAGGGAAATCAGCAGACAAAGAACCCCGAAAAGCCGATTCCGCCGTTGGCGGCGGGAAAGAAAGCCTTCCCCAGCACTTTGCAAGCTGAAATATGTCACCGCGCATCCCCCATGACCCGGCCCAGATTGACCATCTCAATGGCCCCTACGGCGCAGTCAACGCCTTTATTACCGGCCTTGGTTCCGGCGCGTTCAATGGCCTGTTCGATATTGTCCGTGGTCAGCACGCCGAACATCACCGGAACGCCGGTCTGTAAGGACGCCGCCGCGATTCCCTTCGACACCTCCGCGCACACGTACTGATAATGGTCCGTGGCCCCCCGAATCACCGCGCCCAAGGCAATGACGGCGTCATAGTTCCCGCTCTTGGCCATCCGCGCGGCGACCAGCGGAATTTCAAACGCCCCCGGCACCCACGCTACGGAGATATCATCGGCCGACACGCCGTGCCGGAGCAGACTGTCCTCACAGCCGCCGAGCAGTTTCGAGACAATGAACTCGTTGAACCGTGCCGCCACAATGCCGATCCGGATACCTTCCCCGTTTAACTTGCCCTCATAGACTTTCATCGTGCGTTCCCTCCTTGTCGAAAAACGGTCAGTAGTTGAGAAAATGGCCCATACGCTTCTGTTTCGTGCGCAGATAAAACAGGTCATCGGGCGTGGCCTCCATCTGAATCGGGACGCGTTCCACAATCGAGAGGCCGAAATCGGAGAGCTGATACACTTTGTCCGGGTTGTTCGTCAACAGACGCATGGTCCGGACGCCCAAATCCCGGAGAATTTGCGCCCCAATATAATACTCCCGCAAATCGGCCTTGAATCCCAACGCCAAATTCGCTTCGAGCGTGTCAAGGCCTTCGTCTTGCAGGGCGTAGGCGCGCAGTTTGTTCAGCAGTCCGATTCCGCGCCCCTCCTGACGCATATACAGCAGTACGCCGCGCCCCTCCTGTTCGATTTGCGTCAGCGCAGACGCCAGTTGCTGGCCGCAGTCACAGCGCAGGGACCCGAACGTGTCGCCGGTGAGACACTCGGAGTGTACCCGGCAAAGCACGTTGGTTCCGTCCCCGATATCGCCCTTGACCAGCGCAACATGATGTTCCCCGTTCAACAGGTTCCGGTAGCCGTACGCCTGAAAATCGCCGTACTTGGTGGGCAGACGCGTCAAGGCGACCTGTTCGACCAGTTTTTCGTGCCGTTTGCGGTAGTTCTGCAAGTCCCGGATGGTGACAAACACCAAGCCCCATTCTTGCGCCTTCTGTTGCAGTTCCTCCGTACGCATCATGGTTCCATCGTCCCGCATGACCTCACAGCACAGTCCGCACGTTTTCAGGCCCGCTAAACGGAGCAAATCCACGGTAGCTTCCGTGTGTCCGTTGCGCTCCAAGACTCCGTGGGGTTTGGCCAGCAGGGGGAACATATGGCCCGGGCGGCGGAAGTCGGACGGCTTCGCGTCCTCGTCCACGCACTTCATCGCCGTAACGGAACGTTCCGCCGCGGAAATGCCCGTGGTGGTGGAAATGTGGTCCACCGACACCGTAAAGGCGGTTTCGTGGTTGTCGGTGTTGTGGGAGACCATCTGCGGGAACTGGAGTTTCCGTACGTACTCCTCGGACATGGGCATACAGATCAGGCCTTTGGCGTGGACGGCCATAAAGTTGACGTTTTCGAGGGTGGCGAACTGGGCCGCGCAGATTAAATCGCCCTCATTTTCGCGGTCTTGGTCGTCAGAGACGAGAATCAGTTTCCCCGCCCGGAGCGCGTCCAGCGCCTCCTCAATGGTGTTGTAATGAAACATGGTCCTTTAAACTCCTTGCTGTTGTCAAAATCCGTTCCGCCGGAGAAACTCGCGGGTTATCGAGCCTTGAGCCGGTCCGGAGCGGAGCAGGGATTCCACGTACTTTCCGACAATGTCCGTCTCAAGATTGATTCCGCTTCCCACGCGGCGCGTACCCAAGGCCGTGACGCTGAGCGTATGCGGAATGACCGACACGGAAAAGCCGCGCGTATCCGTGGCCGCGACCGTCAGACTGATTCCGTCCATGGCCACGGACCCCTTTTCCACGATATAACGCCGCAGTTCGGGCGGGACTTCCACCGTATACCATACGGCGTTATCGTCCCGGCGTATGGCCGTCACGCGGCCCACGCCGTCAATGTGTCCGGAGACGATATGCCCGCCGAAACGTCCATCGGCGGGCATGGCCCGCTCAAGATTGACTACGTCCCCGGCGGACAGTCCGCCCAGCGTGGAACGGTCCAAGGTTTCGTGCATGACGTCCGCGGTAAATCCGCCGCCGTCCACGGCGGTGGCCGTCAGGCAGACGCCGTTTACCGCCACGCTGTCACCGGTTTTCAGGTCGGAGAGAATTTCCGCCGCGGCAATGGACAGTACGGACGAATGCCGTCCGCGCGTCACGGTCCGTACGTGCCCGGTCTCCTCAATGATTCCCGTAAACATGGCTCATCCCTCCGCTATGACGCCTTCCAAGAGAAAATCGCCGTCCAGCGGGGTAAGCGTCACGTCCCGAAGGGAAAAGGCGCCGTCCGGCGTCTCAACGCCCTCCCCGGCCACGGGCGACTTTGCCGCCGCGCCGCCGAAGAGTTTCGGCGCAATGTAGGCCTGCACACGTTGGACCAGTCCGGCGCGCAACAGGGACCAGTTCAGGGACGCGCCGCCCTCGGCAATCACGCTGTCAAGTTTTTCCGCGCCGATCCGGTCCATGAGCGCGCACAGGTCCACGCGTCCGCCGTCATCGGCAAGTTCCCAGACTTCACAGCCCAGCGACTCTAACGCCGCCCTGCGTTCGGGGTCCGGCCGCGCCGCCGCGAAAATTGTGCGCGTTTCCCGCGCCGTGCGGACGAGCTGACTTTCCGGCACAGTCCTTAAGGCGCTGTCACAGACAATCCGGACGGGGTTCCGGCCGTTCTCCAAACGGCACGTCAGAAGCGGGTCGTCCGCGGCGACCGTCCCCGCGCCGACAAGGACCGCCGCGTAACGGTTGCGGTCCTCGTGCACGCGTTTCCGCGCCGCCTCGCCGGTAATCCAGCGGGAGGCCCCGGTACGCGTGGCTATTTTCCCGTCCAGCGTCATGGCGTACTTGAGGATGACGTACGGGCGGCCCGTACGGATGTAGTGGAAGAACACGGGATTGAGCGCATCGCATTCTTCCCGCATGAATCCCGTTTCCACCCGGACGCCGTTGTCCCGCAGAATCCGGACGCCCTGTCCGGCGACAAGCGGGTTGGGGTCATCGGAGCCAATGACTACGCGCCGGATCCCCGCCTGTAGGATCGCGTCCGTACACGGCGGCTGGTTGCCGTGGTGACAGCACGGTTCCAGCGTGACGTACAAAGTCGCGCCCTCTGTGGGGTCGGTGCAGTTTCCCAGCGCGGCGCGTTCGGCGTGCAAGTCGCCGTAACGGGCGTGGTAGCCTACGCCCAGAATCCGGTCATCCTTGACAATCACGGCCCCGACCACGGGGTTGGGATTCGTGCGGCCCCGCCCGTGCTCGGCCAGTTTGACGGCAAGACGCATATAACTGCGGTCCTGCGCTTCCCGCAACGCGTTCTGTTCCGTTTCCGCCATATTGACTCCCTCCAAATCAAAAAGCCCCGAACGCTTGTTCAGGGCTGACGCTTCCAATACCGGGACCCCCGGCCTGTGCAAATCTTCTTTCTTCCGGACTGTGACGGTCGGTCCCGGAATTCCACCGGGTCATGCCTGACGGCTCGCGGACTTTTACCGCCGGTGGGGAATTGCGCCCCGCCCTGAAGATTCCTGCTGATTCAATTCCCGCTCAGTATACTATAGCCGTTCCGGCTTGTCAACAGATTTTTCCGGCGGGTCGGCGGCAATGTCCCGGGTGGCGTAGGCGTTCAGGCGCATATCGGCCGTGTGTCCGGCCAGATACTCGTAATACGCCTGCGCCCCGATCATGGCGGCGTTGTCGCCGCACAGGCTCAGCGGCGGAAGGTAGAGCCGGATTCCGGCGCGGTCACAGGCTTCCAGCAAGTCGCGCCGTATGAACGCGTTCGCGGCCACGCCCCCGGCCGCGCACAGCGTACGGCGTCCGGAACGCCGGGCGGCCTCCATTGCGCGGGGAACCAGCGTCTGACTGACGGCGGCGATAAAGTCCCGGGCCAGCGCGGCGCGGTCGAGCGGTTCCCCGGTCTGTTCGGCGTGATGGGCCAGATTGACGACCGCCGTTTTCAGTCCGGAAAAGCTCATGTCCAGCGGCGCGCCGTCCACATGGGCGGCCGGGAGCTTGTAGACGCCCCCGGACGAACCCCGCGCCAATTCTTCGATCGGCTTCCCGCCGGGGTAGGGCAGTCCAAGGACCCGCGCCGCCTTGTCGAAACACTCTCCGGCGGCATCGTCGCGCGTGGACCCTAAAACCGTCATACGGGTGTAGTCCCGCACATCGACCAACAGCGTATTCCCGCCGGAGACCGCCAGCGACAGAAACGGCGGTTCGAGTTCCGGGAACGCCAGATAATTCGCGGCGATATGCCCCCGGATATGGTGGACGGGTATCAGCGGGACGCCCAGCGCCAGCGCCATGGACTTCGCGAAACTGACGCCTACCAGCAACGCGCCAATCAGCCCCGGCGCGTACGTGACCGCCACGGCGTCAATATCGGACCTTGCGCAGCGGGCGTCAGACAGGGCGCGGGCGGTCAGGGCCGTGATGGCCTCGGTGTGGGCGCGGGAGGCGATTTCCGGCACGACCCCGCCGTAGAGCGCGTGTACGGGCACCTGTGACGCCACGGCGTCGGACAGCACGCGCCGTCCGTCCTCCGTGACCGCGACCGCCGTTTCGTCACAGGATGTCTCAAAGGACAGTATTTTCATCAGACGGCCTCCCTGCGCGTCCCGCGCCGGATTTGAACGTAACGTTCGTACTTGTCGGGCGGGAACGCGCTCCGGTAAATTGCGGCGTACTCGCGTTCAATCTCCGCGTCCGGCCGCGGACCGTTGGCCCAGTAGAGAATTTGATAGCGTACGCCGAAAACTTCCGCCTCCACGTCCGCCCACGCCGCGCCGTTGCGCCGGTAGAACGCCAGACGCCGCGCCGCCATATCGGGGTCGGGCGCGTGTTCGGGGATTTCCGTCTCCCCGACAATCACGCTGTCCGGGAAGCGCGTCCGCATGGCCCGGAGAAGTCCCGCGCCGAATCCGGCGTTACGCCGCGAACGCGTCACGCAGAGATAGTCCAGCAACATCCAGCCCGGACGCCCGCGCCACAGAAAACACTCTCCCACAATCTTCCCTTCCTCGTACAGACACAGCGGATCGTACATCCCGCGCCGGGTCATTCGTACAATATGCCGAAGCGGTTTCAACTCCATCGGCGGGAACGCTTCGGAAAGGTCCCGTTCATAGCTCATACGGAGTTCCTCCGCGGTGGGTAGTTTCAATTCAAGTTTCATACTCAAACGTCCTTGTCATAATCAGCGCGTCCTCCTCTGGGCGCTCGTAATACTTTTTCCGGCGTCCGACCGCGCGGAAGCCGCGGCTCCCGTACAGCGCAATGGCCGCGTAATTCGAGGCCCGGACTTCCAGCGTCAGGAACGCCAGACGGTTGGCCCGCGCAAAGTCCAAAAACACCTGTAACAGCCGCGCGGCCACGCCCCGCCGCCGGCAGTCCGGCCGCACGGCGATGTTGTCAATGGACCCTTCGTCCAATATGACCGTCAGTCCGGCGTAACCGGCCACGCGTCCGCCTTCGTCCAGTGCGACCAGATAGGCGGACAGGTCATTTTTCAGCGTTTCGGCGAACAGGTTTCGTGACCACGGATCCGGAAAACATACCCGTTCGAGCGCCGCCACTTCGTCCAGATGTTCCGCCGTCATGGGTTCCACGCGGACCCTCATTGGTTCCGACATCAGTTCGAGCCTCCTTTGGCCTCCAGCCAGTTCCGGCCCCAGTGCGCTTCCGCGGTCAGGGGTACGGACAGTTTTACAACGCCCTCCATCTCCTCCCGGAGTATACGAGCAACGGTTTCCGCCTCTTCCAGCGGACACTCTACAATCAGTTCGTCATGAATCTGTAAAACGAGCTGCGCGGCGGGGCAGTCGTCCCGGAGACGCCGCCAGAGCGCGCACATGGCAAGTTTCATCACGTCCGCGGCCGTGCCCTGTATGGGCATATTCAGCGCGACACGCTCCCCGAACGCCCGGAGCGTGTGACGGGAAGCCGACAGTTCCGGCAGTTCCCGGCGGCGGTGGAAGAGCGTTTCCACATAGCCGTTGGCCCGGGCCTGTTCTATGACCGCGTCCATATAGCGCCGGATACCCGGAAAGGCCGTGAAATAGCCGTCCATATAGGCTTTCGCCTCCGCCACGCTCACGCCGATGTCCTGTGACAGCGAAAAGGGCGATATGCCGTAGACAATGCCGAAATTTACGGCTTTCGCGTGCCGCCGCATTTCCGGCGTAACGTCCTCCGGCGCAACGCGGAACACCTGCGCGGCGGTGGCGGTGTGAATGTCGGTCCCGTCCAGAAACGCGCGTTGCATGGCCGCGTCCCCGGAGATATGCGCCAGTAAGCGTAACTCAATCTGGGAGTAATCCGCGTCCACAAAGACGCGTCCCGGCGATGGACGGAACATTTTCCGAATTTCACTGCCCAAATCGGTACGGGTGGGAATGTTCTGCAAATTCGGCTCCGCGGAACTCAGGCGGCCCGTGGCGGTGGCGGTCATCTGGAAGGAAGTCCGGATACGTCCGTTTGGCCCGATTGCCTTTAGCAGTCCGTCCGCGTACGTGCTCTTGAGTTTCGCGTACTGCCGGTAATCCAGTACCGCCGCCACCAGTTCCGATTCCCCCCGCAGATTGTCCAGCACGTCCGCGTTCGTGGACCAGCCGGTTTTCGTCTTTTTGCCGTGCGGAAGGCGCAATTCGTCAAACAGGACCGTTCCCAGTTGTTTCGGGGAGTTGATATTGAATTCGTGTCCGGCCAGTTCGTAGATTTTACGCTCCTGTTCCGCGATACGGTTCGAGAGCAGTTCCCCGAAGGCCGAGAGGGCGTCACGGTCCACCATACATCCGGCGCGCTCCATGTCCGCGAGGACCCGGCACAGGGGCAGTTCGGCGTTACGGTACAGCTCCGTGAGGTTCCAGTCGCGGAGTTTCGGCGTCATGAGGTCGCGTAATTTGGCAATGGCGGCCGCTTCCGCCGCGAGGTTACGGTAACGTGTCTCCGGGGCGTCCAAGAGGGAGAGCTGTTCGCCGCCGTCCGGGGTACCGGACGCGCGCGCAATCGTGAAATCGCCGTACTTCTTGCAAAGCCGGTCAAGGTCATATTGTCCGGCGGTGGCGTCCAACAGGTAAGCCATCAGCATAGTATCGTCCGTCCAGCCGTCCGGGGAAGCGCCGTGTTCGAGCAAGGCGCGCATGATATCCTTGACGCCGTGGCCAAGCAGGGAAAGCGACCCGTCAAAGAGAGTTTGCAACGCGGTATCCCCGTCCCCCTGAAAATGACGCCGGTCCAGCACGTACGCCGTCCCGTCACGGCACAGCGCGACAAGCTCCAACGCCTCATCCGTCCGTACGGACACCGCGCCGCCGCGCAGACGTTCCCGCGCCGTCCGGAGCGCGTCCATGTCCGTCAACGCGCTGATTCCGACAGGCTCCGCCTGCCGCACAACGTCCGGGGCCTCTTGCAAATTCAGACGCTCCATCAGGCGGTTGAATTCCAGCTTCCGGAACAGGGCGGGGGCGTCCGGACCGGGTTCTTTACGGAGATTGCGTTCCGGTACGAAGTCCAAAGGCGCGTCCGTTTGAATCGTGGCCAGCCAGTAGGAGTGACGCGCGCTGTCGGCCCCGGCCGTGAGTTTCTTAATGACGGCGGGCTTGGCGTCAATATCGGGCAGACGCGCGTAAATTTCACGGACCGTCCGGTACTGTTGAATGAGCGCGGAAGCGGTCTTTTCGCCCACGCCGGGGACGCCCGGAATATTGTCGGACGCGTCCCCCATTAACGCTTTGAGGTCCACAATATTTTCGGGCGGGAAGCCGTACTTCTCCCGGAACGTGGCCGGGTTCATGTCCTCCGTCAGCGTACGTCCCGCGCGCGTGGACACCAGACGGACGCTTGTGTGTTCCGTGATGAGCTGTAGACTGTCGCGGTCGCCGGTGACAATCACGCATTCCCAGCCCGCGGCCTCACAGCGGCGGGAAATCGTGCCCAAGAGGTCATCGGCTTCATATCCGGCCAGTTCATAGCGCGGGATGTTCAGCGCGTCCAGCGTGTCTTTGAGTACGGGGACCTGTACGCGCAGTTCTTCCGGCATGGGTTTGCGGTTGGCCTTATAGGCGCCGTCGGCCTCATGGCGGAAGGTGGGCGCGTGGACGTCAAAGGCCACGCACAGCGCGTCCGGGGTTTCGGCGTCCTCCATGCGGTACAAGGTGGTCAGGAAGCCGTAAACGGCGTGGGTATACAGCCCGTCCCGGTTGGTCAGGGGCCGTATGCCGTAATAGGCCCGGTTCAGAATGCTGTTTCCGTCAAAGACCATGAGTTTCATACGCTCCGTCCTCCTCTCTGCTCTTGGCTACAGTATACCGCATATCCGGCGAAGCCGCAAGCGGAATTCGGCGTCAGGGCACGCGCGCAAAAAACGCCCGGCTTTCACCGGACGTCCCGCGCGCATAAACGCTTATTGATTCTCGGCTTTCATTTCCTCCAACGCCTTGCGCACTTCCGCTTTTTCCTCCTCGGTCTTGGCCTGCGCCATCATGTGCTTTTCAAAGACATCCTCCGCGAAATCGCTGGTCTTGGCGTAATCCCGCAAGGCAAGCGTAATCTCGGCGCGGAAGTCTTTCGGGAACGCGTCATCCGCCCCCAGCGCCGACAGGTACGCCACGGCCGCCGCTTCGACTTTTTCCGTCAGGGCGTTTTGCTTCTCCGTGTCCTCTTCCTTGGCCTTGGCGCGGTCGAGCGTCATATATTCCTGATAGAGCTGTGCCTGTTCGGGCTTTATCAGGCTCTTGAACTCGTCCTGAGAGCGTTTCACAAGCGCCTCGAGCTTCTCTGACGCCTTGAACGCCGCAATGCCGCCCTTGACCAAATCCGCCGCCAGTTTGATACCGTCAAACAGTCCCATGAAAAATCACGACCTTTCCGGAAGCGGGGGACAGCGGACGCCGTCCCCTTCAAGGCATATTATACCACATTTTTCGTTATAACGTGGGAAGCCCGTTTGTCAAGCCTCATTTGTTTACAGTCGATATTGCGCGCTTCCGGAATCCGGAAAATAACCGTTCCGTCCGGCCGCTCCGGGGCCTGTCACCCGGGCGCGGACGCCGGCATAGGATGAGCGGAGAGGAGGAGTACCCATGGACCATTATTTAATACTGGCCCGCTCGGTGACGTACGCCCAGCGTATGCAAAAGGTACTGGACCGGGCCGGAATTACCAGCCGGGTCTACCGCGCCCCGCGTGACCTGACCAGTCTGGGGTGCGCCTACGCCCTGCGTATCGCGCCCCGTGACCTGCGGGAGGCCCTTCTGACGCTCCACAGGGAAAAACTAAGCCCTGTTCAGATATTCGCGTACCACAGGGGAGTGTATCAGGAGGCGGAACATGATTTATCTTGACAGCGCGGCGACCACGTTTCAGAAACCGCCGTCCGTGTCCGCGGCCGTACGGGAGGCCATGCGGCGTATGACCACGCCCGGACGCGGGGCGTACCCGGAAGCGTTGCAAGCCGCCGAAACCGCGCTGGCGTGCCGGGAGGAAATCGCGGCGCTTTTTCATGTTGCGCGTCCGGAAAACGTTGTCTTTACCCTCAACGCCACCCACGCCCTGAATCTGGCCATCAAGAGCGCGGTTCCGAAGGGCGGACGCGCGGTGATTTCGGGCTATGAACACAACGCCGTCACGCGGCCGCTGAACGCGTTACAGGCGGAGGTACACGTAGCCGACACGCCGCTGTTTCAGGAGGCGGCGGCCATGGCGGCGTTCGACCGGCTGATTACCCCCGGCACCAGCGCGGTCATCTGTAACCATGTTTCCAACGTGTTCGGCTATATTCAGCCGGTGGCGTGGCTGGCGGAGCTGTGCCGGAAGCGGAACGTCCCGCTGATACTGGACCTTTCCCAGTCCGCGGGCGTCATTGAGCTGGACCTGTCGAAGTTGCGTCCGGCGTTCGCGGCCATGCCGGGGCATAAGGGGCTGTACGGCCCGCAGGGAACGGGCGTGCTGATTTGCGGGGAGGGCGTGGAGACCACGCCGTTACTCGAAGGCGGCACGGGTACCATGTCGGTATCCCAGCAAATGCCCGACTTTCTCCCGGAGCGTCTGGAGAGCGGCACGCCGAATATCCCCGGCATTGCCGGACTGCTGGAAGGCGTACGGTTTGTACGCCGCAACGGCGTGGAGAACATCTGCGGCGCGGAACGCCGTCTGACCATGCTGGCCGCCGATGAACTGCGGGAAATTCCCGGCGTACGGGTGTTCGCGCGTCCGGGCTGCGGCGACCAGAGCGCGGTTCTGTCGTTCCTGCCGCCCGCCGGAGACGTGGAACGCCTCGGGGACGCGCTCGGGGCGCGCGGAATCGCGGTCCGGGCCGGTCTGCACTGCGCCCCGCTGGCCCACCGTACCGCCGGAACGCTCCGTACCGGGACCGTACGCGTCAGCTTTTCGGCGTTCAACACGGCCGAGGAGGTGCGCCGCTTCCTGACGGCCTTCAAGGAAATCCTGCGCGACTTTCACGCTTCATGAATTTTTATCCGGTAAAACCTTGCAATCCCCGCGCGCGTTCTATATAATAGGTGCGGTACGCGTTCACCCGGCCCGGAAGGGTGTCCGCGTGGCCGGAATCATCAAACGCAAGGGGATGAGCGGGAACCATGGAGCTGAACATTGCCGACATTGTCGCCATGATTGGGAGATACCTTCTGTCCATTCAGTTTGCCGGCTATCTGGACATCGCCGTAATGGTCTATGTCCTGTATCGTGTGCTGTTACTGGTGCGAAAGACGCGGGCCGTCAGTCTGTTAAAGGGGCTTCTGGTCTTTCTGGGGGTCCTGCTGGTTTCCACGATCTTTCAACTGCATGGCATCAACTACATCATGAACCGTCTGGTAGACTGGGGCGTGCTGGCTCTGATTATCCTGTTTCAACCGGAAATCCGCCGCATTCTGGAACAGATGGGCAGCCGCCGCTTTATGGCTATCCTGACGCCTACGGTCAGCGCGGGTCTGATGGAACAGGTGATTTCTCAAACGGTCCTCGCCTGCACGGAGATGAGCCAGTCCCGGACGGGCGCGCTGATCGTCTTTGAGCGGGAAATCAAACTGGACGAGCTGGTCAGGAGCGGGACCGTTCTGGACGCGTCCGTGTCCGGGGAACTGCTCAAGAACATCTTCTTTGTCAAGGCGCCCCTGCATGACGGGGCCGTGATTGTACGGAACGGGCGGATTCTGGGCGCGGGATGCGTCCTGCCGCTGAGCAGAAACGTGAACCTGTCGCGGGACCTCGGCACGCGCCACCGGGCGGGAATCGGGATGAGCGAAAATTCGGACGCCGTGATTGTGATTGTCTCGGAAGAGACCGGGACCATCTCCGTGGCGAACGGCGGTATGCTCAAACGCCACCTGAAAGCGGAAACCCTCGAAAATCTCCTGCGGAACGAGCTTCTCACGCCCGAAGAGACGGAAACGCGCAAACAACGCTTCTTCCCCATTCCGTTCCTGAAGCGCAAGGAGGAAAAGGTCAATGAATGAACATACGCCGAAAGACAGCCGGGGCCTGTATCTGCTAACCGCAGTGGTCCTCGCGCTGGGGATCTGGTTTTTTGTGGACGAGTACGGGAATAACGGGAGCGCGTATCAGGCGAAAATGGAGATCCGCGAAATCCCGATTGAGTATCTGGGCAAGGAACAGCTCGCCGACCGGGGCCTTATGCTGCTCAGCGATGGGACGACCGAGAGCGTAGATCTGACGTTTGAGGGTCCGCGCCTGCTGGTGGTGCAGCTGGACCGCGCGTCCGTACGCCTGACCGTGGACCTGACCGGAATCACGTCCGCCGGCACGCAGACGCTCCGTTACAACCGTTCATATCTCAATCAGGAGGGGCGCGCCACGCTGAGCGCCAATCAGAAGTACGGCAAGCTGACCGTCAGCGTCTCGCGGAACAGCGTGGAGAACGCCACGGTGAACATCGGGGAAATGAGCCATAAAGAGGTGGACGTACGCTGTGAACTCAGCGGAAACGTTGCGGACGGATGTTCGGCCGGGGAAATTGAGCTTTCGCAGTCCGTAATTGACGTACAGGGACAGGAAGAGGACCTCGAAACCATCGCCTACGCGAAAGTCTCGCTGATTTTAGGGGAAGAGGCCATGGAATCGGTCACGCAGTCGCTGACCTGCCAGCTTTACGACACCTCCGACAACCCCATCGACATGGAGCCGTTTTACCTGAAAACAAAGCAGATTACCGCCACCCTTCCCATCTACATGACGAAACAACTGCCCTTGAAGGTTACGTTTATCAGTGAGGGCAAAGTCAGTGAAAGCGATGTCAGCTACCTGATACGGCCGGAAAGCGTCACGGTTTCGGGGGAGGCCTCGATACTCAAGGACGTGGAGGAAATCAACCTCGGCTCCATGAACCTTCTGGACCTGATCGGGTCCGGGGCGCGGACGTTCCACACGTACGCGGTGATTGTGCCGGAAGGGTGCGTAAACCGGAGCGGCGTTTCTACCGCCACGCTGGAAATCGTGTTCAAGGACATGGCCACGCGAAACGTCACGACCACAAACTTCCGTCCGGGGGCGGACCTTCCGGCCGGGAAAACCGTGGTCTTTGAGACGGAAAGTCTGAACGTACAGATTTACGGTCCGTCGCAGGCCGTACAGGCCGTGACGGGCGATGATATTCAGGTGACGCCCAATCTGGATGACTTCGCCTCCGCCAGCGGAAGTTACTCCGTCCCGGTGGAATTCACGATACCCGGATTCCGGAAAGTCGGCGTCATAGGCAGTTATCAAATACAGGTGCAGATTCTTGACAGCGCCGCCGCGACAGGAGAATGAACATGACACAGATTGCTACCGTAGAGCGGATTCTGGACGCCTCACACGCGATTGTCTGCGTACCGCGTAAGTCGGCCTGCGGCCACGACTGCGCGGAGTGCGCCGGGTGCGGCGTCACCGGGACCGCCGTCCGGGCCAAGGCGCGGAACCCTATCGGGGCCGAACCCGGCCAACAGGTCGTGGTACAGAGCGGCACGGGAACTATGCTCCGCATGATGGCCGCGGTGTACCTCGTCCCCGTGGCGCTGTTCCTGACGGGCTACATTGTGGGCGCGTTGCTGACAGACCGCGTTGCCGTACAGTATGCGGCGGCGGTGTGCGGCTTCGTACTGGGCTTCGTCCCGGCGGCGCTCTATGACCGCCGTCTCCGCGCCGCGGGCGGGCCGTCCTTTACCATTGTGCGCCGGTTCTGACGATGTTTGGCTATGTGCGCCCCCCGCTGGAAGGCCTGACGGAAGAGGATTCCGACCGCTTCCGCCGCGCTTACTGCGGCCTCTGTCACGCGCTCTCCCGGCGCGGTACGGCCGCCCGCTGGGTCCTCAATTACGACTTTACCCTGCTGGCCATCCTCCTTTCGGACGGAGAGGACGTCCCCGTCACGCGCCGCTGTGCGCTCCATCCCGCCCGCGGCCGTCCCTGCCTTCCCGCTACGGACGCCTTGGAACTCGCCGCCGACCAGAGCCTGATTCTCGCCTACTGGCAGATCCGCGACCACGTGGACGACCACCGCGCGCTGAAACGGATTCCCTTTCGCGGCGCGTCCGCGTTCCTGCGGGACGCCTACCGCAACGCCGCCGCCGCCCGGCCGGAATTCGACTTGCGCGTACAGGAACAGTTGCGCGTTCTGGGCCAACTGGAACGGGCGCGCTGTAAGTCACTGGACGCCCCCGCGGACGCGTTCGCCGCGCTCCTGCGGGACGCCGCCCGGGATGTCGAACCGTTGACGCGTCGGCGCGTGCTCCAACAGATTTTTTACCATCTGGGCCGCTGGGTCTACCTCGTGGACGCCGCCGATGACTTGAAACGCGATTCCGTCTCCGGCAACTATAATCCCGTGGCCCTGCGCTACGCCCTCTCCGATGGCCGCTGGACCGAACCGGCCCGCCGTGACTTTACCCTCACCCTTGACCATTCCGTACACAATATCGCCGCCGCGTTTGAACTCTGGGATTTTGGCCCGTGGACTCCGTTGCTGGAACGGATTTTCTATGCCGGACTCTTTCAAGTGGGCCGCGCCGTGCTGGACGGCGCCTTTCACAAGCGGCGTATCATCACTCCCGAAAGTGAGGTGGAGCAATGAAAGACCCCTATCAGGTCCTTGGCGTCCCGGAAACCGCCTCGGATGAGGAAGTCAAGCGGGCTTACCGCGAACTGGCCCGGAAATATCACCCGGACAATTATCAGAACAACCCTTTGGCCGACCTCGCCGAAGAGAAAATGAAGGAAATTAACGCCGCCTATGAGGACATCAACAGGCGGCGCGACCGGCAGAGCCGCCCGCAAAGTACGTACTATCAGTCGCACTATGATGACGTTTCCTCGCTCCAGCGCGTTCGCCAGCAGATTCAGGCCGGAAACCTGACGGAAGCGGAAGCGCTCCTGAACCGCTGTCCCGACCATAACGCCGAGTGGTACTTTCTGCGCGGCGTGATCCGCTATCAGCGCGGATGGATGGACGAAGCCCGGAACGATTACCAGCGCGCTTGCCAGATGGACCCTTCAAACACCGAATACCGGCAGGCATTGCACTATATGAACCACGGTCCCGCCCGTACGTATTCGCCGTACGGCTCCTTTGGTACGGACCTGTGCTGTGCCAACCTGTGCGCGAATACCTGTTTTAATCCTTGGTGCGTGTGCCCCTTCTTCTGCTGTTACTGAATTTATAAAGGAAGTGTTGAGCATGATTCGGAGCATGACCGGCTACGGACGCGCCGGACAGGTTCGCAACAGACGGGAAATTACCATTGAACTGCGGTCCGTCAACAACCGCTATCTGGACTGTACGATAAAAATGCACCATCTCTATCTGTTCGCGGAGGACGCGCTGAAAAAGAAAGTGCAACGGAGCGTTTCGCGCGGGAAAGTGGACGTGTTCGTCACGGTGGACGCTTCCGCGGCGGATACGGTCCGGGCCACGGTCAACCGTGAACTGGCCGCGCAGTACGCGGCGGCCCTCAGAGAACTTTCCGAAATTGCCGGAACCGATCTGAGCGGGCAACTTCTGACCCGCTTCCCGGACGCGCTGACGGTCACAAAGGACGAGTCGGACCTTGCCGCCGTCACGGAGGACCTCTGCGCGGTACTGGATGAGGCCTTGGAAGCGTTTCAGGCCATGCGCGCGGCCGAGGGCGTGAAACTGGCGGAGGATATCGCGGCGCGTCTGGACACCGTGGAACGCCTGACGGGCGAAATAGAGGCGCGTTCGCCGGAGACCGTCCGGGAGTACCGGGAACGCCTCTTCCGGCGTATGCGCGAGGTCTTGGAGGATTCCACGGTTGACGAACAGCGCATTGTCATGGAGGCGGCATTGTACGCGGACAAGGTCGCGGTCGATGAGGAGACCGTACGCCTGAGAAGTCACGTCTCCCAGTTGCGGCAAATGCTCGCCTCCAACGCCCCGCAGGGCCGCCGGATGGATTTTCTCATTCAGGAACTCAACCGGGAAGCCAATACCATAGGGTCTAAGTGCGCGGATACCGCCATTGCGCGCATGGTCGTGGACCTGAAGGCCGAAATTGAAAAAATCCGGGAACAGACCCAGAATATCGAGTGACGGTGAACAGGGATGACGCTTTACAATATAGGCTTTGGCAGTTTCGTGACGCGTGAACGCGTGATTGCGGTCGTGGGGCCGGACTCCGCGCCCATGAAGCGCGTCATACAGGAGAGCCGGGAGCGCGGCGCGTTGATTGACGCCACTTTCGGCAGAAAAACCGCGTCCGTGTTCATCATGGACAGCGGACACGTGGTCCTGTCAGCGCTCCCGCCGGAGCGCTTTCGCGAACAGGAACCGGACAGCGAACAGAACAGTGTGTGACGAAAGGAGGAGCGCATGACACAGGGCCGCTTGTTTATCGTTTCGGGTCCTTCGGGAGTGGGGAAGAGTACCGTTTTAAAGACGCTTCTGGAACGGCGGAAAAATGCCCGTTTTTCGGTTTCGGCCACCACCCGGCCCATCCGGGAGGGAGAGGTTGACGGCGTGCACTACCACTTCCTGAGCGTGGAGACGTTCCGCGAATGGATCGCGGAGGAGGATTTCTTGGAGTACGCCGAGTACGTGGGGAACTTCTACGGAACCCCCAGAAAGTTTGTGGAAGCGGCCCTTGAAGCCGGTCAGGATATCATTTTAGATATTGAGATTCAAGGCGCGTTACAGGTGGAGAAGCGGCGGCCGGACGCCGTCAAAATTTTCATCGCTCCGCCCAGTTGGGAGGAACTCGAACACCGCCTGAAGTCCCGGGGCACGAACACCCCGGAGGATATACAGAAACGCCTCGTCCGCGCCAAGGTGGAGGTACAGACCGCCCACACGTACGACTATTTCGTCATCAACGACAACGTAGAAAACGCCGTGCGCGAATTGGACGCCATCATGACGGCCGAACACTGCAAGCCGAAAGAACGTATGTTGCTTCTTGCCGACACATAACGTCAAATATAAAATCAAGCCGCACGGCGGCGGAAATGGAAGTGTAATGTCCTATGATGTTGTATCCCGCCATGGGCGAACTGAGCGCCCAAATTCATAACCGTTATATGCTCGTCAACGTGGTGGCCCGCAGGGCCAGACAAATCGCCGAGGCGTACGAGAACGCGCACCAGATTTTAGAGGAAAAGCCCGTTACCATGGCCATTCATGAGGTGGCGGACGGACTTTTGGAGGACCCGGAACAGGCCCTTGAGGCGTTGGAAGAGACGGAACCGGACACGGACCCCGAACCCGTGGAACCCAACGCGGAATAACGCTCCGTGGAACCTGTGGAGATTGCGGGAACCGCCGTCAGCGCCGCCCGGTACGATATCGACATCCCCTATGATTACCTGATTCCGGCGGAGTTCGCGGAGCAGGTCCGCCCCGGCGTACGGGTCATGGTTCCGTTCGGGAAGGGTAACCGTCTTTGTGAGGGGATGGTACTTTCCGTCAGGCGCGGGGAAAAAGTTGTGGGATTAAAGCCGATTCTGGGCACACTGGATACGGAACCCGTGCTTGACGCCGCACAGCTCGCCCTTGCCTTCTGGATGCGCCAGCGTTATTTCTGTACGCTCTATGATGTCATACACGCCATTCTCCCGGTCGATTTGTGGTACCGGATCCGGGAATTCTGGTCCCTGACGGACGACTGGACGCGCTGTGAGGCCGAGATACGGACATGGAAACACGGTCCGGAACTGCTGGACGCCTTGCGGGACCACGGCGGCCGCGCCGATATCGACGCCTTGCGCGCCGTCTGTGACAAGGCCCGTCCGGTACTGCGCGCCATGGCCGAGGCGGGCGCCGTACGCTGTGAGGCTGATGTCAAACCCCGTACCCCGTCCGGAGGTCCTCCCAGAAGCGACCCGGCAACCCGGATGGCGGAACTTGCCGTTTCCGCGGCGGAGGCGCTTTCCATTGCCGAACACGCCCGCCGCCGTACGCCCATTCGCTACGAGGTGACGCGCCTTCTGGCCGCTTCCGGGAAACTCTCCGTGTCGGAAGTGTGCTACTTTACCGGCGCCAGTCCCCGGATGTTACGCGAAATGGAGAAGGCCGGACTGCTCCTCTTTTCGGATCCGCCCCCCGTGACGCCGGACGTCCCGGACGTTCCGCCGTCCCCGCTCACGCTCAACGCCGAACAGCAGGCCGCGTTTGACAAAGTCGCGGCCCTGATGGACCGTGACGAGGGCAACGTAGCGTTACTGCAAGGCGTCACGGGGAGCGGAAAGACACAGGTCTATCTCCGTCTGGCCGAAAAGGCGCTGGACATGGGCCGTACGGCGATGGTACTGGTGCCGGAAATTATCCTCACGCCGCAGGTCATGGGCAAGTTCCGGGCCTGTTTCGGCGAACAGGCCGCCTTACTGCACAGCGGCCTGAAACTCTCCGAACGTCACGCGCAATGGGAGCGTGTCCGGAACGGTACGGCCCGGGTCGTGCTCGGGACGCGTTCGGCCATCTTCGCCCCGCTCCGCGCCCCGGCCCTGATCGTGCTGGACGAGGAACAGGAGGCAAGTTACGATTCGCAAAATACGCCGCGTTACCGTACGCAGGACGTGGCCAAATATCTTTGCGCGCGCAATCGCGCCACGCTTCTGCTCGGTTCGGCCACGCCCGCCGTGGAAACCGCGTGGGAGGCCAGAACCGGCCGTTACCATTACGCCGCGCTTCGGCACCGTTACAACGAGCGCGGACTGCCGAAAGTCCTGATCAGCGACTTGCGGGAGGAACTCCGCGCCGGAAACGCCGGTCTGCTGGGCCGGGACCTGTGCCGGGAACTGTCCGAAAATCTCCAACGGGGGGAACAAAGCATTCTGTTCCTGAACCGCCGGGGCAGCAGCCGGATGTTGCTGTGTATGGAATGCGGACACGTCCCGGAATGTCCGCGCTGTAGCGTGCCCATGACCTACCACAGCGCCAACAACCGCCTGATGTGCCATTACTGCGGGCATTCGGAACGCGGTATGGACGTCTGTCCAACGTGCGGGGGCGTGTTGAAACATATCGGCGCGGGGACGCAGAAAGTCGAAGAGGAACTGCGCGCACGTTTCCCCGGGGTGGAAGCGCTCCGTATGGACGCCGATACCGCCGCCGGGAAACAGGGAAAACTCCTTGAAAAATTTGAGAAGGAACGGATTCCCATTTTACTGGGTACGCAGATGGTCGCGCGCGGACTGGACTTTGAAAACGTGACGCTGGTCGGCGCGCTCCTTGCCGACACGTCCCTGTATCTGGACCACTACCGCGCCGCGGAACGGACCTTTAGCCTTCTCACGCAGGTGGTCGGACGCGCCGGACGCGGGTCCCGGCAGGGCCGCGCCGTTATCCAGACCTATCAGCCCGACAGCGACCTCATCCGGAGCGCCGCCGCGCAGGATTACGACCGCTTTTATCAAACGGAAATCAGAATCCGCCGCGCGCGCCGTTATCCGCCCTTCGCGGACCTGTTTACGCTGACGGTTTCGGGCGTGGAGGAACAGGCCGTGTTTTTAGCGGCCCTGAAAGTGCGCGACACCTTGCGAAACGTGTTCGCCGCCCCGGAACTGGCCCCCATGCGTCCGGAAATTCTGGGTCCGGCTCCCGCGCCCGTACTGCGTCTCAAGGGCCGCTACCGCTACCGGGTTCTGCTGGTGGCGAAAAACGAAAAGCCCGTCCGGGACAGGCTCGGGTGGCTCTCCGCGGAGTTTCTCCGGGACCGTGCCGCCCGCGGACTGCTCCTGTCCGTGGACTGCAACGGCGAAAACTGATGAAAGGATTCTGAATACCATGGCACTGCGAAACATTGTGGAACAGGGCGACCCGGTACTGACCAAACAGTGCCGGCCCGTACGGGACTTCAACCGCCGCCTCTGTGTTCTGCTGGACGATATGAAAGATACCCTTGCAAACGCGGGCGGGGCCGGACTGGCCGCGCCGCAGGTCGGCGTTCTGCGCCGGGTGTGTCTGGTCATGGACGAACAGATGGAAGAGTATTACGAACTGGTCAACCCGGAAATCGTGGAGGAGGACGGCGAACAGACCGGTTTAGAGGGCTGTCTGAGCGTACCGGGAAAGTGGGGCATTGTGACGCGTCCGGAACACGTGCGCGTCCGCGCACAGGACCGCGAAGGCAACTGGAAAGAGTACGAAGGCACCGGCCTGACCGCGCGCGCCTTTTGTCACGAAATCGCCCATCTGGACGGCCACCTGTACACGGAACTGATCGATCATTTCCTCTCGGACGAGGAACTGGAGGAGTACCAGCGACAGCAGGACGAGTTGGAAGCGGAAAAGGGGGCGTGAACGTATGCGCGTGTTATTTATGGGGACGCCGGAATTCGCGGCGGCGTCCTTGCGCGCGCTGACGGAGGCGGGCCATACGGTTTGCGGCGTGTTCACCCAGCCGGACCGGCCCAAAAACCGGGGCCATAAACTCACCGCGTCCCCGGTCAAGGAGTACGCGCTTTCGCGGGGACTTCCCGTCTTTCAGCCGCTGACGCTCCGCGACCCCGACACGCTGGAACGTATCCGGACCCTTGCGCCGGAATTAGTCGTTGTCGCCGCCTACGGAAAGATTCTGCCGGAAGCGGTCTTGCAAATTCCGCTTTACGGCTGTGTCAATGTCCATTCGTCCCTGTTGCCGGCCTATCGGGGGGCGGCGCCCGTCAACTGGGCCATTCTCAGAGGCGAAACCCGGACCGGCGTCACGATCATGTATATGGCCAAGGAACTGGACGCCGGAGACATCATTCTGCAACGTCAAACCGAGATCGGGCCGCAGGAGGACGCGCTGTCCCTGACCAACCGTCTGGCCGTAATCGGCGCGGAAGCGTTACTGCAAGCGGTGTCCGCGATTGCGGCCGGGACCGCGCCCCGCTTCGCGCAGGACCCGGAGCGCGTCACGTACGCGCCCTTGCTGTCAAAGGACCTGTCGCCGGTGGACTGGACCCGGTCCGCGCGGGAAATTCACTGTCAGATACGCGGCCTGTACCCGTGGCCATGCGCGACCACGGACGCGATCGGCGGGGAAACGCTGAAACTGTTCGCCTCCGAGGTCACCGGCGAGAAAACCGGCCTCCCGCCCGGTACGGTCACCGATACCGGCAAGGACGGTATCGGCGTGGCGTGCGGGGACGGAACCGTGCTCCGTGTCACGGAATTGCAGGCGCGGGGCAAAAAACGTATGTCCGCCGCAAGCTATCTTTTGGGACACCCTGTTTCCGTGGGAATTCTGTAAAGTGAGGTACGCGTTATGTTTTATCACAGCGGAGGCGTGGCAAGCGCCGATTTGATTTACCTGATTTTGTTGATCCCCGTCATGATTCTGTCCGTGTGGGCACAGGCGCAGGTCAGCGGGAATTTCCGGAAATACAGTCAGGTCCGGTGCGCGCGGGGCATGACCGGACGCGAAGCCGCCGAAGCGGTACTCCGCGCTCATCACGTTTCAGGCGTGGGAATCCGTCCGTGCGCCGGGTCCCTGACCGACCACTACAACCCGCAGGACAACTGTATTTATCTGTCCGAACCGGTCTATAATGTCGCCACGGTGGCGGCTGTGGGCGTGGCCTGTCACGAGGCCGGACACGCCGTGCAGTACGCGGAAAATTACGCGCCCGTACGCCTCCGCAGCGCCATTATACCCGCCACGCAGTTCGGCTCTCAGGCGTCCTTTCTCTTCCTGTTTCTGGGCATTATTCTGTATTTCCAGCCGCTTTTGTTCATTGGAATCGTCCTCTTCTCCCTGACGACCTTCTTCCAGCTCGTGACGCTCCCCGTGGAGTTTGACGCCTCCCGCCGCGCCGTACAGACCATTGAGACGTCCGGACTGCTCAGCGAAACGGAAACCGATGGCGCGAAAAAAGTCTTAAGAGCGGCGGCCCTGACGTACGTGGCGGCGCTTCTGATGTCGGCGCTTCAACTGTTGCGTTACGTGCTGATTTTCATGGCCCGCGACCGCCGGGGGCGCAGATAATGCCGCGCGCGGTCTCCGCGCGTGATACCGCGCTGGACGTGCTGACGGTCTGCCGCCGTCAAAACGCGTGGGCGGACGCCGCCTTGAACGCGCGATTGCAACGCGCGCCGATGTCCGACAGAGAGGCGGCGTTGTGCGGGCGTCTGGTCTACGGCGTCATGCAGAACCGGATACTGCTGGACTTTTACCTTGACGCGTTCTGTACGCGCGGTCTCGACCGTTTACAGGAACCATTGCCTGACATTTTGCGTCTGGGCGCGTACCAGATTTTATTTTTAGACCGCGTCCCGGACCGCGCCGCCGTAAACGAGGCGGTCAATCAGGCCGCGCGCGCGGGCAGAAAACACGCCTCCGGCATGGTGAACGCGGTTTTACGGCGTCTGTCACGGGAAAAGGCGTCCCTTCCGGAGATTCCGGACGCGGACGCCCTGTCTGTGCGCTACAGTCACCCGCGCTGGCTTGCCGGACGCGTCCGCGAACTGCTCGGACCCGAAGAGGCCGAACGCTTCCTTGCCGAAAACAACCGGATACCGCCCATGACGGTACAGGTGAACCCGGAGCACACAAGCGTGGACGCGTTGCTCTCGGAACTGTCGGAACTGGGGGTAGCGGCGGCGCGGCACCCGTGGGTAGCGGGCTGTCTGGAACTGTCCGGAAGCGGCGCGCCAACGCGTCTGCCGCCGTTCCGGGCGGGGAAGTTTTATGTGCAGGACCCGGCGGCGCGGCTGGTCACGGACCTTGCGGGAATTCGCCCGGGGGCGTCCGTTCTGGACGTATGCGCGGCCCCGGGCGGGAAGTCGTTCGGCGCGGCGCTGGCGGCCGGCGCGGCCGGCTCCGTGCTGGCCTGTGACGTCAACGCGAACAAGTTGCGGCGCATCGCGGACGGCGCGGAACGCCTCGGACTGTCGGCGCGTATCCGCACGGCGCGCGCGGACGGACGCGTGTTTCACGCGGAATGGAACGCGGCCTTTGACGCCGTACTGGTGGACGCCCCTTGCTCCGGACTGGGAATCATCCGCAAAAAGCCGGACATCCGCTACCGTGACCCGGACGCGCTGTCGGCGTTGCCGGCGTTACAGTACGCGCTACTGGGCAACGCGTCCGGGTACGTCCGCCCCGGCGGGACGCTCGTCTACTCTACCTGTACCGTACTTCCCGAAGAGAACGAAGGCGTGACGGAGCGTTTCCTGTCCGAACATCCGGACTTTCGCCGCGTCCCGTTCACGCTTCCCACGGTCGGCGAAACGTCCGGACAGGCGACGTTATGGCCACAGCGGAACCGTACGGACGGCTTCTATATTTGCCGAATGGAGCGGAACACGATATGAAAGAATACAGAGTTGCGGAAGCCAAGAACGGGAAAGCCGCCGAAAAGCTCATGAACGAAATGGCCCGGGACGGCTGGGAAGTCGTCAGCGTGACTTATTGGAGCTACTGGAAAACCTGTCTGCTCGTTACGTTCGCGCGGAAAAAAACTGAAAATTACTTGACAGAACGCCGGAAAAGCGTATCATGATAAAAGAAAGCACGCGGGGGAATGTTATGCTGGATTTGAAATCCATGACGCCGGAAGAACTTTCCGAAGCCTTGCTGGGTATGGGGGAACCGGCCTTCCGTGGAAAACAGTTGTTCCAATGGCTCCACCGGGGCGCGAAATCCTTTGACGAAATGACAAATCTGCCGAAGGGCCTGCGCGAAAAATTGCGGGAAAACGCCGTGCTCTCCCCGCCGCGCGTGGCCCGGAAACAGGTCTCGAAACTTGATGGCACCGTCAAGTATCTGTGGGAACTGCCGGACGGAAACTGCGTGGAATCCGTGTTCATGCGCTATCGCCACGGAAATACGGTCTGCGTCTCGTCACAGGCGGGGTGCCGGATGGGCTGCGCGTTCTGCGCGTCCACGATTGCCGGAAAGGCGCGCGACCTGACGGCCGGGGAAATCCTCGATCAGGTCCTCTTTACGGCGTTGGACGTCGGGGACGCCGTCTCCAACATTGTCCTCATGGGCATTGGGGAGCCGCTGGACAACTTTGACGCCGTGCTGAAATTTCTGGATCTGGTCAACCGTCCGGACGGCCTGAACATTGGCATGCGGCATATCTCCCTGTCCACGTGCGGCCTGATTCCGGGGATCCGGCGCCTTGCGGACTTGCGTTTGCAACTGACGCTCTCCGTCTCCCTCCACGCGCCCGACAACGAAACGCGTTCCCGGCTCATGCCCGTGAACCGGGCCTATGACGTGGAAGCGCTCTTTACGGCCTGTTACGACTATTTCCAGCGGACGGGACGCCGGATTTCCTTCGAGTACGCCCTGATTGACGGCGTGAACGACCACGACTGGCAGGCCGAACGTCTGGCCGAACGCCTCCACGGTATGCCCGCCCACGTCAACCTGATTCCGCTGAACCGCGTGACGGAACGGAATCTCCGTCCGTCCCGGCGTATGGGCGAGTTTCAGGCGCTTCTGGAACGCCGCGGCGTGACGGCGACGGTACGCCGCAGTCTCGGCGGAGATATTGACGCTTCCTGCGGACAGCTCCGCCGCAGAGCTTTGCAACTTTCTGATAAGAGAGGTGACGCTGAATGCTGATGTACGGCGCGACAGATATCGGCATGGTACGGAAAGAGAATCAGGACTCTTACGAAATCCGGACGGACCTTCCGTCCGGCCACGCGGCGGGCGTGGTCTGTGACGGCATGGGCGGCCCCGCCGGGGGACAACTGGCAAGCGGTATCGCCGTACGCGCTTACATGGACTGTCTGGCACGGCTTCTGCTCTCCGGCATGGACACGCAGGAAGTACGGCAGGTTTCCCGCGAAGCCGTCTCGGAAGCCAACCGCGCCGTCTGGAGCGCGGCGCGGGAAATGGGATACCCCTCCATGGGTACCACGCTGGTTTCGGCGGTTGTGTGCAGGTCGGGCGTGCTGATTTCCAACGTGGGCGACAGCCGCGCCTACTACTTGAGCGACCATCGGATTATGCGCGTCACGCGGGACCATTCGCTTGTGCAGGATATGATAGAGCGAGGGGAAATCAAACCGGAAGAGGCGCGCTTTCACCCCAAACGCAACCTGATTACGCGCGCGCTCGGCCCGGATGAAACGGTAGCGTGTGATAACTATATCTGCTCCGTACGGCGCAATGACGCCTTGCTTCTGTGCACGGACGGCCTTGTAAACACGCTCACGGACCCGGAAATTCTGGAAATCGTGCGCGCGTCCGCGCCGGACCGCTGTCCGGCCCTCCTGATTGACGCCGCGCGCGGACGGGGCGCTCCGGATAATGTGACGGCGCTTCTCATACGCAATTCGGAAGGGGACGAATCATCATGAACGACCCTTATATTGGACAAATGTTGGAAAACCGCTACGAAATTCTGGAATGTATCGGAATCGGCGGGATGTCCAACGTCTACAAAGCCCGCTGTCACCGGCTCAACCGGATGGTCGCGGTCAAGATTCTTCGGAGCGATTTAGCCCGGGACGAGGATTTCCGCCGCCGTTTCAACGCCGAATCGCAGGCGGTCGCGCAGTTGTCCAGCCCGAACATTGTGCAGGTCTATGACGTCTCCAAGGGCGGGGACCTTGAGTATATCGTCATGGAACTGATTGACGGTATCACGCTCAAACAGTATATGGAGCGGCGCGGACGCCTGAACTGGCGCGAGTCCCTCCACTTTATCACGCAAATTATGCGCGGACTGGCCCACGCCCACAGTAAAGGAATCATTCACCGGGATATCAAGCCTCAGAATATTATGGTTCTCCGGGACGGGAGCGTGAAAGTCGCGGACTTCGGGATCGCCTGTCTGGAGAACGCCGCCCAGACCCTGACACAACAGGCCCTTGGTTCCGTACACTATATTTCCCCCGAACAGGCGCGCGGGGACCATATTGACGCCCGTTCCGATATCTACTCCGCCGGTATCGTGCTTTATGAAATGCTCACCGGCCGGTTACCCTTTGAAGGAGAGTCGGCGGTATCGGTCGCCATTCAGCACCTTAGCGCCGTGCCGCCCACCCCGCGTTCCATTGACCCCGATATTCCCGATCAACTCGAACTGATCTGTATGAAGGCCATGGTTCAGGACGTGAACCGCCGCTACCCTTCGGCGGAAGCCATGATTCAGGACCTTGACGCGTTCCGTAAAGACCCGGAAGTCAGTCTCGATTTTCAGATGTCGGACATCCGGCCGCCCGTGACGGACGAACCTACCCAGCCGTTACGGGACGCCCAGACGCTCCGGAATGCCCATCCGGACGACACCCAAAGGAGGCGGCAGTTTATGTCCGATGAGGACGAGGACACCCCCCGCAACGTCACCCAAATGGTACTGTTGGGCGTGGCCGGTTTTCTTGGCGTTCTGCTGGCGGTGGTCCTGATCCGCGGGATTCTCAATTCCTTTGTGCGCAACGACCCGGAGGAACAGCACATGGTCCGGTCCGTGGTCGGCTACACGGTCGCGCAGGCGCGGGAACTGGAAGGCGTCAACGGAATTTTTGAAATTGTGGAGGCCGGGAACAAGTTCAGCGATGACTACGCCCCCGGCGTCATCATGGAGCAGGACCCGTCCGAAAACAGTTACCGCAAGGGCAGCAATCTGGTGATCCGCGTCTGGGTCAGTTCCGGGGAGGAGACCGCGAAAATGCCGGACGTGGTCAATCAGTCGCTCAGTCAGGCGGAAAAGGTCACGCTGGCGGAACTGATTCAGCGTTATGCCTTGCGCGTGGAAGCCAATGAGGAGGATCAGGTCTATCACGACAAAATCCCCGCCGGAAACATTGTTTCCAGCGAGCCGGAAGAGGGACGCGTACTCCACCGCGGCGACACCATACGCCTGATTTTAAGCAAGGGTCCGAAGCCCCCCGCCACGTGGCCTCTGACGTACTTTGAGGGGATGAAACTGGAACTGGTCCTCGGGCAGTTGCAGAATCTGGGCCTGACGCGGGGCAGTGTGGATTACGAGTACAGCAACGAGCCGGAGGGGACCATCATCAAGCAGACCCCCGCCGCACAGACGCAGGTCACGGACGGGACCAAAGTCAGTTTTGTGGTCAGCAAGGGACCGGAACCGAGCGCGCCCCAACCGGATCCGGAACCCGAACAGCCCGAACCCGCCACGCCCGCGGAAAAGAGCGTGGAACTGGTGATTCCGCTTCCCGCCGAGGGCGAAACCGGCTATATGGAACTCTATCAGGACGGCAAGCGGATTGAAAGCGGCACGGTCGATTTCAATACCGGTACCTACTCCATGGAGCTTACCGCCGCCGGACAGACGGTCGTCACGGTCTATATGGACCAAGAACGCCTGTACCATGAGACCATCGACATGGACAAGGCCGGGAGCCGGTATATCCTCAGCGAAAACGAACAGACCGATAGCGGCTCCACGGACACTGCCCAGCCGGACGCCGGGTCACAGATTGGCCCGCGCATTGGAGAAGACGGTACCGTTTACCCGCTGGACCCGGAGGACGAGCCGGGATATCAGGACCCGAACGAGGCGGCGGCCAACAGCGCCATTGACGCCCTCATAGAAGCGATTTTCGGCGCGGCAACGGGCAAGGCGAACGAATGAAAACGGGCCGGATACGCAAAGCCCTGAGCGGCTTTTACTACGTGGAATCGGACGGCGGCACGCTGACTTGTCGGGCGCGCGGGAAGTTCCGTAAGGACGGGATTTCCCCCTTGGTCGGGGACTTCGTGGAAGTCCGCGAACTCGGCCCCGGGGAGGGCTTTATAGAACGCGTACTCCCGCGCCGGAACGCCTTTCGCCGTCCGGCCGTGGCGAACATTGACCAGATGGTTGTCATCGCGTCCGCCGCCCCGCCCGTCACGGACCCGTTTTTGATTGACCGTATGCTGTCCGTGGCGGTGTTCAAGGACTGTCAGACGCTCTTACTGCTCAACAAGTGCGACCTTGACCCCGCCAACGCCCTCTACGCCCTCTATCGCGCCTCCGGCGTGGAGACGTTACGCCTCAGCGCGGCCACCGGGGAGGGCCTCGATGCCCTGCGGACGCTCCTGCAAGGCAAACTTTCCGCCTTTACGGGCAATTCCGGCGTTGGAAAGTCCAGTATCCTGAACGCGCTGGACCCCGCTTTCCAACTGAAAACCGGCGACATCAGCAACGCCTTGGGACGCGGACGCCATACCACGCGGCATATCGAAATTTACCGTCTGCCAAGCGGCGGGGAAGCGGTCGACACCCCCGGCTTTTCGTCCTTTGAAACGGAGGAACTCAATTTAGAACTCAAGGCCCGTCTCCCGGAGACGTTCCCGGAGTTCGCGCCGTATCTGTCGGACTGCCGTTTCATCGGCTGTTCGCATACGAAAGAAAAGGGTTGCGCCGTGCTGGACGCCGTGCGCCGGGGAGACATTCAGCGTTCCCGGCATAACAGTTACGTCCGGCTCTATGAGGAGTTGAAGCCGCTTCGGGAGTGGCAGTCCGGACCCGGAAAGGGGTCCGCGTAACGCTCCAACGAACCTTACACCCATAACAAAATCCGCAAGGAGGGATTGCGTAATGAACGGAGCACAGGCGTTAATCGAAAGCCTGCGCCGGGAACAGGTCACACATATGTTTGGTTACGCGGGCGCGACCATCTGTCCGGCCGTGGACGCGCTCGCCGCCGCGCCGGAAATCGGCTATACGCTGGTACGTACGGAGCAGAACGCCGGACATATGGCTTCCGGTTACGCGCGCGTCAGCGGGAAAGTCGGCGTCTGCATGGTGACGTCCGGCCCGGGGGCCACCAACCTTCTGACCGGTATCGCCACGGCTTACATGGACTCCATTCCCATGGTCGCCATCACCGGACAGGTACCCAGTCATCTGCTCGGCCGCGATATCTTTCAGGAGGTCGACATTACCGGGGCCGCCGCGCCGTTTACGAAACACAGTTATCTGTTGAAAGACGCCAACGAGATACCGCGTGTCGTAAAAGAAGCCTTTCATATTGCCTCCACGGGCCGTCCGGGACCGGTCCTGATTGATATCCCGATTGACGTTCAGGAACAGGAGCTGAAAGCCTTCGAGTACCCGGAAGAGGTGCACATCCGCGGGTACCGCCCGTCTGTGAAGGGAAACGACTTGCAGATTAAACGTGTCGTAAAGGCGATTTCTCAGGCGAAACAGCCGTTGATTTGCGCGGGCGGCGGCGTCTGGCTCGCGGACGCAAGGGACGAACTGCGTACCTTAATCGAACGCTACGACCTTCCCATGGTCAAAACCATGATGGGCATTTCCCTTATGCCCTCCGACCACCCCCTGAACATGGGCATGATCGGGGCGCACGGGAACCGGTGCGCGAACAAGGCGCTGGTCAAGTCGGATTTGCTCATCATGGTGGGCTGTCGCGCGGCGGACCGTACGATCCTTTCGCCGGACGAAATCCAGCGGCGTATGTCCATTGTGCACATTGACGTGGACCCCGCCGAAATCGGGAAAAATATGCAGGCGGCGGTTCCGCTGGTCGGCAACATCAAGGTCATTCTCAAGCAGTTGCTGGAACAGGAAATTTCCGTTTCCGACATCACGGACTGGAAAGCCATGTTACGCGAACTGCGTCGTGAGGAAGTCACGCGCGTGTTTCCGCGCCGGGACGGCTTCGTGTTCCCCGGTACCGTGCTTCGTGAACTCGGGCGCAAATTGGACGACAACGCGGTTGTCTGCGTGGACGTGGGGCAAAATCAGATTTTCGCGTGCAAGTACCTGCCCCAGAAGAATGGACGTTTTCTGACGACCGGCGGCTTGGGGACTATGGGCTATTCTCTGCCCGCCGCCGTGGGCGTCAAGACCGCACTGCCGGACCGTCAGACGGTCGTTGTCTGCGGGGACGGCTCGTTTCAGATGGAAATGAACGAGTTGGCCGCCGTACGCGCCGCCGGACACGATATTAAAATCGTACTGTTCCGTAACCGTACGCTCGGACTGGTCCACCAGATTCAGACACAGCCGCCTTATCACGGCCCGTTCGGGGTCGCGCTGGACGGCTCCCCGGACTTCGCCGCCATTGCCGCCGCTTACGGCGTCCCCACCCTGACCCTTTCCGATGAGGAGCGCGTGTCCGACACGCTGGACCGGTTTCTAAAAACCCCGGGGCCGTGCCTGTTACTCTGCGAGGTGCACCCCGATGTAAATACCACGGACTGAGGGAGGCGCAGGGCATGAAACAGACCATCTCCGTACTGGTAGAGAACCGCGCCGGCGTCCTGAACCGTATTACGGGCCTGTTCTCCCGGCGGGCGTTCAACATTGAGTCTCTGGCCGTGGGCGTCACGGACGATCCCACGGTGTCCCGTATTACCATTATCGTGGACAGCGGGAACAGCGTTGTGGAACAGGTCGAGAAACAGTTGAACAAGCTGATCGAGGTCATCAAAGTTCGTACGCTCAACGAACACAGTCTGATCGGACGCGAACTGATTCTGATTAAGGTCAACGCCAACAACAAGACCCGTCAGGACATCATGACCATCTGCAACATCTGCGGCGCGAAAGTGGACGACATTACCCCCACTTCCATGACGCTGGAACTCTCCGCGACCAAGGAAAAAGTCGACACCTTTGAATCCCTTATGCGTCCGTTTTCCATTCTGGAAGTCGTGCGCACGGGCGTGATCGCCATCCAGAAGGGAAGCGGAAAAATTTGAAAAAAGGACGCTCCCCGCTGTTTTGCGGGAAGCGTCCTTTTCTTGGAGCTAGTGGGGTGACTCGAACACCTGACCTGCTGATTACGAATCAGCTGCTCTACCGGCTGAGCTACACTAGCGCGCTCTTCGACTGACAGAGAGGATTATAGCACACTTTTTCCGGCGCGTCAACACCTTTTTTCAAAAAATCGCGGATAGTTCGCCGGGACCCGGGCAAACTTGACCGGGAGGCGGTAACTATGCTGAATTACGCGGACCTGTCCGCGCTCTTACGCGGCCACGCGGGAGCGCAAGGCTACTATGAAGAACTTCCGGCGGCCATCCGCGCCGCCCTTCGCGGACAGGAGCAAATCACATCCTTTGCGGAACTACAGTCCTTTGTGTCGGACGAGCGCGAACCGGTGTGAGGAGGGGCGCATGGAATATTTCAGGGCGTTTGTGTGCGGGGGCGTACTCTGCGCCGTGGGACAGGTGCTCATTGACCGGACGCGCCTTTCTCCGGCGCGTATCCTGACGGGCTACGTCGTGGCGGGCGTGCTTCTCAGCGCGCTGGGCGTGTACCAGTACGTGGCGGACTGGGGCGGGTCGGGGGCGGCGGTGCCCCTGACGGGCTTCGGGCACGTCTTGGCCAAGGGCGTACGGGAGGCCGTGACGCAACACGGCTGGCTGGGCGTCCTGACGGGCGGACTGACCGCGGCGGCGGGCGGCGTAACGGCGGCGGCGGTGTGCGGCGTGCTGGCGGCGCTGCTGTTCCGCCCCGGGACGAAACGCTGACGGAAACGGGCGTCCGGCGCCATGCCGGACGTCTGTCTTTCTGACGGCGTTCTTTGCGGCGTTTTCCCGCGCGGCGGAGAGTATGAAGCGGATGTTGGACGTAGTGTTTTTCGCCGTCACGCCCAATGTTTTCCGAAAATACGCGCCTGTCTCGCTTCCGCGCTGTGAAAACCAACAGGATTATTTATGAAACGAACGCACATTTTTTCAAATTGCCTCTTGACATTTCCGCGAAATTCCGTATAATGGAGAAAGTGTCCGTAACCGGGTGTAGCGCAGTTGGTAGCGCGCTTGGTTCGGGACCAAGAGGCCGTGGGTTCAAATCCCGCCACTCGGACCAAACGACAGGCTTTTCACCGTGAACGTGAAAAGCCTGTCGTTTTCGTCTCCGCTCTTTGCCGCGGCGCGGTTTATGTCATTTCCGCCCCCATAACGACTTCCAGCGTGTCGTCCCTCATCCAGTCCCGAAGGTATGCAAGGCTGTAAGTACGCATATTTCCCCACAGGTCCTGTCTCTGAATGCTCAGCCTGTTTTGAATTTGCAAGACCTTGAAATACTCGTAATGTTGGTGCCCGGCGTTCAGGGCCTTGGTTTTTACCAAACAGCCTTTGCGGATTTCCACGCCTTTTCTGTCTTTCATTCTCCATTCCTCCAAAATCAATCTGGCAGTTCGCGTACGTTATCGCCAAATCCATATATGCCGCTCCTTTGGGGCCTCGTCATGGATTTGCTGGAGCCATTCCCGTATCGCCGGAGACTTTTCCGAAATGTTAAAAAACCATTGGCCTGAGCGGGAACGTTTGGCACAGTACCCGCACGCGACCATAGCGTCACACAGGATGTCGTCATGGACAAAAAAGCCGTCCGGCCTGCTCTTGAACACACGCTTGATTCTATTCAGGTGCCGGTCATAATTCATTGTTTTTCTCGGAACAAAGCCGCTTTCGACCCAGCGCAGAACGGCCGCGTACTGTTCTTCCGTAATCGCGGCCCATTCTCCCAGATTTTCATACATGGTCCGCGCCCCCTTTCCGTGTTTTCCGATTTTACCATAATATGGGGATTGTGTCAAGAAAAGGCCGTTCGCCGGACAAACTCCGGCAAACGGCCCGATACGTTCCGCGCTTATTTGTCGCTGTCCCCGAACTTTTCTTCGTACTCCACGGCGGCGGAGAACGCTTCCAGTACGGACAGCTTGGCCTCGGCAATCAGGACCAGCGCGGCATCGTGACAGTCGGCGGCGCGGGTAATCTGATCCGTAATATAGCGTTCCAGCCGCTGTCTGTCCTTCGCGTCTTTCCGGTCTTGGAGCTTCGCTTCTACGGTCATCCGGGCCTTGAGCAACTCGCTGAACAGCTTGCTTTTGTTACGCTCGGAGGCCTCCCGGACCTGTTCCTGCAAGGCGACAAAATCGCCCTTGGCGTCCCTGATTTTCGCGTCCAGTTCCGCGGCCTTCTCTTGCTGTGCGGCCTTGGCACTCTCCGCGGCCTCGGCGGCCTTGCGGCTGAGTTCGTCCAGCTTCGCGCTTAAGGCGTCCAAAGACTCGGACCAGTTTTCTTTCGGCATTTCCATAATCACTGTCTCTCCCTTTCAGCTTTTTTGCGTGAATTTCCGCTTGAGTTCGTCAAAGTCCGCCTTGATTTTCGCGCGGCGTTCCTCAATGGCCGCGTTACGTTCGGCCTTCTTTTTCTCGCGAAGGCGCTTTTTCGCTTCCCGCGCCATCTCCCGCTGAAGCGCTTCCGCCTGACGCACTTCTTCCGCGACTTCCGCCGCGTCCTCCCGCACAACGGACACGTCAAAATTAGAAAGTCTGGCGGCCATGGCCCCGTTTTCCGATTCCTGCGCCAGCGCGACAACGGCGACTTCGCCGTCTAAAAACTGTTCGGTCACTTTTTCCATCAGGCTGGCGTTGTAAACCGCGTCATCGGCGTCCATAGCGCTTCCGACCAGCGCGCCCATACTGCCGGTAAGCAGTACGCCAACGGGACCGCCCAGAATGCCCAGCAGACTGCCCACAAGGCCGCCAATCGCCGTATCATTGGACGTCTCCATGCCGGTGTCGAAAGCGTCCAGCACCGTGAGTTTTCCGTTGGCCTTCTTCACCAACGCCGCCTGCGACACGATACAGCTATCCGTAACGGGCCGGCGTTTCAGTTCCGTAAGCGCCTGATAGCCTTCGCTCTCCACTTTGAATACCGCCGAGATAATGCTTTCCATACGCGTTCCTCCTGATTGACTTCAAAATATTCGCAACGGGGCAACATTCGCCGGCCGTCAGCGCGCGTTCTATTTCCGCCCTTCCAAGGCTGGCAACAGATAATCATGGTAGGCAAAATTCAGGATTGCGGCGGACGGAATCGCTAAAAGAACCCCCGTAAACCCGAAAAGATTTCCCCCGACAATGCCCGAAACCAGAATCAGCAGACCGGAGACCCCCAGCGAGTTGCCGAACAGTTTCGGCTTGACAACATAGCCGTCCACGAACTGCAACGCGAACGTGAAGAGGACAAAAATCAGAGCGTGTAACGGGTTCACCAGCAGAAGGATAAACGCCCCGACAACGCCGCCGATAATCGGCCCGAACGTGGGAATCAAATTGGTTACGCCCACGACAACGGAAATCAGGCCCGCGTACTGCATTCGGCAAGACAGCATAAAGATTCCGTTAAGCGCGCCCACAATCAGGGATTCCATCAGGCTGTCGACCACGAAATGGACGAGAATAAAGTCACAGCGCCGGAAGAACTCCGTAACCGCCTTGGCGCGCTTGGGACGCAGAAGCGCCCGTAGAAGCCGGGCCGCGCCCGCTTTCGCGGAGTCCTTCCCGGCGAGAAGATAGACGGACAGAATCAGCGCAACGGCCCACGTAAAAACGCCCCTTCCCATACTGGCGGCGGCGCCGAGAATACGGTTCGCGTTTCCCTTCACAAAGCCGGAAATCGTTTCCATCATATTTTCGGAAAGTCCGGCCCATTGTTCGGGGTCCAGCACGGTCCCGGAGAGGGGGAGGCCGCTGTTGTCCAGCATGGTCCGCAGAGAAGCGGCGTAGTCGTCAAAGTTATCGGCCAGCGTCCGGACGCTCTCCGTCAACTGGGGAATCAGCAGTCCCAGAAGCGCCATCAGGAAAAGAAGCCCGGTCACAACGGCCAATACCACGCACAGCGTCCAAGGAAGCGCTCCCGGGCGCGCCTTCTTCCGCAGTTTCCTTTGATACCAGCACGCCAGAGGGTTCATCAGATACGCCAGCACACAGCCCAGAATGACGGCTTTAAAGTTTCCGACAAAGCTGGACAACCCCTCTAATACCGCGTCCAGATGTGTCAACAGGACATAAAACGCCACCGCGATACAGGCGGCGACCGCGTTCGAGCGCCATTTTTTCTCCCGATGCTTTTCCGGCTCCATCCGTATTTCCCCTCTTTCAAAATAAGTCCTTCTCATAAAATACAGGAAAAATGTCTCCGTGTCTATCACATTCTTCTTGATTTTGTCGTTTTCTTGTGATAAAATTTCCGGCATGAAACAAATCAGCAAAAAGCGGGAAAACCCGCACATGATTCGGGAGGATATGTTGCAGGCTTACCGTCTGGAGAACGCCGAGCGCGGACGGGTACACTTCCCTTACGAATTGGAAAACGAGTTCTGCGCCGCTGTTTCCGAGGGCAACAGAGAGGAGGCCCGACAACTTGTCCGGGACGGTTTGCGCTTCTTCCCGGGAGTTATGTCCGACTCGGAGGAAAAACAGAATGAGTATCAGGCGGTAGTCGTCATCTCCATGATTGCCAGAGCCGCGATACACGGAGGCATGGATCCGTACCGCTCTTACGATATGTCGGATTTGTACTTACAGCGGATTTCCCGGACCAGCGGGGCGGAAAACTTCAAGGCCGTTGTGTATGACGCTCTGGACGCCTTTGTCGGCGAAGTACAGCGCATTCACGCAACGCATACGAATTCCCTTCATGTGCTCCGCGCCAAACAGTACATCGGACTGCACTTGAACAACGCGCTCTCACTGGCGGAAGTGTCCGCGGCGGTGGGCGTTTCCCCGACCTATCTTTCCGCCATTTTCAAAAAAATCGAACCGGTGGGTTTTAAAGAATACGTAATCCGTCAGCGGATTGAGGCCGCAAAAAATCTTCTGACGCGCTCCGATGCCGATATTGGGACGATTGCCATCCGTATCGGCTTTTGCGGCCAGAGCCATTTCGGGAAAATGTTCAGACTTCGCACGGGAATGACGCCGCTGAAATACCGGAAAGCCACGCAAAAATAAGGTTTCCTGTACGCCCTTCTTTGAATCCTGAAATCTTCCTCTCTGCCCTGTTCGGCAAATCTTGCTTGCGCGTGCGCGGCGGACACTTGACGCCTCCCGGGAAATCGGGTATCATAGGCGCGGACTTTCATCACCCGACAAAGGAGACTGCTTTCATGTACGTTTCAGGCCTCTACCACAACACCCGCCCGGACGGCGAACTGCTCCCGCAGGAAGCCGCCGCGTTTGACCTTTTGGAACGCCTCAACATAGACTACGAGCGCGTATCCAGTGACGCCGCCGACAATATGGAAAAATGCGAGGCTGTCGGCGCGGCGCTGGGAATGCCGGTGTGCAAGAATCTGTTTCTGTGCAACCGGCAAAAGACGCGCTTCTATTTACTCTGTATGCCGCCCCACAAGCCGTTCCATACCAAGGACCTGAGCAAGCAAATCGGTTCGGCGCGGCTGTCGTTCGCGCCGGAGGAAGCGTTATGGGAACTGCTGCATTGTACGCCCGGGTCCGCCACGATTCTGGGCCTTGCCAATGACAGCGGACAGCAGGTACGGCTTCTCATGGACCGTGAAACGTACGAGGCGGAGTACCTGAGCTGTCACCCGTGCCTGTGCACCAGTACGCTGAAACTGCGCATGGAGGACGTACTGCAAAAACTTCTCCCCGACTGCGGCCACAGTGTGACGGTAGTGGACCTTCCCAACGAGTGAGGCGTAGCATATGGAATACTTTCCCGCACCGCTGGAAGCGTTAATTGAACAGTTCGCCCGGTTGCCCGGAATCGGCGGAAAATCCGCCCAGCGGCTGGCGTTTTACGTACTCGGACTGCCCGCCGAAGAGGTCCGCGCGTTCGCCGCCGCGATGGTCAACGCGAAGGAGGGAATCACGCTCTGTCCGGAGTGCCAGAACTTTACGGCGGGCGGACTGTGCCCCATTTGCGCGTCCGACCGGCGGGACGCGTCCGTTATTTGCGTGGTGGCGGACCCGCGGGACGTGGCCGCCCTTGAGCGCGGGCATGAGTATCAGGGACGTTACCACGTCCTTCACGGCGTGATTTCCCCCATGAACCATGTCGGCCCGGATGAACTGTCGATCCGGCCGCTACTGGACCGGGTACGGCGCGGCAACGTGCGCGAAGTCATCATGGCAACGAATCCGGATACGGAAGGAGAGGCCACCGCGCTGTATTTGTCCCGCTTACTGCGTCCGCTGGGCGTACGGGTCACGCGGCTGGCGTACGGAATCCCCGTGGGCGGACACCTTGAGTTTGCCGACGACGCCACGCTGGCCCGTGCCTTGGAGGGCAGACAGGACTTTTGAGCGTTGCCGCCTTGACAAACGGCGTATAGCATGGTATATACCACGTGAGGGGGTGACAGGATGGAGACGGCAAAAATTTTTGAGACCGGGAGAAGTCAGGCGGTACGGCTTCCCAAACGCTTTCGCTTTTCCGGCAACGAGGTTTTCATTCAGAAAATAGGAAACGTAGTCCTTTTGACGCCGAAAGAAAAGGCGTGGGAAACGTTTCTGGAAGGCCTGAACGGTTTCACGGACGATTTCTTTCAGGACGGACGGGAACAGGAACCGCCACAGATGAGGGAACCGCTGTGAGTTATATGTTGGATACCAATATTTGTATTTATGCCATCAAAAAACGTCCTCCGGAAGTTTTGCGCCATTTGCGGGCTAATATGGAGCGGAGACTTTTTATGTCCCTTTTACTTTAACGGGTGCTGGTAAGTGACTTCGGCGTTTTTTCAAAAATCATGGGCGGTGAGTATTGACACCTTTATAGTCCGTTGATTCAGCCGCCAGCGGGTAATATCGCCCGTTTTGGATACAAATAAAAAGAAAGTGGTGATGATTGTGAGCCGCTCCTATAAGCATACGCCTCGTTGTGGGGATAGAAAAGGCAAATACTCTAAGCGTTATGCCAACCGAAAAGTCCGGCGCGTCAGGATTGAAGATTCTTTTCCCCAATATGGGGGCTACAAAAAGATGTTTGAAAGCTGGAATATCTGTGACTATGAGATAAAGGCAAAGACATTTGAACGCTACTATGCAGATTTATTAAAATGGAGCATTCGGGATGGGACGCCGTTTCCGAATTGGACGCACTCCAGAAATCAATATGAAAAATTGTTTTTACGGAAATAACCGCCGCTTGCGCTGATGGATTTTTGCCCTCTCTACTAACCTGACCCATTCCGGCAATAGAGTTGCCTCATGGATTGGGCAGCCTTTGTGCAATCCTATAAAAATATGTCTGGGTAGCCTATCGGGTCCCGTAAAGGTAAAAGGGATCTTTTTATTTCCGCGATTACGCTGGGCGAGTTGCGATACGGCATAGAGAAAAGCGCGTATCCCTCGAAAAACGAACGGGCGCTGTTACAGTTTCTGTCTATTTGGGAAGTCCTGCCCTTTGACAATGCCGCCGCGCTGGAGTATGGGAAAATCCGTGCGTTTCTACAGAAACGGGGGACGCCTATTGGCCCGCTTGACACCCTGATTGCCGCCTACGCAAAGTCAGAAGGCCTTACGCTCGTCACAAATAATGTCCGGGAACTTGAACGGGTCCCGGATTTGCGAATCGAAGATTGGACAATATAACGGCCTTTCCCGTATCCGATGAACTGACAAGGGGCGCGGAGCCGTGACAATCAGCGTTACCAGCCTTTACAAATAGGACCCGGGCGGAAAATCACGCGCCAACCCGTTGCAATTTCCGGCGCGATATGGTACGATATCCCATCATGAACCATCCGCGAAGCGGACAATAACGGAGGGCTGTTTATGAAAAAGTACGGTTACGGCGCGGACCTCGGCGGAACGACCTGCAAGCTGGGCCTGTTCGAGACCAACGGCACGCTCGTTGAGAAGTGGGAAATTCCCACGGACGTTTCCGAAAACGGCGTCCGGATTCTGCCTGATATCGCCGCCGCCATTCAGGGCAACATGAAAAGCCACGATCTGACGGCGGAAGACGTGTGCGGCATAGGAATCGGCGTACCGGGCGCGGTGAACGCGGAGGGCGTTGTGAACCGCTGCGTCAATCTGGGCTGGGGCGTTGTGGACGTGCGGGAGGAGTTGTCGAAACTCTCGGGACTGCCCGTCCGCGTGGCCAATGACGCGAACGTTGCCGCGCTCGGGGAAGCGTGGATGGGCGCCGGACAGGGTTTCAACAGTATTGTCATGGTGACGCTCGGCACGGGCGTTGGCGGGGGAATTGTCCTTGACGGCAAAATTCTGAACGGAAGCACCGGCGCCGCCGGAGAAATGGGACATATCCGCGTCAACCCCAGAGAGACGGTACCGTGCAACTGCGGCAACCGGGGCTGTCTGGAGCAGTACGCGTCCGCGACCGGGATTGTACGCGTGGCAAAGAACCGTCTGGAACAGTCCAAGAAAGAAACGTCCCTGAAAAAGTTCGACCCGCTGACGGCGAAGGACGTCTTTGACGAGGCGAAGGCCGGGGACGCGCTCGCGGGAGACGTTGTCAAGGAAGTGTGCACCCTGCTGGGCGGGGCGATTGCGACCGTGTGCAATGTGGTGAACCCGGAGGCGGTACTGTTAGGCGGGGGCGTGTCGAAGGCGGGCCTGATTCTGTTAGGGGCCTTGGAAGAGGGCTTCCATCAGGGCGTGTTCCACGCCTGCCGGGATACCAAAATTCTGCTTGCCACGCTCGGCAATGACGCCGGCATTTACGGCGGCGTACGGCTGACCCTTGACTGATTTTTCCGGCCTTTGGAACGGGTTTCTTGACCTGTTGTTTCCGCCCAAATGCCCGTTCTGCGGAACGGTCCTGACGCGTCCGGGGATTTGCGCCGACTGTTCCGGCGCCCTGCCGTGGACGACCGCCGAAAACGGTACGCGTACCGTGCGGGGCCTCCATTGCGCCGCGCCGCTGTTCTATGAGGGCGCGGTACGCAATACGCTGTTAGGCTTCAAGTTTTACGGCCGCGTGGCGGCGGCGGAACCGCTGGGCGCGTTACTGGCCGCCTGCGCGGCCGAACGCCTGTCAGGGCTGTTCGACGCCGTGACCTATGTTCCCATCAGCCGGGAGCGGCGGCGTCAGCGCGGCTACAATCAGGCGGAACTGCTGGCGGCCGCCGCCTGCCGGCGCTGGGACACGCGTCCGAAAGCGTACCTTGTCAAAACCGTGGACAACCCGCCGCAGTCCGGACTCCCGGACGCGGCGGCGCGCTGGTCCAATGTCACGGGCGTGTACCGTCCCGCGCCGGGGGAGAGCGTGTCGGGGCGGCGGGTCCTGCTCATTGACGACATCTCCACGACCGGCGCGACTTTCCTTGAGTGCGCGCGGACGCTCCGGGATAACGGCGCGGCGGCGGTGTACGCCCTCTCCGTGGCGTGCGCTCGGCGTTAGTCGAAAGAAAGACAAATTGGAAAAAAAGATAGACAATTCGGTAAAAACAGGAAAAAGACACTTGCAATCCCGATTCCTTGCCGCTATAATGAAATACGCTGACTGTAGCGGGGAGGTTTCCCCGTTCTGAGCGCGTCCGCGGGGGCGCGCCCTTTTGAGACAGGCAAGAATGATGGATGAGGTGGCAGTATGTCCAAAGATATTGGTATTGACCTCGGCACGGCCTCGGTACTGGTCTACGTCAAGGGCAAGGGCATTGTCCTGAATGAGCCGTCCGTTGTGGCCCTCGACAAGAACACGGGCAAACTTCTGCGCGTTGGCGCGGAAGCTCAAAATATGCTTGGGCGTACGCCCGGCAATATTGTCGCTATCCGTCCGCTTCGGGACGGCGTCATCTCCGACTATGACATGACTGAGCGGATGTTGCGCGAATTTATCCATAAAGTCTCCGGTTTCTCGATTTTCAAGCCGCGTGTGATTATCTGCGTCCCCTCCGGGATTACGGAAGTGGAAGAGCGCGCGGTAGTAGACGCCGGGATTCAGGCCGGGGCGCGGAAGGTCTATCTGATTGAGGAACCGGTCGCCGCGGCAATCGGCGCGGGCGTGGACATCTCCCGTCCGGACGGTCATATGATGGTCGATATCGGCGGCGGTACGGCCGATATCGCGGTAATTTCCCTTTCCGGCGTGGTGGAATCGGCGTCCATCAAGATTGCCGGCGACCAGTTCAATGAGGCGGTCGTCAAGTATATGCGCCGGAATCACAATTTACTGGTCGGCGAACGGACCGCGGAGGACATGAAAAAGAAAATCGGCTGCGTGTTCCCGAAGGAAGTCGAAGAGACCATGGAAGTCAAGGGACGCTGTCTGCTGACGGGCCTTCCGCGTTCCGTGACCATCTCCTCCACGGAGATGATGGACGCCTTTGAGGAACCCGTGGAGCGGATTCTGGAAGCGGTGCACGCCGTACTGGAACGTACGCCGCCCGAACTCGTGGCCGACATTTCCCTGAATGGCATTATCATGACCGGCGGCGGCAGTCTGGTGGACGGGTTCGACAAACTCCTGACCGCCCGGACCGGAATTCACACCAAAGTCGCGGATGACGCGATCTCGTGCGTGGCGCTGGGCACCGGAAAAAGCCTCGACTCCCTCAATACCATGATGGACGGGACCATGAACATCTCCCGCCGCCGCCAAATGAACTGACCGAACGCGGACGCCTGAACGGTGTCCGCGTTTTGTTCAGTCGTCCGTACGGGCGTAAGGTTCCAGCAGACGGACGTTCCCGTAGTAGTCCAGAAACTCCCCGTCCACCAGATAACGCACCTCCCGGACGTTTTCCAGCGCGTGTAACGAGCGGTCCAGCGCGAGCAGCGCCCGTGACAGGTTCGCGGTTTCGGGGAGCGTCTCCAAGAGCGCGGAAGAGAGGTTCACAAAACAGATGTCCTCCTCCTGCCACACCGAACGCACCCGGAAACCGTCCGGGAAGGCCCCCGACAGTTCCCGGTTCTCCGGACCGTTCTCCACGGCCCGCGCCACGACTTCCACCTGTGTGTCCCCCTCGTACAGATTCAAAGTCCGCTCCTCCGGGACCAGCGTCCCGGACGCGTCCGGGAAGTACAACGCTACGGTGACCGTCCCGACAACGTCCCCGTCCGGGAGCAACAGCACGTCCCGCGCCGTGAAAGACTGCCGGTCCCGGTAGTCGAGCGTCTGCCCATCGACCGTAATCCGGACCATGGAAATTTCCGGGATTTGCGTCAGGGTGAGCGTAACGGCGTAATCGGCCAGCGTGAGGGCCACGCCGGAGAGGGACGCGTACGGCGCGGAGAAATCGACCAACGCCCGGCTCCCTTCCAGCGTAACGGAGTTCAGGGCGGTTTCCGGCGGGAGCGTGTTCCGGTACAAATCACTGTCCGGGCCGCGCAGGAGCGCCGAGAGCAGTTCCCGCGCGGTTTCATCCGGTCCGGCGTCCGTCCGGACGGGAACGGCGGACGTTGTGACCTGTAACGCGCCGTCCCCGGCGGCGTCCCGCAAGTCCGCGCGGAGAAAGTAGAGCGAATAATATTCCGGCGCGCGCACGGAATCCGGCCGCGCCGCGCACCCGGCGAGCATCACGGCGGCCAGCACACAAAAAACGGCTTTTGCGTTCATTTTACGCCTCTTTCCAGCGCGGGCCAGCGCACCGTAAACACCGCGCCGCCCAGAAAACGGTTCCCGGCCTCCACGGTCCCGCCTCTGCGCGTGACCGTGTCGCTGACGATGGACAGTCCCAACCCCGTACCGCCCGCCGCGCGGGAGCGGGCCTTGTCCACGCGGTAAAAGCGTTGGAACACGCGCGGAAGGTCCTCTTCGGGAATGCCGCTTCCGTTGTCCTCCACTTTCAGGACCACCTCGCGTTCCTCCCGGCGGAGCGTGACCTGTACCGTACCGCCCGCCGGGGTGTACTTGACCGCGTTGTCGACCAGATTGTAGAACACCTGATAAATTTCGTCTTTGGTCCCGGACACCACGCAGTCCTCTTCGGCGTGATAGGTCAGGTCCACGCCCTTTTCCTGTGCCACCAGCGACATCATACGCAGGACTTGCGCCAGTACGGGGAGCATTTCCACCGGCGCGGGGGCGTCTAAAATGCCGCTGTCCAGACGCGTGAGTTGCAGTAAATCTTCCGTAATCCGGCTGAGGCGTTCGGCCTCCGCGCCGATATCCGAGACAAATTCCCGCGTGGTCTCCATGTCGATGTTCTCCGTCTGGAGGATGGAATCGGAGAGCAGACGAATGGCGGCCAGCGGCGTCTTTAACTCGTGGGAAGCGTCCGAGACGAACCGCCGCCGCGCGGTTTCCGTTTTTTGCAGGCGGTCGGTCAGACTGTTGAACTCCTGTCCAATCTGGGCGATTTCGTCCCGCCCGAAAATCCGGGCGCGGTGACTGTAGGCCCCCTCCCGTACTTCGCGGATAGCGGTCAAAAGAGCGCTGATTTTGCGTGTCAGCATGGCCGACAACAGCAGACTGATCAACAGTACGCCCAGTCCCGTGGCAATGGAAATGCGCATCAGGTTGGATTGCAGGCCTTCCAGCAAGGCGGCCTGCGCGCGGTCGTACTCGTAGGCGTACACGGCCCCGATAATCTGGTTCTGGTACAGGACCGGGGACGCCGCGCGGCTCCGGAACGCTCCGTTCCGGTAGATACAACTGAACGCATCGTTCCCGGACAGCGCGAGGACCAGTTCCGTATAAAAGACGTAATTTCCGACCGCTTCGCGTGTTTCGCGGGTATCGTAGACGATTCGTCCGGCGGCGTTGGCGATCAGTACCCGGCTTTGTCCGCTCCCCTCCGCGGGCATGGCCGCCGACACGTTCTCTTCGTTGAGATGGTCCAGCCCCGACAGGGACGAGACCAGCACCGACACCGCCGACAGCATGGTACTTTCCTTGGAGTGAAAGACCATGTTCTCCGACACTAAAAGCGGGTACGTGTTGAGCAGAATTAACACCGCCGCGATAATCAGGATGTACGACACGCCGAACTGTACCCGCAGACTGTCCCAGAAGCGTTTTCTGTCCCGCCGGCGCGGGCGGCTATGCCTTGAAATAGTAACCAACTCCCCACTTGGTCATAATGTGTTCCGGGGCGGCCGGATTTTCTTCCAGTTTTTCGCGCAGACGCCGGATGTGCACGTCTACAGTCCGGTAGTCCCCGGCGTACTGGTAGCCCCAGACAATGTTCATGAGGTTTTCGCGGCTGTAGACCCGGCGCGGATTGCGCATAAGCAGCTCGATCAGGTCGTACTCCTTGGCGGTCAGGTCAATGCTCCGCCCATCGCGTACGGCCACCCGCTCTTCGGTGTTCAGCGACAGGTTCCCCGCCGTGAGCACGGCCGACTGACTGTGCCCCGCGCGCCGCAGTAACGCCCGTACACGCGCTTTGAGTTCCAGCAAATTGAAGGGCTTGGTCAGGTAGTCGTCCGCGCCGCACTCAAAGCCCATCAACTTGTCGCTGTCCTCGCTCTTGGCCGTGAGCATGATAATGGGCACGTTGGAGAACTCGCGGATTTGCATACACGCGTTCCGCCCGTCCAGTTCGGGCATCATGACGTCCAGAATGATGAGGTCATAGCCCACGTCCCGGGCCAGTTCGACCGCCGCCGCGCCGTCATAGGCGCAATCCACCATGTAACCTTCGTTTTCGAGATTGAACTTGATTCCTTTGACCAAAGTTCGTTCATCGTCCACGACCAGAATTTTCATCTTCCGAACCTCCCGCCGAAACAGCACAGACGACCAATCGGGACCGATTGGCCGTCTGGGGATTGGCGGAGCGGGTGGGATTCGAACCCACGAGGGATGAACTCCCTACCTGATTTCGAGTCAGGCCCGTTATGACCACTTCGATACCGCTCCACGTACGGGCATTATAACACACTCCGGGACGGAATGCAAGGGGAAATTTCGCGGCCGGCCGGCGTGAAATTTCCGGATGTCGCTTGACCGCTCCTGAAAAATCGGGTATCATAGTCCGGAGCGTACGTGCCGCTGAAAATCTTTGGAGAGGTGAGAAAACATGAAGAAAAGAACGGTATGGGCGTGTCTGCTGACATGGCTGACGCTGTTTGTGTGCGCGTGCGGCGCAACGCCGGAGAAATCGGCCCCGGCCCCGGAGGAAGTCCCGGAGGACTTTAGCGCGCTCGCGGGGACGTGGTACGGCGCCGGAGACGGAACCGTGCTGACGGTGTACGACAACGGCGGGTTTGTGCTGGGGGACGAGTACGAGGGCTACCTTGTCTATACGGAAGCGGACGGCGGGATGTGGGAGAGCGGTCCGCGCTACGAACTGTATCTGGAAAACAACGAACGTCTGCCAAACTGTTTCCTTGCGCTGGATGACGGGCGCCCGGGCGAACTGGTCTACGTGATCGGCGGCGGGGCGGAACCGCTGTCGCGGGAGCGTCCGGAGGCGGTACGCGTGGAGCGGGCCGAAGAGGCCGCGCTGTCGGACTATGACGAGTTTGCCGCCTACCGCGGGGAGTACGAGGCGGGAATTGTGTTTTTCGCGGAACGCGCGGTACGGGACTTCAAAGTGTTGTCCGTCAGTCTGACGGACGTGGACGAGGACGGAACCGCGCTGTTTTCCGTGCGGGAACTGTACGCGCAGGAAACATTGACGCCGGAGCGTCCGTTGCTGGTCTGGACGCAGTTCCCCGGCGACATCCCCTCTAACGGCGTTTCCTACGTGGACGATACCGGCGAGGTACGCTATTTTTCCGTCAGCGAAAGCGGCTTTGACGGTTCCCTAATCATGACTGAGTTCAGGAGGAGCGCAGATGAGACCCAAGACCCTCTTATACCTGTCCCCTGAAATCTGGAAATATCAGGCCGTTACAAAGTGCGTTCTGGCGTTGCTTCTGGCGTTTTTCCGTACCGTTACGCTGTCTCCGCTTCGTTCGGCCGGACGGGCGGCGGTCAGCGGCGGAGACTTTTATTTTCTGTTTCATACGTGGCAGGGTCCGTGGATTCTTCTGCTGTTTCTGGCTCTTTTCTTCTTCTACGTATCCTTTGACCTGAACGTCAAAATCCTGTACGCCGGGAACGTGCTCACCGGCGCGGCGGAACCCGTACGGGCCACGCTCCGGCGCGCGTTTCTGGCTCTGCCGAAGTTCCTGAACCCGGACGGGCTGGGCGTGGCGCTGTACGTCGCCCTGATTGCCCCCTTGGTCGGGCTGGGCCTGAACATCTTCCTGACGAAAAACTGGAAGGTCCCGGCCTTTGCCGCTTCCGTGATTGAGGCCGTCCCGCTGTACGGCGTCCTCTATCTGATACTGCTGGCGGGGTTCGCGTGGCTGGGTATCGCGCACATCTTCTGTCTGCACGGGGTACTTCTGGACGGCCTTTCCGTGAGAACCGCCCGCTGGTATTCCCGCGAACTGATGCGCAAACACTGGAAAAAGTTCCTCTTTTGGAATATCCGTTACTCTTTGCTCATACTGGCCCTGACCGCGCTGGAAATCACGCTGTTTTTCCTGTTTCCGCTGACGGCGGAAAGGTACCTGTTTCCCAACGTCACGGACACCACGGCCCAGCGGTTTTTGCTGATTGTCACGCTTCTGTCCGGGTTCCTGTGTACCGGCGCGGCATCGGCGCTCGTCATGCCGTTCTACATTGTGCGGATTACCGTACTTTACCGCGAGTATTCCACGGATATGCCGGTTTACATCCGCCGCACTCCGGACCGTTGCTCACGGAATCCCGTCCCCGGGGCCGGATTGGTCCTTGTCTGCGCCTTCGCGACCGTGTCGCTCTCCTCCCTGATGGCCCAGAACTTTGACGCGTATTTCCCCGTTGAGACCACTACGCGGATTATCGCCCACCGCGGCGGCGGGGCCGAGGCGCCGGAAAATACGCTCTCCGGTCTGCAAACCGCGATTGCCCTTGGCGCTTACGGCAGTGAAATCGACATTCAGCGGACCGCGGACGGCTACTATATTGTCAATCACGATGTCAACTTTCAGCGGGTAGCCGGGGAGAGCCGGACGCCCGCCGAAATGACGCTTACGGAAATCCGCCGCCTTCGCGTACAGCACAGTGACAGCCCCGTTGCCACGCTGGAAGAAATGCTGGACGCCTCCAAGGGACACCTGTTGCTCTTTGTCGAGTTGAAGGGCGACACCGCCGACCAGCGGATGTGCGATGACGTTGTGGAAATCATCCGGAAACGCGGGATGTTGCGTCAGGCCGTGTTGATTTCCATGAAGTACGACCTAATTGACTACCTTGAGACATGGTACCCGGAAGTCCTGACCGGGTATCTGACGTACTTTGGTTACGGAGACCTCACGAGCCTGAACTGTGACTATCTGGGCGTGGAAGAGCAGTCCGCGACTCTTTCTCTGATGGACTCCGTTCACGCGCAGGGGAAGCGCGTACTCGTCTGGACTCCGAACACGCTGGACGCGCAGGAATATTTTCTCACAACCAAGGCGGACGGCATGATTACGGACAACGTGGTACAGGCCAATAAAATTGTCAACCGACTGAACCGGCGGAGCGACTTTGAGCGGATTCTGTCCGTATTCGGCCGGTAAGGGGACGCCTGAAAAGTTCCGTTTTTGCGGGACTTCTCAGGCGTCTTTGTTCACGGAAACGTTTTGTCGGTTGCGGTGTCGCAGTAGGCACAGCGATAGGTATGCCGTACGGGGTCGCTGAGCAGGAAAATCGCGTCCAAGTGTTCTTCGGCCATGGTGATACAGCGCGGATTGCGGCACCGGATGACGTTGACCAGCTTCTTCGGCAGTTCCACGTGTTTCTTGTCGACCAGCTTGCCGTCACGGATGATATTTACGGTGATATTGGAATCGAAATAGCCCAGCACGTCCAAATCAAGCTCCATGGGGGTATCGACTTTGATAATGTCCTTTTTGCCCATGCGGACGCTCCGGGCGTTCTGGATGATGGCGACCGAACAGTTGAGCGTGTCGAGGTGAAGGTACTGGTAAATGAGCATACTTTTCCCGGCCCGGATGTGGTCCAGAACCACGCCGTTCTGAATGCTGTCAATGTTCATAGAAAAGTCTCCTCTGTCACGGCGTCAGGCCCAGCAGGAACATAATAAGCGCCATACGGATATATTTCCCGTACCGGACCTGTTTCCAGTAGACGGCGCGGGGGTCACGGTCCACGGCCGTGGAAATCTCGTTCACGCGGGGCAGGGGGTGGAGAATCGACAAATCCGGCTTCGCGTCCGACAGCTTCGCGGGGGTCAGAATATAGCTGTCTTTCAGGCGCAGGTAGTCCTCTTCGTTGAAGAAGCGTTCCTTCTGCACACGGGTCATGTACAGAATGTCGAGTTCCGGCATGACGGAGGAAAGTTCGGTGGTCTGTTCATAGGGAATGTTCCGGTTTTTCAGGGAATGTTCCTTGACATAGCGCGGGAGTTTGAGTTCCAGCGGGGAGATAAACACGTAACGGATCCCCGGGTAACGCGAAAGGGCGTTGACAAGGGAATGGACCGTACGGCCAAATTTGAGGTCTCCGCAAAAACCGATGGTAAAGCCGTGCAGGCTTCCGCGTTCGCGATGGATGGTCAGCAGGTCGGTAAGCGTCTGCGTGGGGTGATTGTGTCCGCCGTCCCCGGCGTTGATAATCGGGACTTCCGACACTTGCGCGGCGGCGAACGGCGCGCCCTCCTTCGGGTGGCGCATGGCGATAATGTCGGCGTAGCAACTGACCGTATGGACGGTGTCCGTGAGGCTCTCGCCCTTGGCCGTGGAACTGGAATCCGCGGAAGAGAAGCCTAAAACCTGTCCGCCAAGGGCCAGCATGGCCGACTCAAAGGAAAGCCGGGTCCGCGTGGACGGCTCAAAGAAGAGCGTGGCCAACTGTTTCCGGGCGCATACGTCACAGTACGCCTCCGGATGGTCCAGAATGTTTTCCGCCGTGGCAAGCAGGGCGTCAATTTCCTGTGTGGTCAAATCGGTAATGTCAATGAGGTGTCGGGGCATGGGGTCTCCTTTCCGTGTCAGGACATCCAGCTTTCGTCGGAGGGATTGTCGCGGAAGCGGCGTAAGCGCGCGATATCCTCGGGCCTGATTTTCCCCTCTTCGGCGGCGACTTCACACACGGCGTCAAAGTCACACAGACTGCTGTTTTGGACGCCCGCGGCGGCCAACCGTTCAAGGCCTTTCTTCATGCCATAGGTGAAAATGGACGCAATCCCCAGCACGTCCGCGCCGGCGTCCCGCAAAGCCTCCACAACGTCCAGACAGCTTCCGGCGGTGGATATCAGGTCCTCCACGACCACGACACGCGCTCCGGGGGCCAGACGGCCTTCGATACGGTTTCCGCGTCCGTGGTCCTTGTTGCCGGAACGTACATAGCCCATGGGCAGGCCGGTCAGGTGCCCGACAATGGCCGCGTGCGGGATTCCGGCGGTAGAGGTGCCCATCAGGACTTGAGCGGCGGGGTAACGTTCGCGGATCAGCGCGGCCAGCGCGGTTTCGATACGCGTCCGGACGTCCGGCGCGGTCAACGTCAGGCGGTTGTCGCAGTAAATCGGACTCCGGATACCGGACGCCCATAGGAACGGCTCTTCCGGCCGCAGAAACACCGCGCCAATGGATAACAGGTCATGGGCCACCGCCCGTTGGATTTCCGTCATACGTTCTCCTCCTGTCCGTTTCTGACAAACGCAAGATAGCGGGTACCCTGAAACGTAAGCTGTCCGGCGTCTCCCTCCGTAAGCTGTCCGTACTCCGTGGCGTCCACGGCCAGTTCCAGCCGGTCGCCGCTGTCCACCTGAAACGTAACGTAGTACGTTTCGCGCTTCTGCCGCCGTCCCGCCACCACGGCGCGGACCGTCAGACGCGGACTGCCGCGGGGACGGTTCCACTGTCCCAGCCCCCGGATCAACATCGTGACAGTGAACGCCGCGAACAGAAAGAACAGAAATACGGACAACATCGTGAAAACCATCATCAACGGGGAAACGGGATAGTCAGACATGGTCCCCCTCCCCGATAAACTCCCGCACACAGTGCCGGTACGCCTCCACGGGGTCCGGGGCCAGCGTCACGGGACGTCCCACAACGATACAGTCACACCCGGCGTTCGCGGCGCGGTCCGGGGTCATGATCCGTTTCTGGTCGCCGGTCTCCCCGTCCGCGAAACGGATTCCGGGCGTAACGGTCAGAAAGCCGTTCCCGCAACGCCGTTTCACTGCGGCGGCCTCCAGCGGCGAACACACGACCCCGTCAAGGCCCTGTGCGGCGGCGTTGCGGGCGTAACGCAACACGGTTTCTTCCATGGGCGTGTCAATCAGCAACTCCTCTTTCAAGGTCCGGGCGTCCGTACTGGTCAACTGCGTGACGGCTATCAGCAGGGGCCGGGAGCCGTCCGGACGCGTCAAACCCTCCAAGGCCGCTTTCATCATAGCCGAACCCCCGGACGCGTGCAGGTTGACCATGTCCACGTCCAGCCGCGACAGGACCGACATGGCGCGCCGTACGGTGTTCGGAATGTCGCACAGTTTCAGGTCAAGGAAAATCCGGTGTCCGCGCTGACGGAGTTCCCGGACCACGGACGGCCCTTCGGCAAAGTACAGTTCCATGCCGATTTTCAAGAACGGCTTTTCCCCGTCCGGGAAGCGGTCCAGAAACGCCAGCGTTTCCGCGCAGTCCGGGAAGTCCAGCGCAACAATGACTTCTTTTGTGTTCATATATTCGCCTCCTGTTCATGCGCCGCGCCGGTCAGGTCCGAAATACGCTCCACGCCCAAGCGTCCGCACAGGTCCGGCAGGGCCTCTACGATCCGTTTGCACAGGTACGGGTCACGCAGGTTCGCCGCGCCGATTTCCACGGCGGACGCCCCCGCCAGCATCATTTCGGCCACGTCCTCCGCGCGCGACACGCCGCCACAGCCAATGATCGGCAGTCGGACCGCCTCGTAGACGTCCCAGACCATCCGGACCGCCACCGGGAACACGGCGGGGCCGGACAGTCCCCCGGTACGGTTGGCCAGTACCGGGCGGCGCGTGTTCAGGTCAACGCGCATTCCCAACAGCGTATTGATCAGGCACAGGCCGTCCGCGCCGGCGTCCGCGCACGCGCGCGCGATTTCCGTAATATCGGCAACGTTCGGCGTCAGCTTCATAAAGACCGGCTTCCGGGTCACGCGCCGGACCGCCGCCGTCACTTCCGCCGCCGCTTTCGGGTCCGTGCCGAAATTGCGCCCGCCCGCGTGGACGTTCGGACAGGAAATGTTGATTTCCAGTATGGCGCACTGCTCCACGTCCTCCAATTTCCGGCAGTTTTCCGCGTACTCCTCCACCGTGAACCCGCCCACGTTCGCGATGACGGGGCCTTGAAACGTCCGGGCAATGCGCGGGACCTCCTCCCGGATGACGGCGTCTATGCCCGGATTTTGCAGGCCGATGGCGTTGAGCATTCCGGCGGGGGCCTCGGCGATACGCGGCGGCGGGTTGCCGTCACGCGGCTGAGCGGTCGTACCCTTCCACGCGAACGCGCCCAGAAGGTTCAGGTCGTAGAATTCGGCGTACTCGCGGCCATAGCCGAACGTCCCGGAGGCCGGAATCACGGGGTTTTTCAGTCTTACGCCCGCCAGCGTCACGGACAGATCCGGCGTCTTGTTCAGTTCTCCCATATGATTTCCTCCCGCGTGAACACCGGGCCGTCCTTGCAAATCCGCCGCCAGCCGTCCCGGAACGGCATGGAACAGCCCATACAGGCTCCGAACCCGCACCCCATCCGCGCCTCGAAACTGTACTGACCGCCGCGCAGGTGCGGCAGAGCGTACACGGCGCGCAGCATGGGCAGGGGGCCGCAACAGTAGACATACGTCCGGGAAACGTTCTGTTGCAACAGGTCCGTGATCTGTCCGCGCACGCCGGACGAACCGTCTTGCGTGGCGATCAGGACCGTATCGCACACGGCGCGGAACTCGTCCACATAGAACAGTCCGGCGCGGTCCCGGAACCCCAGCGCGGCAACGGGGCGGATTCCCTGACGTGACAACGCCTTTGCCAGCCCGTACAGCGGCGCGATACCGATTCCGCCGCCCGCCAAAATGACGCGCTCCGGCGGGACGCCCGGCGGAGTAAAGCCGTTGCCCAGTCCGCTGAGGACGTCAAGGGCGGTACCGGGCGGCGTTGCGGCAAGCTGACGCGTCCCCGCGCCCGCGAGCCGGAGCAGGAGCGTTAATGTTCCGTCCGACCAGTCGCAGACGGACACCGGACGGCGCAGAAAGAACCCCGGCAGGGCGATGTTGACGAACTGTCCCGGCGCGCGGATGTCGGACGTGTCGCCGGACAGCGTCAGCTCCACGGTATCGGCGTTCAGGTGGCGTACGCGTTGGAGCGTAAAGGCAGAGGCTTTCACGGCAGTTCCTCCCGGTCCGGCAGGTGATGGTACACGATTTTCCCGCCGCAGAGCGTCATAGCCACGGCGGCGGAGACGCCCCAGCCGTCAAACGGCGTGGCGCGGCCCAGCGAACGGAACGTTTCGGCGTTGACGATGTGCGGGCGGTTCAGGTCCAAAACCGTAAAATCGGCCGGGGACCCCGGAGTAAGCGTCACGGCCGGAAAACCGAATAGTTCCCGCGGACGCGTACAGAGCGCGCGCAGGAGCGTTTTCAGCGGGACAAGGCCCGTCTCGACCAGACGCGTATAGAGGACCGGGAAGGCCGTTTCCAGTCCGACCACGCCGTTGAGACTCCCGCGCAGGCCGCGTGACTTCTCCGCGGCGCTGTGGGGCGCGTGGTCCGTGGCGATACAGTCTACGGTACCGTCCAGCAGTCCGGCAAGGAGCGCATCGCGGTCGGCGGCGCTCCGGATGGGCGGATTCATCTTGAAGCGGCCCTCGTCCGACAATTCCTCATCCGTCAGGGCCAGATAGTGCGGCGCGGTCTCGCAACTGACCGGAAGCCCGTCCCGTTTCGCCGCCCGAATCAGGGACACGCTCTCTTTCGTTGACACGTGGCACACGTGATACTGACACCCCGTGTCCCGGACCAGTTCAAGGTCACGTTCGACCTGTTTCCACTCGCTTTCGGACGGGTTTCCGGGAAGGCCGTTCCGGGCCGCGTACGCGCCGTCATGTACCGCCCAGTCCTTGCGCAGAAGCGACTCGTCCTCACAGTGCGCGACAATCGGCTTTCCCACGCCCTTCGCGCGCTCCATGGCCGCCCGCATGACGTCCCGCGACTGTACGCCCCTTCCATCGTCCGAAAAGCCCGCCACGTACGGCGCAAGCGTTTCAAAATCCGACAGTTCCGCGCCCTGTTCCCCGCGCGTGATGGAGCCGTAAGGACGGACCCGGATCACGGCGTCCCGGCGGATCAAGTCAAGCTGTACGCGCAGATGTTCCGGCGTGTCGGGGACGGGATTCAGGTTCGGCATGGAGCACACGGTCGTGTACCCGCCCGCGGCGGCGGCGGACGTCCCGGAGTAAATGGTCTCCTTGTACGCGAAACCCGGCTGGCGTAAGTGCACGTGCACGTCCGTAAACCCCGGCACAATCAGACATCCCGGGACCCGTATCACCGAGACGCCGTCCGTCCGGGCCGGACAGGCCGTGACGTTCTCCCCGTCCACGGCCAGCGCTTCCTCTTCAAAACGCCCGTCCCGGTACACGGTTCCGCCCGTAAACAGAAGCATAACAGCCCCCCTTCCTGTGCGTTCTACGCTCTCAGAATAGCACATCCGCCCCCGGATTGCAAGACGGACCCTTTCGCGGAATTGTGCTGTGACAGGACCGTTGATAAAAATTTCACGAATTTTCATAATTTTCGTTGCAATCGGCGGTTGCTTCTGGTAAACTGTACCCCACGGAACGCGGACAGGGTCCGGTTCCCGGATTGCATGAGAGCCGCGGCGGGCGTGTGAGGTGGAGCGTGTATCTGAAAGCATTGGAAATACAGGGGTTTAAGTCGTTTCCGGACAAAACCGTGTTGAATTTCGGGGAGGACCTGACCGCGATTGTCGGCCCGAACGGGTCCGGAAAATCGAATATTTCAGACGCCATCCGCTGGGTAATGGGCGAGCAGAGCGCAAAGGGACTGCGCGGGACCAAAATGGAGGACGTCATTTTCGGGGGAACCCAGAAGCGCCGTCAGGTCGGTTTCGCGCAGGTAACGCTCGTGCTGGACAATACCGGCCGTATTTTCCCCGGCATGGAAGAAAGCGAGGTTGCCGTAACGCGCCGGTATTATCGGAGCGGAGAGTCGGAATACTATATCAACCGGCAGTCGGTGCGTCTCCGGGACGTGATGGAACTGTTCATGGACACCGGCCTTGGCCGGGAGGGATATTCCATCATCGGACAGGGCAAAATTGACGAAATCCTGTCCGCGAAAAGCGGGGAACGCCGCGAAATTTTCGAGGAAGCGGCGGGAATCTCCCGTTACCGCCACCGCAAGGAGGAGACCGAACGGAAACTTGAGCGCACACAGGAGAATTTGACCCGTGTCAATGACAAAATCTCGGAGCTTGAGTTGCAGGTCGAGCCGCTCAGGGTACAGGCCGACAAGGCCAAACGCTTCCTGATTCTTCGGGACGAATTGCGGGTACTGGAGCTTTCCCTGTGGCTGGAACAGTTGGACGCGTTGAAGGCCGCGGCCCAAAAGACGCGGACCGATTATCAGGCGGCGTCACAGGAGCGGGACGAGGCCCGGGACGCGTTGGACGCGCTGTACGCCCAAGGGGAGCGTTACGGCGAGGCCATGCGGGAAAAAGATGTCGAATCGGAGCGCTTACGCGCGAAAAGCGCCGAGTTGGAAACGCTCCGACACGAACGTGAATCGGCCGTTGCGGTCCTTCAGACGGACATTGCCCACCAGCGGGAGAATATACAGCGCGCGCGGGAGGAGTTGGACGAAACCGAACACCGTTCCGGCGGACTGGTCCGGCAGGCCGCCGAACAGGAGGCGCGGGCCGCGGAACTCTCCGCCGCGCTTTCGGAGCGGACCGGCGCGTTAAACGCCCTGTTGGAGCAGGCCAAGGACGCCGCACAGCGCGCCGATGACGTGCGCGCACAGATAGAGGCGTCACGGGCGCGGGAGGCCGAAGCGTTGGCCGCCGCCGCCGAACTGCGTACGGAAGCCGCCGCCGTGACCGCCGAAAACGTCCAACTCGAAGCGCGCCGCCGTGCCGCCGGGGAGGAGTACGGCGAAGCGGAACGCCGTCTGAACCTGACGGAGACGCAGGCCGCGGAAAACGCGTCCGAACGGGAGGCCGCGCGCGAGGAACTGAAAGCCGCCGAAAACCGGATTGCCGGGTATCAAATGCGTCTTGAGGAGCGGGAAAAGAAAGCCGCCGGGGCCGCGGAATTCAGAATGCAAATGACCATGGACGTGGGCGCGCTGGATAACCGTATCCGGCTTCTGACGGACATGGAACGAGAATACGAAGGCTTTTCCCGGGCGGTCAAGGCGGTTATGCGCGCGGGCGGACGCCTGTCAGGAATTCACGGGCCTGTCGCGGAACTGATGTCCACGGACGCCGCCTACACGGTCGCCATTGAAATCGCGCTCGGCGCGGCGTTGCAGAATCTGGTCGTAGACCGCGAGGAGGACGCCAAACGCGCCATTGAGTTCCTCAAGCGGCAGGACGCCGGACGCGCTACCTTTCTGCCCCTGACGGCCATCCGCGGGGACGAACTCCGGGAGGAGGGACCGTCCCGCGAACCCGGCTTTGTGGGAATCGCGTCCCGGCTGGCGCGGTTTGACGCAAGATATCAGGGAATCTTTTACAATCTTCTGGGCCGTACGGTCGTTGTGGAAAATCTTGATTACGGCATTGCCATGGCCCGGAAGTACCGGAACGCCTTCCGGATTGTCACGTTAGACGGACAGGTCATCAACCGGGGCGGGTCCATGACGGGCGGCTCCGTGTCAAAGAACGCGGGCGTACTGAGCCGGAAGGCCGAACTCGACCGTCTGAACGGACGCGCCGTGACGCTGAAACAGAATTTGGAAACCGCCAAACAGAAGGAGGAACAGGCCGGACGGGAACTCTCCGCCGCGCGTTACGACCTCGAAACCGCGGAGGAAAGCCGCCGTCAGTTACAGGAAACGCTTCTCCGGCTGGAAGAGGCCCAAAAACACTTTGACGAGTCCCTTCCGGCGCTCCGGCAGGGCGCGCAAACTTTGAAAGGGGAGTTGTCCGCGCTGGGACAGCGGCTGAACGAAAACGGGATCCGGCTGGATACGCTCAAACAGCGTATCGGCGAACGTAACGCGGAGGCGGAAGCGCGTCACCGGGAGGCGGCGGAGGCGTTCGCGGGGCAGTCGGAACTTCTCTCGCGCTCCGGGACGCTCTCCGAACGCATCACCGCGGAGCGGGAGGCGTGCGCGGCCCTGACCGCCGAACGGGACGCCGCCGCCAATCGCGCCGCTGACTTGCGTAAACTCTCCGAAGAGCTGTCCGGCGGCGCGGAACAGAAAGAGGCCGCGTTACGTGCCTACGCCGAAGCCATACGCGCCGCGGAAGCGGAGATTGAAACCCGTCGGGGGGAAATAGAGGCCCTCAAGAAAGAAGAGGCCGACATCGCCGCGGCCCTTACGGCGTTGAACCGGGCCAGACTGGAATTAGAGGCACAGCGCACGGCGCAAAACCGGAAAAGTCAGGAAATGAACGAAAACCTGTTACGTATGGAGCGTCTTGTGTCGAAACTGGAACAGAAGCTCTCCGCCGGGGCCTTGGAGGAGAAACAGATTGTGGACCGGATGTGGGAGACCTACGAAATCTCCCGTACGGACGCAATGGCCCAGAGAATCGAACTGGAAAGCGTCCCGAAGGCGACCCGCCGCGCCGGGGAGCTTAAGCGTGAAATACACGCGCTCGGCGCCATCAACATGGGGGCCATTGAAGAGTTTGAACGCGTCAATGCCCGTTACACCTACCTGACCGGCCAGCGGGACGACATCGACAAGGCCCGGGTGGAGTTGGAAGGCATTATTACGGAAATCACGAATCAAATGGCCGTGATTTTCGCCCATCAGTTCCAGTTGCTTTCCGAGAGCTTCCAGCACACGTTTGTGGAGCTTTTCGGCGGCGGCGCGGCGCGTCTGGAATTAGAGGACCCGCGCGACATCCTGAACTGCGGCATTGAAATCAAGGCCCAGCCGCCCGGTAAAACGTTGAAAACAATTTCCCTGCTCTCCGGCGGCGAAAAGGCCTTTGTCGCCATCGCGCTTTACTTCTCCATCCTGAAAGTACACCCGACCCCGTTCTGCGTCATGGACGAGATCGAGGCCGCGCTGGATGACGTGAACGTCACGCGCTACGCCCGCTATATGCGCAACCTGACCGCAAAAACACAGTTTATCGTCATCACCCACCGGCGCGGCACCATGGAAGAGGCGGACGTACTCTACGGCGTGACCATGCAGGAACAGGGAATCAGTAAAATTTTAACCATCAATCTGAACGACATGGCAAAACAGTTCAAAATTGACTGACACCGTGAACCGGAAAGGACGGGGCGTTATGGGCTTCTTTGACCAACTGAAAAAAATTACCAATAATGTGTTTGGCTCCGGCTTCACGGAGGCGGACGAAACCTTTTTTGACGAACTGGAAGAAAGTCTCATTCTGGCCGATATCGGCATGGAAACCGCCACGGCGGCCGTGGAGGAACTGCGGAAGATTGTCAAACGGGACGCCCTGCGCGACCCGGAGGAAATCCGCTGGAGTCTGCGCGTCATTTTGGAGGGACAAATGAGCGTGGGAGACCCGGAGCTGTGCCTTTCCCCGGCTCCCGCCGTGATACTCTTTGTCGGCGTCAACGGCGTGGGCAAGACAACCTCCATCGGGAAACTGGCCTATTACCTGCGCCGGAGAAAACGGAAAAAGGTCCTTCTCTGCGCCGCCGACACCTTCCGCGCCGCCGCCGGGGAACAACTCGAAATCTGGGCGGGACGCGCTTCCTGTGACATCATCCGCCAGAAGGAGGGGACCGACCCCGGCGCGGTCCTGTTCGATGCCCTTCAGGCCGCCAAGGCACGTAAGGCGGACGTGGTGCTTGTCGACACCGCCGGACGGCTCCATAACAAGGCCAATCTCATGGCCGAACTCTCCAAACTGCGCAAAATCATAGACCGCGAATGCCCCGATTCCGCGAAGGAAACCCTGCTGGTACTGGACGCCACCACGGGACAGAACGGTTTGATTCAGGCGCGGCAATTCCGGGAGGCCGCCGGCCTGACCGGAATCGTCCTGACCAAACTGGACGGCACCGCCAAGGGCGGCATTGTGGTTCCGGTGGCCAAGGAATTAGGCGTACCCGTGAAACTGGCCGGCGTGGGCGAGGCGATCGGCGATTTGCGCCCCTTTGACGCCCGCGCCTATCTGGAAGCCGTCATTTGAAAGAAAGGGAAGTGTGCTGTCGTGTTGAGAGAGGACGGACGGGCGCTCAATGAAACGCGTCCCGTGAAAATTACGCCCAATTACAGTAAGTTCGCGGAGGGAAGCTGTCTCATTGAGTGCGGGGACACGAAGGTGCTCTGCTGTGCCAGCGTCAGCTACCGGGTACCGTTCCACGTGCCGCGCGGCGAGGGCTGGGTGACGGCGGAATATTCCATGCTTCCGCGCGCCAACCGGGAACGCGAAAACCGCGACATTTCCAAGTTGAAACTCTCGTCCCGGAGCGCGGAAATTCAGCGTCTGATCGGACGCTCTCTCCGTTCCGCCGTGGACCTGTCCCGGCTGGGGGAACACACGATTACGGTCGACTGCGATGTCATTCAGGGTGACGGCGGCACGCGGACCGCGTCCGTGACGGGCGGCTTTGTCGCTCTGGCGCTGGCGTGCCGGTGGCTGATGGACGAGCGCGAAATCTTTGCGTCTCCCCTGTTGCACTACGTGACAGGAATCAGCGCGGGTATCGTGGACGACTACGTTATGCTCGACCTGTGCTACAGTGAGGACAGCCGCGCGCAGGTGGACATGAACTGTGTCATGAACGAGCTGGGCGAAATCATAGAACTACAGGGCACCGGCGAGGGACGCGCGTTCAGCGTCAGCGAACAGCAGGAATTGCTCCGCCTGTGCGCAAAGGGCAACAAGGAACTGCTGGCGGTTCAACGGGAAGCGCTGGGAGGGAAGCTGTAATGTCGGAACAATTTGTACTGGCGACCCATAACCCGGCGAAACTCCGCGAAATGCGGGACATTTTGTCGGAACTGGGCCTTGAGGTGATTTCCCCGGAAGAGGCGGGGGTTGTCGTGGACGTGGAGGAGACCGGAACCACGTTCGCCGAAAACGCCATGCTCAAGGCAAAGGCTCTGTGCGTACAGACAGGGCTTCCGGCCATCGGGGACGACTCCGGGCTGTGCGTGGACGTCCTCAACGGCGGTCCCGGCGTGTATTCCGCCCGCTACGGCGGGGAATCTTTGTCGGACGCCGAACGGAACAAACTGCTCTTGGAGAGCGTCAAAGGACAGGGACGCCGGGACGCCCATTTTACGTGCGCGATTGCGTGCGCGTTCCCGAACGGCGACACCCTGACCGCCGAGGAACGCTGTGACGGCGTGATAAGCTATATACCGCTGGGCACGGAGGGCTTCGGCTACGACCCGATTTTCAATTATCCGCCGAAACTCAAGACGTTCGCGCAAATGACGCCGGAGGAAAAGTCGGAGGTGTCGCACCGCGGAAAGGCGTTACGCGCTTTCGCGGAAACGCTGGGGGCGTACCTGAGCGAACGGGCGTGGAACGAGTTGGAGGAAGAGAAGCAGAAACTGGAAGCGGCGGAGAGCGCGGACGCGCCGGAATCTGTGGAGACGTCCGAACTGCCGGACGCGCCGGAAGCCGTGGGGACGTCCGAAACGCCGGACGCGCCGGAATCTGTGGAGACGCCCCAAACGCCGGACACGCCGGAATCTGTGGAGACGCCCGAACTGCCGGACGCGCCGGAAGCCGCGGAGACGCCCGAACTGCCGGACGCGCCGGAAGCCGTGGGGACGCCCAAACTGCCGGACGCGCCGGAAGCCGTGGGGACGCCCAAACTGCCGGACGCGCCGGAATCTGTGGAGACGTCCGAACTGCCGGACGCGCCGGAACCTGTGGCAACGTCCGAAACGCCGGACGCGCCGGAAACCGCGTCCCGTCATCATAAAAAGAGGAAAAAGCGCAAAAAACATCACTGAGCACTGGGGGCGGAGGCATGACACCAAAAGAACGTGCCCGGTTACGGGGACTCGCAAACGGCTTGGATACCGTTTTACAAATCGGCAAAGACGGAATCGGGGAAACCCTGATTCATCAGGCCGACATCACGCTGGAAGCGCGCGAACTGATGAAGGGACGCGTACTGGACACCTGTCCGGACTACACCCCCCGTACAGCCGCCGAAACCTTGGCCAGCGCCACAAACAGCGAAGTGGTACAGGTCATCGGCTCGAAATTCGTGCTGTACCGCAAGCGGAAAAAGAAGCCGGCTCCGTATCGCCACGGCGTCAGGCCAAACAGAAAAACGCGGAAATGAGGATTACAAACCCATGAAAATCGGCATTTACGGCGGCACGTTCAACCCGCCGCACTTGGGACATATCGCGGCGGCGCGCGCGGTCGTGGAGACGCTGAATCTGCAAGAACTCTACCTGATTCCCGCCGGACTGCCGCCCCATAAACCCCTTCCGCCCGGAACCCCGGACCCGCAAAAACGGCTGGAAATGACCCGTATCGCCGGGGAACAGTTGTGCGCTTCCGTCCCTGTCCGCACGCTGGACATCGAACTTCGCCGGGACGGCAAAAGCTACACGGTCGAAACCCTCGAAACCCTCAACGCCCGTTTCCCGGACGCAGAACTCTGGCTTTTGATGGGTACCGATATGTTCCTGTCCCTGCATAACTGGTATCAGGCCGGACGTATCCTTTCTCTTGCCGGAATCGCCGCCTTCGGCCGTACCGGCGAGGACATGGACGCCCAGTTTTCCGCGCAGCGCGAGGCGCTCTACCGCAAGTTCCCACAGGCCCGTATCTTTACGCTTGCCGTGCCGGACGTGGTGGACGTCTCTTCCACGGAAGTCCGGGAAACGCTTCCCCACGGCGGCGGGGCGCGTCTGCTCCCCCCGGCCGTCTACGGCTATATTCTCCGGGAAGGCCTCTACGGCACCCGGGAGGACTTGAAACACCTGCCCCTGTCCCGCTTGCGTCCCGTGGCGCTCTCGTGCCTTCATCACCGCCGCATTCCCCACGTACTGGGCGCCGAACAGGAGGCCATACGCCTGAGTATCCGTTACGGCGCGAACGTGGAACAGGCCCGCCGCGCCGCGCTCCTGCATGACTGCACGAAACGCTGTACGCCCGAAGAACACTTTGCCCTTTGCGCGCGTTACGGTATCGAGCCGGACCCGGTCGAACGCGCGAACCCGAAACTGCTCCACGCCCTCACCGGCGCCGCCGTGGCCCGGGAGACGTACGGCATGGACCCTGACATTGTCCGCGCCATCCGCTACCATACCACGGGACGCGCGCGGATGTCCCTGCTCGAAAAAATCATGTACTTGGCGGACTACATAGAGCCGTCACGGGACTTCCCCGGCGTGGAGGACCTGCGGCGGGCCTGTTATGAAAACCTTGACGACGGCCTCTCCATGGGCCTTGAAATGACCATACGGGAAATGAACGCGCGCGGGGAACCCCTGCACCGCGCCACTTTGGAAGCGCTGGAGGATGTGAAAGGAACGAAATGAAGAAATACAGTCAACAGTACACGCGAATGGGCGGCAAATATAACTCCATGTACCCGCAGTACACGCCGTTCCGGAGAAAGAAACGCCATAGAATCCTTCCGCTGATTCTGATTATCCTGATGTTGCTGGTCCTGATCGGGCACACCCTCTGGCAGAAAGTCTTTGTACGCCCCACCCTTCCGGTCGGCTACAGTGAGGAAACCGAAACGGTCTCTTCCCGGACCAGTGACCGTATGGACGCCATACAGTCCGGCGACTTCCCCCCGGACGGCGATACCATTGACTACGGCGAGGGAATCCGTCCGCAACAAAGCGGTTTGCGCAAGAGCGAGGACTTCTACACCGTGCTGATACTGGGCCGCGACACCGGCGGCGGCGGAAATACCGATACCATGCTTTTGCTCAGCTATGACGTTACCAACCAGAAAGCAAACGTCATGTCGATTCCCCGTGACACGATGATCAACGTGCCGTGGGACGTGAAAAAGATTAACTCCGTCTACAGTTACTTCGGCGGCGGGGAAAAGGGCATTCAGCAGGTTTACAAGGAAGTTTCTCAACTGGTCGGCTTCCAGCCGGATTTTAAAATCGTGGTGGAGTGGGAAGCCGTGGGGAAAATCGTGGACGCCATCGGCGGCGTATGGTTCGACAACCCCTACCCCATGGACTACCACGACCCCAAACAGGACCTTGTCATTGAACAGGAACAGGGCTACCGTCTCCTGACCGGCTCGGACGCCATGCAGGTGATCCGCTGGCGCGCCAATGACAATGACAGCCCCTACGGCTACCGGAAACGCAACGGCGGTATCGGAGACGCCGGAAGAATGGAGCTGCAACAGAACTTCCTCAAGGCCCTGTTCCGGCAAATGCTGACGATTCAGAACGTACGCAACATCAACAAAATCGCCAAAGTGTGCGAGGAAACCATTGACACGGATTTGACGTTCCAGAATATGCTCTGGTTCTTGCAGAAGGCCTTCATGGGCGGGCTTGGCATGGACGATATCGAATTCTTTACCATGCCGTGGTACGGCGTGAGCGTATGGAGCCGGTCCTACAATCAGAACCTGTCCTATGTCTGTCCGAAGGCAAGCGACCTTCTGGAAATCGTCAACACGCGTCTGAGTCCCTTCCTTGCGGAGTTCGATATGTCGGACTTGGACATTATGTCCGTACGGAGCAACGGCACCCTTCGCTCTTCCACCGGGTACGTGGAGGACCGGGAGGCAACCAAAGTCCATCAGGATTAACGGCGGAAAGGAGCCTTTTATGACACCAAAAGAACTTGCTATTATCGCGGCTACGGCTCTGGACGATAAGAAGGGCCGGGAAATTGCCGTCATTGAGATTACCGATCAAACCACGCTGGCCGATTACTTCGTTATTGCCACCGGCGCGTCCAGCACGCAGATTAACGCCCTCAGCGGCGCGGTTGAAAAGGCCATGGAGGAACAGGGCGGGGAACCGCTCCTGCACCGTGAGGGACACCGGGACGGTACTTGGGTACTGCTCGATTACGGAAGCGTGGTCGTGCATATCTTCTCCGGGGAGGCGCGGGAATTTTATTCGCTGGAACGCCTCTGGAGCGACGGAAAGCGCATGGACCTTTCGTTTTTACGCAAAGAGTGAGGAGGACGTAAACGCGCATGAAGTACGATTTCACCGCCATTGAAGCGAAATGGCAGAAAAAATGGCTGGAAACCAAACCCTTTGCCGCCGTCAACGGCGACAGGACCCGTGAAAAGTTCTACGGGCTGATCGAGTTCCCGTACCCGTCCGGACAGGGCCTCCACGTGGGCCACGCCCGCCCCTTTACCGCCATGGACATCATCTGCCGTAAGAAGCGCATGGAGGGTTACAACGTCCTCTTCCCCATTGGCTTTGACGCCTTCGGACTGCCTACCGAGAACTACGCCATTAAAAACCATATCCACCCGGCCAAGGTCACCCGTGACAACATCCGCAATTTCACGGCTCAGCTCCATATGCTGGGCTACTCCTTCGACTGGGACCGCGTGGTCGATACCACCGACCCGGGTTACTACAAGTGGACACAGTGGATTTTCCTGCAACTGTTCAAGCACGGTCTGGCCTACAAGGCTTCCATGCCCGTGAACTGGTGCACAAGCTGTAAATGCGTGCTGGCCAATGAGGAAGTCGTGGAGGGCGTGTGCGAACGGTGCGGAAGTCCGGTTATCCGCCGGGAGAAAAGCCAATGGATGCTGGCCATCACCAAGTACGCCGACCGCCTCATTGACGACCTCAACACCGTGGACTATATCAGCCGCGTGAAAATCCAGCAACGCAACTGGATCGGACGCTCCGAGGGGACGGAAGTCCGCTTCCCCACCTCCGCCGGGGATACCCTGACCGTTTACACGACGCGTTGTGACACGCTCTTTGGCGTCACGTATATGGTCCTCTCCCCCGAACACCCGTACCTGAAGCAATGGCGCGAGAAAATCGGGAACTGGGACGAGGTCGCCGCCTATCTGGAAGAGGCCTCCCGCAAGTCCGACTTTGAACGCGGCGAACTCAACCGGGAAAAAACGGGCGTCCGTTTACAGGGCGTCACGGCCACGAACCCCGTCAACGGGACGGAAATCCTCGTGTTTGTCTCCGACTACGTCCTGATGAGCTACGGCACCGGCGCCGTCATGGGCGTGCCCGGGCACGATCAACGCGACTGGGACTTTGCCACAAAATTCGGCCTGCCCATTGTGGAAGTCGTCCGCGGCGGCGATATCACAAAAGAGGCCTTCATCCTGAAAGACGATACCGGCATTATGGTCAATTCCGGCTTCCTGAACGGCATGACGGTCAAGGACGCAATCCCCGCTATGACAAAGTGGGTCACGGAACAGGGTATCGGCAGTCCCAAGACCAATTTCAAGCTCCGCGACTGGGTGTTTTCGCGTCAACGCTACTGGGGGGAGCCGATCCCGCTGGTGAACTGTCCGAAATGCGGCTGGGTCCCGCTGGACGAAAAAGAGTTGCCGCTTCTCCTCCCGGAAGTGGAATCCTATGAACTGACCGATGACGGGGAAAGCCCGCTGTCCGCTATGACGGACTGGGTCAACACGACCTGTCCGAAGTGCGGCGGCCCCGCCAAGCGGGAAACCGACACCATGCCGCAGTGGGCCGGCTCCTGCTGGTACTTCCTCCGCTATATGGACCCCCACAACGATGGCGCGCTGGCCTCCAAAGAGGCGTTGGAATACTGGTCCCCCGTGGACTGGTACAACGGCGGCATGGAACATACGACCCTGCACCTGCTCTACAGCCGCTTTTGGCACAAGTTCCTCTATGATATCGGCGCCGTACCCACGCCGGAGCCTTACGCCAAGCGCACCAGTCACGGCATGATTTTGGGCGAGGGCGGGGAAAAGATGTCCAAGTCCCGCGGAAACGTCGTGAACCCGAACGACATTGTGGCGCAGTACGGCGCGGACACAATGCGCCTGTATATCATGTTCGTGGGCGACTTCGAGAAGGCCGCGATCTGGTCCACGGAAGCCGTCAAGGGGTCGAAACGTTTCCTTGACCGCGTCTGGAATCTGGCCGAGGCCGCGTCCGCGTCCGGGGACGTCACCCCCGCCAACGAACCCGCCCTTCACCGGACGATAAAAAAAGTCACCGAGGACATCAACGACCTGAAGATGAACACCGCCATAGCGGCCATGATGACGCTGGTCAATGAGCTGACGTCCAACGGCGCGTCCCGCGGAGATATGCGCGTTTTACTGCTGCTGCTGAGTCCGTTCGCGCCGCATATCGCGGAGGAACTCTGGGAGCGGCTGGGATTCGCCGCCGAAAGCGGACACATGGCCTGTCAGGAGGCGTGGCCGCGCTACGATGAGAACAAGACCGTCTCCAAGACCGTGGACATGGCCGTACAGGTCAACGGCAAACTCAAGGGTACCGTCACCCTGCCGCCCGACAGCGAACAGGAGGCCGTGATAGAGGCCGCGCGTCAACTCGAAAAAGTCCGGCGCGCCACGGAGGGGATGAAACTGGTCAAGACGATTCTGGTCAAAAACCGTCTTGTCAACCTGATCGTCAAGCCGGAATAACGTTCCGCCGCTTTTGTCTGTTTTATCGTAAAGCCGCGGCGAACGTTCCGCGTCCTTTGGCAATGTTGCCACAAACCCGCCTGAAATTGTCAATCTTTACCGGAAATCAGGGTAACAAATGCCGCCCGGACGGCGGGCGCTTTCATTCCATAAAGAAAAAATGCCCGCTGTCCGCAAAAAATCCTTGACAAGAACCGGCAAATTCCTTATAATAACTTTATTAGCCATTGACAGAGCCATTTGACAGGATGCGAATCCAGAACCCTAAGGCCGGATTGCGAATCATTGACAGAAGCGATTGACGATGGCCTTCTACGCGTCCGCTCCGCCGGACGCCCCGGAGGGAGGGATTATAGATGTCTGAGATTCATGTGAAAGACGGCGAGTCCATTGACAGCGCGCTCAAGCGGTTCAAACGCAGTTGCGCGAAGGCGGGCGTGATTGCCGAGGTTCGTAAAAGAGAGCACTACGAAAGCCCCAGCGTCAAGCGCCGTAAGAAGTCGGAAGCCGCTCGTAAGAACAAGAAGCGCTTCTACTGATGTCCCGGAAGCTCTCTCGTTACGGGGGAGCTTCTTTCCGTCTCTCCCCGCGCGGAAAAATTTTTCAAAGGGGCTTGACAAACGTCCCGTTCCCGTGTATAATGTTCCACGTTGCCGCACATGAGGCGCGCCGGTTCCGGGAGCATAGCTCAGCCGGTTAGAGTGCCTGCCTTACAAGCAGGAGGTCACTGGTTCGAGTCCAGTTGTTCCCACCATACATGGCCCGGTAGTTCAGTTGGTTAGAACGCTAGCCTGTCACGCTAGAGGTCGACGGTTCAAGTCCGTTCCGGGTCGCCACTTTTTTTGAAACCATCCCCGTCTCGCAGAGAACAGAAAATCGCCCAGATAGCTCAGTTGGTAGAGCAACGGACTGAAAATCCGTGTGTCGCTGGTTCAATCCCGGCTCTGGGCACCACGCGCGGGCATAGCTCATCTGGTAGAGCGCCACCTTGCCAAGGTGGAGGTAGCGAGTTCGAGCCTCGTTGCCCGCTCCATTTTTTTGTCTGGCCGCCGGTGACATAGCCAAGTGGTAAGGCAAGGGTCTGCAAAACCCTGATTCCCCGGTTCAAATCCGGGTGTCACCTCCAGTCAAAGCCTTCGGACCTTGAACGGCCGGAGGCTTTTTTGTCGCGTTGTTGACTTTTGCCCCGGAGACGCTATATAATGGTTCCGGCGGCCCCAATCCAAACTATGACGGGAGGAATCGACCATGACCTATACCATGGAAATCGCCGGACTGAAACGGGAACTGCCCCTCTGTAAAGTGTCGGATGATTTGTACATTGCCGCGTTCATCTGTTTCGGGGACGCGGAAATCACCGTGGCCTGCGCGCGGGAACTGCTGAAACTTGTGCCCGCCGCGGAGTACGACTACCTCTTTACGGCGGAGGCGAAGAGCATTCCCCTGATTCATGAAATGGCGCGGCAGTCCGGCGCGGAAAAATATTTCATTGCCCGCAAAGGCCCGAAAGCCTATATGCCCGACCCGATTTACGTAGAGGACCAGTCCATCACCACGGCGAAGCCCCAGCGGCTGTATCTCGGACAGGACGATGTGGCGCTGATTCGCGGAAAGCGGATTCTGATTGTAGACGATGTGATTTCCACGGGCGGATCGCTCCGGGCCATGGAAGAACTGATTCAAAAGGCCGGGGGCGTTGTGGCCGGGAAAATCGCCGTGCTGGCGGAGGGCGATTCCAAGAACCGCGCGGACATCCGTTATCTGGCCCCGCTCCCGCTGTTCAACGCGGACGGCTCCGTAAAGGCGTGACGTATGCGGGTGTGCGCCATTGACTACGGGGACGCGCGGACAGGCCTTGCCGTGTCGGACCCGACCGGACTTTTGGCGGGACATACGGAGACCGTACAGGCGTACCGGCCGGAGGACGTGATCGCGCGGATCGCCGCCGTGGCGGGGGAGTACGGCGTCGGGAAACTGGTGCTCGGCTACCCGCTCAATATGGACGGCACCCGCGGACCGCGCGCCGAAAAGGCGGAGGCGTTCGCGGAACGTCTCCGGGCCGAAACGGGGCTTCCCGTCGCGCTCTGGGACGAACGCCGGACCACCATCAACGCGCACCAGATTCTACGCTCCAATGGAAAAAACGGACGCGCGCGGAAAAAAATGGTGGACGCGGTCGCCGCCGCGCTGATTCTGGACGGGTATTTGTCATGGGAACGCGGACAGGACCCGTCAAAGGGGACGTGAAAGCATGTCAAAGCCCCTCACGCCGCGGGAGACCGCGGAACGAAGCCTGATTACCACATACCGGAAAACGCTGTGGAAGCCGTTCATAGCGGCCGTGAAACGCTATGAGCTGGTGTCGCCGGGGGACCGTATCGCGGTGTGCCTATCGGGCGGGAAGGACTCCGCCGTGCTGGCGAAACTCATGCAGGAGTTACAGCGGCACACGGACCGCCCCTTTCACCTGTCGTTTCTGGTCATGGACCCCGGATACCGCCCCGAAAACCGGAAACTGATTGAGGATAACGCCGCCTTACTGGGCATTCCGGTCACGGTCTTTTCCAATGACATTTTCAATGTCGCGTTTCAGGCGGAGAAGAACCCGTGCTACCTGTGCGCACGAATGCGGCGGGGGTTCCTGTACGAGAAGGCGCGGGAACTGGGTTGCAGTAAAATCGCGCTGGGGCACCATATGTCGGACGTGATCGAAACCACGCTGCTGGGCCTCTTCTACGGCGCGCAGCTTCAGGCCATGCCGCCCAAACTGCGCAGCCGGCACTTCCCCGGGATGGAGTTGATCCGCCCCCTCTACTGCGTCCACGAGGACGCCGTCATAGCGTGGCAGAAGCACAACAACCTCCGCTTTCTACAGTGCGCGTGCCGGTTCACGGAAGCGCGGGACAACGCCCCGGACGGCGTTGGGGAAAGCAAGCGGCAGGAGGTCAAAGCGTTGATCCGTACGCTCAGGCGCGGCAACCCGAACATCGAAAAGAGTATCTTTCGCGCCATTCACGCCGTCCAGCTCGACACCTTCCCCAGCTTCAAACGCCACGGAAACGCCTTTTCGTTTCTGGACTTCTACGAATAACCAACGCCGGAACGGGAAGGTTTGTTCCTGTTCCGGCAAATTGTTTCCAATTTGTTTTCAGTTTGTTCATAATTTTTTGCAAAATACCCTTGCATTTTGTCGCGGAAAGGCGTATACTAAGCGTACAGAACACATAAGGCGGTAGCCTACGGAATGGTACCAACATTCCGTAAGCCTATCTTGAGTGAACACTTTAACACAAGCACTCAACACACCGGAAGCAATTCCGGACCGCGGGGTGTATTATACCCGTTTTCAACGTTCTTTTGCAAGTCCATTACCGTTCTTTTTTCCTGTTTTCGAGTTCGGACAGCGGAAACTGACGGGGTTTCATGGGTGGACGGTCAGGGGAGCGTGTCGGCGGGGGGAGTATGTCCGCGGGAACGCTTTTGAATATTGTCGGAGCGGTAATCTTGCTTTGATGGTTTCTGGGCGGCGTTGAGTTCTTCACTCAGCGCCGCTTTTGTGTTCTGACGGAGCCGCCGGAGGGGGTACGTCAACCCCCTTCCGTGCCGGCCGTCAGAATCCAAGACAAGGAGGAACTGTCAAAGATGAAAAGAAAATTGAATAAGGGCGCGGGCTTTACCCTCGCCGAACTGCTCATTGTGGTGGCGATTATTGCCATCCTCGTGGCGATCGGCATTCCGGTCTTTTCCACGGCTATGGAGCGTTCGCGGGAGACGGTGGACCTTGCCAACATCCGCGCCGCCTACGCCGAGTTCCAGTCCGCACAGCTCAGCGGCACAAACGTTGTCAGAGGCGTTTACAAAATCGACTTCAAGCAGACAGACTCCAGTGGCTGGCTGATTGACACCACCGGATTGAAAAACCTGCTGGCCACTGACCAAGAAGCCAAGAAGGAAGTGAAGGACGAGACAACGGGGGAGATCACTACCCCAGCGAAGGACGCCGCATATTCTCTGGACACCCCTGTAACGGCCGGTGATAAGAACAAAGATGCTGTGATGTTTGAAGTCACTGGCAAAGGCAAACCGACATTGACATTTGTGAAATTTAGTCCAGTGGCTGATAATATGCCTGCCGCTACTGGCTATACAGTTTGTTTGTCGGACACTACCGAAAAGACAACAGATCCTAACGGCAAAATAACATACACCATCGCCAGTATGACTAAAGACAATGCAAGTTACTATTTGATCAAGCAAGATTAACTCCCGCGAAGGCACGGGAAAACAGAAACACGCGCCGCCCTCTCCCGGAAACGGGGGAGGGCGGTTTGTTTTACAAGGAACTTTTTCAGCAAAACCATTTGACAAGTCTTGTAAAAGCCTCTATAATGAACGCGTTGGAAGGTGGTACTGTGAAAATCAGTTACTCCAAGTCGGAGTTAGATACTATCTTTATCCGCGAGGACGCGATTTTGCCGGATGAGGCGGAATCGTTGACCGCCGCCCGTGAGGACCGGGCGCGGGGCGATATCCTGTCACACGAAGAAGTATGGGCGTAAATCAGAAACGCGCTCTCTCCCGGAAACGGGGGAGGGAGCACTCCGTTTCCCGTTCGCGCATAGCATGGGGAAAAGGAGTGAATTTCTATGCCCACTGTCTTTCTCAGCCCGTCCACACAGGACTGGAACCCGTATGTCACCGGAAGCGGCTCCGAGGAGTACCAAATGAACCTGCTTACGGACGCCCTGATCCCGTACCTTGACGCCAACGCCATCCGGTACGAGCGCAACGACCCGAAAGGCACCGCCGCGGACGCCATCCGTATGGGCAATTCCAGTAATTACGACTTCTATCTTGCCCTGCACTCCAACGCGTCCCCGGAAGCGCTGGCCGGGCGCGTCCGCGGCATTATCGTCTTTTACTACCCCGGAAGCGCCAAGGGCTTCCGCGCCGCCGAACTCATTGCCGAGCGCCTCCGGGAAGTCTACCCTGAGCCGGAACTTGTCACCACCCGTCCGACCACGTCTTTGGGGGAAGTCCGGCGTCCCAGCGCGCCGTCCGTGCTCGTGGAAATCGGCTACCACGACAACTACGAGGACGCGCTGTGGATTGAAAACAACCGTCCGGAAATCGCGGCCGCGCTGGCCCGCGCCCTGACCGACTACTTCAACATACCGTTCATAGAACCCGTGGAGCCGTTTCCGGCAACGGTGCGCCTCAATTACGGCACGTTGAATCTGCGGGAGCGTCCGGACCCCGCCGCGCCGGTGATTGCCGACCTTCCCAACGGCGCGGAAGTCATGGTGTACGGCGAGTGGGAAGGCTGGTACGTGGTCCACTGGCGCGACTTCGCCGGTTACGCCGCCGCCGTGTATCTCGACCGCGCCTGACGAACCCCGCCGCGCGGCCGCGCGTAATGCGCCGTCACGCATAACCAACCGCCCCGCGCCCGCGCGTGACGAACCGTTTCCCGCGGCCGCGCATGACAAACCGCCCCGCCGACTGTCACGGCGGGGCGGCGTAGCGTTACGGGATTACCGGGCCACGGGCATTTTGTCGTACGTCTTGCAGACGGGCGCATTGGCCTTGAAAGATTCCTCATCGAACCAGAGGAGGTTGTTGGATGTGGCCTTGTCAAAGAGCTGCATAGTAATCGGCGGGGCGTTGAAGCTGACCGTACTGCCAACGGAGACGTCTTCGTTCAGGCCCATCGTGGGAATGACCATCACGACTTCGTCCCCCTCGCAATCGGCGTGGAGGTTGACTTCCGAACCGAGCATTTCGGAGACTTCGATTTTGCCTTTCAGCTCGCCCTTTCCGACGGAAAGGTGCTGGGGACGAATGCCGACCACAATGTCACAGGGCTGTTGATTGTTCTGCTTGAGCGCGGCCTGCTGGAAGTCGTCCAGTTTGACTTTCACGCCCTTGATCTGCGCGTAGTAGACGCCGTTTTCAAGCAGGAGTTTGCTGTTGTCAAAGAAGTTCATGACGGGCATGCCAATGAACCCGGCGACAAACAGGTTGACGGGGCAGTTGAACAGATCCTGAGGCGCGCCAATCTGGTTGACAAAGCCGTCTTTCATGATCACGATTCTGTCGCCGAGCGTCATGGCCTCCGTCTGGTCGTGGGTTACGTACATGAACGTGGTGTTGATTCTCTGACGGAGCTTGATAATCTCGGCGCGCATTTGATTGCGGAGTTTCGCGTCAAGGTTGGAGAGCGGTTCGTCCATCAGGAACACTTTCGGGTCACGGACCATGGCGCGGCCAATGGCCACGCGCTGACGCTGGCCGCCGGAAAGCGCCTTGGGCTTACGTTCGAGATACTGCGTGATGTCCAGAATGGCCGCGACTTCCCGGACCTTCTTGTCGATTTGGTCCTTGGGGGTCTTTTTGAGTTTCAGCGCGAAGGCCATATTGTCGTACACGGACATATGGGGGTACAGGGCGTAGTTCTGGAACACCATGGCAATGTCACGGTCTTTGGGGGCGATGTCATTGCAGAGTTTGCCGTCAATGTAGAGTTCGCCGCCGGAGATGTCCTCCAGACCGGCGACCATGCGAAGGGTGGTGGACTTGCCGCAGCCGGACGGGCCGACCAGTACGATGAATTCCTTGTCCTTGATGTGCAGGTTCACATCGTGGACCGCCGTCACCTTGTTGTCGTAGACTTTCTTGAGATTTTGAATCAATACCTCTGCCATGCTGTAACGGCTCCGAATAACGCGCCTCCGCGCGTCATCCTCACGGGCGCCCGTATTGGGACACGAGTTCGTCCGGCTGGCATTTGGCCCGAATCTTTCCGGGCCTTCCGGACAAAGCCGCCCCCTCAGAACGCGCCGCATTACGACAGGTCTCCACACTGCCGCACCGCGAGCCTTGCGGAAAGTTCCTCCTTGTTGCCCGCGCGGCGTTCAGGAAGTGGAGTGAAGCGCCGCGGGGGGAATATATCGTAAAGGGACGCGCCCTTTACAGACAAGCAAAAGTATTATACTCGCAAACGGCGGAAAAATCAACTGGCCGGACCTACAATTTCCGGCGCGTTTTTTGTCGAACCCGACAAACGCGGCGGGGTCCGCGTCGCGCAGGCCCCGCCTTACGATTATCCTTTGCACACGGGCACGACCCAGCCCTTGGAATCGGGCAGGCGTCCCCACTGAATCCCCGTCAGGGTGTCGTACAGTTTCTGGGTGACGGGTCCGATCTTGCCGTCCCCGATTTGGACGGTGTCGCCCTTCCAGTACAGTTCCCTGACCGGCGAGACGACCGCCGCCGTGCCCGTGCCGAACACTTCCTGTAACCGTCCGTCGTGTCCGGCCTTCATGACGTCCTCTATGGCAAGTTTGCCTTCCACGACCTCATAGCCCCAGTCGCGGAGAAGCTCCATACAGCTCCGGCGGGTCACGCCCGGAAGCACCGTACCCGTACAGGCCGCCGTGTACACCTTCCCGTCAATCATGAACATGATGTTCATGCTCCCCACTTCTTCCACGTACTTCTTTTCCACGCCGTCCAGCCAGAGCACTTGCGCGAAGCCTTTTTCCTCCGCCAGCGCCCCCGCCTTGATGGACGCGGCGTAATTGCCGCCGCACTTGGTGAACCCGGTCAGGCCCGGCGCGGCGCGGATGTAGTCGTCCTCCACGTAAATCCGCACGGGGTCGAGGCCCTCTTTATAATATGCGCCGGACGGGGAGCAAATGATACAGAAAATGTAGTTGTGGCTGGCGTGCACGCCCATTCCCACATCGGAGGCGAACACGAAGGGCCGGATATACAGGGACGCGCCGTCCGTGTGCGGCACCCACGCCTTGTCGATTTCGACCAGCGTCTTGACGGCCTGTACGAAGTCCTCTTCCGGCACCAGCGGAACACACATACGGTCACAGGAATCCTGCATCCGTTTGGCGTTACAGTCGGGGCGGAAAAGCTGGATCGTGTTCTCCGCGGTCCGGTAGGCCTTCATGCCCTCGAAAAGCTCCTGCGCGTAGTGGAACACGACGCAGGCCGGGTCAAGGGAGAACGGCCCGTACGGCACAATTCGGGGGTCATACCAGCCCTTGTCGATGTTATAATCCATCAGGAACATATGGTCGGTGAAAATCTTCCCGAATCCGAGATGATTTTCATCCGCGGGCAAGGCTTTCGGGGTGGCAGTTCTGGTGATTTTAATATCCAGCATAATTCCGCGCTCCTTTTCTGTGGGGAATTTTCCGCTGAATGATAGCACACGGGACGGCGAAAGTCAAGCGCGCGGACAAAAAGCCCTTGACTTTTCCCGCCGCGCAAAATATACTGTCTTTCGGAGACCCTGTATTTTGAAAACGAAAGGGGCGTTTTTTGTGCCTTTTGTCAATTTCGGCGGGCCGTTCCCGCCTGAGGGCTTCGGCGGCTTCCCGCCTCCGGAACCTTCTCCGCGTCCGCCGCGTCCGCCGCGCCGGCCCGTTGGCAACGCCGTCACCCGGACGCTAATTAACCTGTGTGTGACCGTGCTTGTGGGGCTGGTCTGGTTCTACCTCGACCTGCCCGCGATCAACCTCCATTCCGGCGACTTCTATTTCTTCCTCTTCCTCCTCTGCGCCGTCTACTGCGCCAGCGCGGTCTTTACGTCCGGCTTTCAGGGGAACGGCGTCTCCGGCTATGTGCGCTTTGTCGCGAAACAGTGCCGGGTACCCTTCTTTATGGTCCTGCTCCTGCTGGCCGTGATTGCCGGGGGTATGTTCAGCTCTTGGGTGGTCATACGCGCCGGAAGTTACAGCACCTTACTGCCGGTTCAGTCCGGCGACTTCGCGGCGGAAGTCGAGGAAATCAGCTACGACCAGATCCCCATGCTGGACGCCAACTCCGCCGCCCTGCTGGGGAACCGCAAACTGGGCGAACTGGCCGACATGGTCTCACAGTTCGAGATTCTCCCATCCTATACCCAAATCAACTACCGGGGGCGTCCGGTGCGCGTCACGTCTCTGGCCTACGGCGACATCATCAAGTGGTTCAACAACCGGAAAAACGGCCTCCCGGCCTATATCGTCATTGACATGGTCACCCGCGAGGCGGACGTTGTGCGCCTGAGCGAAGGCATGAAGTACACCACCGCCGAACATTTCGGGCGTAATCTCTACCGGTACCTCCGCTTCCGCTACCCGACCATGATGTTTGCGGAGCCTGTGCTGGAACTGGACGAAAACGGCGTGCCATGGTGGATTTGCTCCCGGATGGTCAAGACCATTGGCCTGTTCGGCGGGGTCGACATTCAGGGCGCGGTACTCGTCAACGCCGTGACCGGGGAACACGAGTACGTCTTGGAGGTCCCGCAATGGGTCGACCGCCTCTACTCGGCGAACATCATCATTCAGCAGTACGACTACTACGGGCAGTATCACAACGGGTTCCTCAACTCCGTTCTCGGACAGCGTGATGTCACCGTCACTACGGACGGCTACAACTATATCGCCATTGACGATGATGTGTATATGTACACGGGCGTCACGTCCGTGACCTCCGATGAGTCGAACATTGGCTTTATTCTCTCCAACCAGCGCACGAAAGAGACGCATTTCTACTCTATCGCGGGCGCGGAGGAGTTTTCCGCGATGGACAGCGCGCAGAGCCAGATACAGCAAATGCGTTACACCGCGACTTTCCCGTTACTGTTAAACATTGCCAGTCAGCCGACTTACTTTATGGCCCTTAAAGGCGGGGACGGTCTCGTGAAGATGTACGCGATGGTGAACGTACAGCAGTATGACATTGTCTCGACCGGGGCGACCGTGGCGGAGTGTGAGAGCAGTTACCGTCACACGCTGGCGAACCGCGGCATGATTGACCCGGCCCTTGCAAACCCGTCCGGGGAAGTCGAACGCGATGAGACCGAAGGCGCGGGCGTCATTACGGAAATTCGCGCTTCCGTGATTGGCGGCGACACCCACTATTATGTAAAGCTGTCGGACGTCCCGGCGTATCTGGACTTTGACGCCGCGGACGTGCCGGAAGCGGTCCTGTTGAACGTGGGGGACCGTATCCGTTACCGTTGCGCGGTCTCCGGAGACACGCTAATTTCCGCGTCATGGTTCGAGTACGACCCGAAACCGGCCGCGCCCACGGAAACCGCCCCGCAACCGGCCGCGTCCGCGGAGAATGCCCCGCAACCGGCCACGTCCGCTGTAACCCCGCAACCGGCCGCGCCCACGGAGAACGCCCCGGAACAGACCGTAACCGCGCAATAAGGCGGCAAGACCGCTTTGTAAAGTGACAAGCCCTCATCCGTCCCGGGGCCGGAACGGATGAGGGCGTTTTTTATGGATTGCGCAACAGTCCGAGTTGAGCAAAGGCCTGATAAAGCCCGTCCTGTTCCACGTCCGCGGTCACGAAGTCGGCCACGGCCTTGATTTCGGGTCCGCCGTTGCCCATGGCCACCCCGAATGAACAGCACTGTAACATGGGGATATCTACTTTCGCGTCCCCGAAGGCGATGGTGTCGCGCATATCGGCCCCCAAGTAGTGAACCAGCGTATGGACAGCCCCGGCCTTGTCAATGTCCTTGACGCCCAAGTCCCCAAACAACGCTTCTTCTCCCTTGCCGCCCCAAGTCCCGGCGTGAAGGTCCGGAAACGCCTCTTTCGCGTCCAGATAGTCTTGATAGTCCGAGAGCAGAAAACTGATTTTGTTCAGGTCGTCCCGGTAGAGTTCGCCGCCGAATATCATATCCGGGAACACGGAGCGGACCGTCAACTGTTCGGCGTCCGGGCTTTCCTTGCGTTTGGAATAGAGGCGTACCGCCTCCAGCGCGGCGGTTTCAAAGTGTTCGCTGGCGAACAGGCCGTTGTTGCTTTCCAAGTAGAATTCCAGTCCGCGCGCGTGGAGCCAGTCCACAACGTTCCGGCACTGCTCCGCCGTGATCAGACGGCGCATGACAACCGTTTCGTGGTCCTCCACGTAACTGCCGTTGCCGCCGATCATCCCGTCAAGGCCGATGTCCCACAGGGGCGGGTAGACCTCCGCGCGGCTCCGGCCCGTGCAGATGTAGACGCGGTGTCCGTTCGCTCTGGCCCGGCGTATGGCCCGTACCGCGGATTCCGGTATCCGGTTTTCGTAATCGACAAGGGTCCCGTCCACGTCCAGAAAGATGATTTTCCCCATAGTGTACGCTCCTTTCGGGTTCATGTCATGGCGCGGTAGAGAATGGCGGCCATTTGCAGACGCGTGAGCGTGGAATACGGATTCAGGTAACCGTTCTCCGTGCCCTGAAAGACGCCTAACTCCACTAACGCGCTCATGGCTTCCATGGCGTAGTAGGAGACCAGATAGCCGTCATGGAAACGGGACAGATTTTCAATCCGGGGGCTTGGAGCCTGTCCGGCGCGGACGAGACAGCGGTAAAGATAAACCGCCGCGTCCTGACGGGAAATGGCCTCCCCGGGGCGGAAATACTGTGAGGCTTCCGTAACGCCCAGCGCGCGGCCCGCGGAGATGTAGGGCGTGTAATAGAAATTGGGTTCCACGTCGTCATAGCCGCCGTTGCCGGGATAGTTCGGGAAGTTGTACATCCGGCCCAGTACGGTAATATAAGCGCCGCGGCGGGCGGGTCCGTCCGGTTCGTAGGTGGTGGGGGTGGTGCCGTTGAGGACGTTGTAATAGCGGAAGAAGTCGACCGCCGGGACGGCCCATGAACGGTTTGTCAGGTCGGTAAAGTAGGCGGATCTCTCCGGGGGGAGAACCTGTATACGCAGAATGCCGCTGTAGACGAGATTGTGAATATTGCGGGCGATATAGGTAATGGTAGCGGCGCCCCGGAAACCCGCTTTGGGGAGGAAGTAAATTTGTCCGAGGGTATCGGGGGTGTAGTCACGGGTGGAATCAAAGGGGGAGTAGAGGCCGGGGGAAAGGTAATTGAGAAGGAGTTTCCCGGCGGCCGGAGAGGGGGGCGTCAGACGAATGCTGACCACGTTCCCGATTTCCTTTTGCGCGGGGGAGAGGATGTCCGCGGCGCGGATGGCAAGGGCGGGGCCGCTGGTGGAGTAGGCGGCGAAAGCGCCGGACGCGCTGTTAAGTCCGGGCCGCTGAACGGTAATGAGCAGATGTCCGGTGACGGACTCGCCTTCGGTGTTCCAGAGGTTGTACGGAACGCGTACGGTACCGGTGAAGGTATCGGGGGCAAGATAGTTGACGTTGGAAAGGTACGGTTCCGTGCCGGAGCGGTAATAGAGCGTGTGTTCCGTGACGCGGTTGGCGCCGTTGTCGTAGTACAGGGCGCCGGTCTCCGGCAGGGAGGGGAACCCGACATGATGAAATTCCTTTTCCGTGGCCACTCTGCTGATGTCCGAAAAGTCCGCCGTGGACAGGTACAGGCGCGTCCCGCTGGTCGCGGACATACGGATCAGGTACGCGCCGTCATCGGAAACGGTCATGTAAATCTGTCCGCTGAACGCGGTGTCGCGGTCCGTGGTGGCGGTGAAGGGGATGGTGAAAGAGCCGGTGTAATTCTTGCGCGCCACAAAATTCAGGTTTCCAAGGCGGCTGACGCCGTACTCGGTATCTACGTGTGCGGCGCCTGTGCGGCTGGTGTAGACCCGTCCGGTCCCCGAGGAGGGGAGGGAACGGAAATGGATGGAGACCAGTTCATAGCCGGTCCGTTCCTTGCACTCGTCTATGAAGTCTTTGGCCTCAAAGTAGACGCGCGCGCCGGGTCCGGTTTCGTAATGAAGCCGTTCGCGGAGTTCCTCCCCGGTGTCGGACCCGTTGGGATTGTTTACGGAAATACGTACCGTCCCGATAAAGTTTACGCCTTCGGTATCGTACCCGGTGAAGTAGAGGGAGAAGTTGCCGGAGTAGGCCGGATTCGGGACAAAGGCCACGTTACTGATACTGGGGTTATACGTGCGGTAGTAGCGGGTGCCGCCGGAGACGATGCTTTCGTACACGCTGGAATTGACGTAACTGTAGTAAAGGGTGCCGTAACGGGACGCCGGCATGGTGAACGTCAGGTACTGCAAGGAGCGGTTGTAGACCGACATACTGTAATTGAAGAAGTCCTCCGAACGGAAGTGAATGGGCGCGCCGTTGAGGGACGCGTAGGCAAGGGTATTCTCCTGCTGGCCCACGGAGACAAGAACCGAACCGGTAAAGGTCTTGTTGTTTACTGTGAAGCCGTCATAATTGATTCTGACAATGCCGTTGACGTCCGGTTTCGGCACAAAGGTGACGTTCGAAATCATGTGCGCGGAATCGGAGACGTAATAATTCCGGTTGCTGGCAACGCCGAAACCGGTGTCCCCTTCCGACACGTACCCTTCGTACAGCGTGCCCAGCTTGGTGTCGACCGACAGATTGGTGATGTAGGAGAGGCTTTCGTCCGTCATGGTCTGGCAGATGCTTTTCAGCTCGGACAACAGGGTACTCATTTTGAGAATACCGCCGTTCAGGTTCGCCTCAAGGTCGGAAGCCTTGTTTGCGGCTACGGAGACCTGACAAAGCACCGTATACGATCCGCCGGTACAGGTAATCGTACTGCTTCCCGCGCCCACGCCCCGGACCGTGGCCCCGGAAGCGGTCTGCGTGACGATGGCGACGCCGGTGTTACTGCTGCTCCACTCCCATGCGGGGATGGTCTGCGCGTCTCCGTACGAGGTCAGGATAATGTTTTCCATGCCGTTGACCGTCATGGCAATGCTGTTCGTTGAGAGCGTGACGCCGGAGACCACGATCGCACAGCTTGCGGGTTCGCTGTCGCCCACTTGCGCGGTAATGGTGGTCTGTCCGGGGTTTCCGGCCGCGAGGACGATCGTGTAGCCGGTTTTACCGGCAATCTGCGTGATATCGGGGTTAGCGATGGTCCACTTGATGTCGGCGCTGTCGGCAAGGGTAGTGGCGCGCAGACGACTGCTCGTGCCGGGGGCCATGGTAATGGTCGATTCCGAGAGGGAAACCGTAAGGCTTGTGTCGGCGGCTTCCACGTTGACGGTACAGGTGGCCGTGTACGCGCCGACTGTCAGCGTGAGGGTACATTTTCCGGCCTGAATGCCGCGCACGGTCCCGCCCGTGGACGTGGGGGTCACGGCGGCAATGCTGGTGTCGCCGCTCCGCCACTCCCAACTGGAGACCGGAATCTCCCGGCTGTCGCCGTACGTCAAAACGCTGACTTCCGTGGTCCTTCCCGCCGTGACCGTGACCGTCTCCGAAGAAAAGGCAATGCCGGAGACAATCACCGTACAGGGCGTCACGGGACCGGATCCCGCCCGGACGGAAAGCCGGGTCTCTCCGGTCGCGACCGCCGTTACCGTGACCTCATTGCCGCTTTCCGGGGAGACGGTCGCAATCCCGGTATTTTCCATGGTCCATTTGATGTCCTCCGGGTTGGCGTTGGATGTGGCGGTCAGGGTGCCGGTCTGTCCCTGCGAGAGGACAAGCGCCGTCTGCGAGAGCGTGACTTCCGCCGTCACCTGCGGTTCGGCCTTGACCGTCACCGGACAGCTGCCCGTATACGTGCCATTGGTACAGGTAATCGTGGCGCTTCCTTCGCCGATGGCCCGCACCGTAACCACGCCCTCCGTAATCTGTACGGACGCTCTCTCCGGCGCATCGCTGGCCCATCTCCATGAAGCGGCCTCCGCCTCTTTGGCCTTGCCGAACGTCTCCATGGAAACCGTCGCGGTACCGGGCACTTCCAAGCTCAGGCTCGCGGGCGTGATGACAACGCCCGATACTGTCACCGCGCAACGGGCCGAGACTTCGCCCGCACGGGCGATAATGTCCGTACTCCCGGCGTTCACCGCCCGGAAGGTAAAGGAATCGCCTTCCGCGCTCTCCTGCCGTATAACGCCCGGCGTGGAAATTTCCCATGTTACTTCCGCCGCGGGCGTGACAGTGGCTTTCAGGGACGCGATTGTGTTGGGTTCGAGTTCCTGCGTTGTCGCGTCCAGTTCAATGGTAACCTGTTGCTCCGTGTTCGAGTCGCCGGTATCAGGGTCGGCGGCGGGTTCTCCGCCCGTCTCCGCGGCGCGGGACGGCACGCAAAGAGACAGCAACAGTACCAGCGATAAAAACAGGGAGAACCGTTTTTGATTCCGTGTTTTCCTCATAAAATGTCTCCTTATTGTCCTTCGATTTTGTTCCGCCCTCCCCCGAAAACGGGGGAGGGCTTTTCGGAAAGAATCAGTCCGTACTCCGTCCGTCCCAGAGTTTGGAAACGCTGATTTCGGGCTTGTGGACGTATACGGCTCTTCCCGCGCTGTCGTAACCGGTCAGGGTTGTGCTGACGCGGAGGGTCACCGTAAGCGCCACCGTGTTCATGTTGCCGTACTCATCGCACAGTTTCGTGGGGAAGGTGATGGTAGCCCCGGAAGCGGCGTTCTTGAGGGTCAGGTTGATGGAGGATGTGAGGCGGTTTACCTGCGCGACCTGTCCGCTGGATACGGCTATCTGTCCGGCGGGAGAGGACGAGCCGAGGTCCACCAGCGGCGTAAAGTTTTCGCTGCGCAAGGTGCTGTAATGCGGACCGAGGTCCACGGCCTTCATGACATCGCCGTTGAGATAGTACAGGTTACTGTCAAAGGTCAGCGTCACGTTGCCGCTACAGGTGTTCAATTCGAGGCTTTCCGATCCGTCCATGGTCAGGTTCTGGGTAATGTCCATGACCAGCGGCGGATTCTTGTCGGGCGGGGTGATGGGGTAGACCGCGCGGAACACGTTCGGGCCGCCGTCCGCGCTCTGCGTCACGCTGATAATCGCGTACTTGTGGCCTTCGACCATGGGAAGCAGTGAGCAGTCAACGGTCAGGGAGGAAGTCGGGGAGACCTTGAGGCCCTTTCCGATTCCGATCACAGAGGAACCGTTCGCGAGGCTCTGGCGCACGTACTGCGCGACTTTCTCCTTGTACTCCTTCGTGGCGTACACGTCAAAGACGGAACCGTTGCCGGTGTCCATGGTCATGGCTTCCAGCACGCTGTTGACCTGCATGTAGGACGACATGGGCTGACGTCCGCCGGAGGGCGCGCTGTTCCAGAACACGCTGTTCACGACCGGGTCCAGCATACTGCCAGCGGTGTCGACAACCAGATAATCGACCACGGCCTCCTGCGTGACGGACAGCTCCGCGGAAGGATTGTTCAACGTTATGCGGACAGTCGGCGGCGCGGCTTCCAGCGTGGTAAAGCGGTACAACTGCGCGTAGGTGGAGTAAATTTCGGCCGTGCCCTGAAGGATAAAGTAGGCGAAGTAATGCGTGTCGCTCTTCAGCCCCGTGACTTCAACGCTCGTGCCTTTGCTGTCCACCTTTACGGAACTGGTCTTTACCCCCGCGCCGCTGAAACGCTGTTGAATGATGTTGTACTGGCTGGGCTGTTTGACGGTAAAGGGGATTAGATGGGTGTCCTGTCCGGACTCCGGAATTTCCAGATACCGTGACCAGTTTACGGCTCTGCCGTTCTGGTCCTGCGCGGAGATGGTCCCGCCCGCCGGGGCTATGAGATAGTGCACGGTGCCCGGGCGCGTCATCTGGAACCACATGGAGACGCTGTTGTTGGACGGGGTAAAGGTGGGCGCGCCGTTGGTGAACGTGGGCGCGGCGCTGGCGTGAAAGACACGGGTCATCATAAGGGGCGCGGGGGAACCGATTTCCTGTACGCTCCCGGAAGATTTGGCCGCGCTGAAACGGTCTTGCGTCAGGTTGGCCGAGAGGTTCAGCAGACCGGAAGCGGATCCGGCCACAAAGGAGACGCCGAATTTTACTTCCGAGTCCCACAGTTTCCGCTCCGGGTCGCCGTCCACTTCCAGAAAGCGCACGGCGTACTCGTAAACCCGGCCGTCTTCCAGCGTCTTTAACAGGGGAATTTCACCGGTCGTATACTGGCAGAGGTGAAGGTGCGCGCTCTGTCCGGTCATTCCCGTGGCGTTGAGAGCGGGGAGAATGTTTCCCCGGGTCCCGCTCCCCATTCTGGCCCATGTCTTGTCGTAGACAATGGACGTGGAAGGGCGGCTTCTGTAGTAAACCTCAAAGGCACAGGCCGTATCGGACCAGAACAACAGGTCCCACGCGGTATCGCCGTCCGCCCGGGACACCGCCACGGGCGTGGCGGTAAACGCCAAGTCCACGTCGCTGACGCCGGACGGATAGTTGGACGTGGTGAGGGTGAATTCCTGTAAAAGAATCTGCGCGGGCATGGTGGTAAAGGAAGCGGTTCTCAGGTACTTGATCTGATTGAGATTTTCCGAGAGGTCGGAGAGGTCCTGTAACTGGAAGCAGTACGACTTTCCGCCCGCGAGCCGGAGCGCGCTGTCTCCCGCGCTGTCGTTGGTTGTGGGGAAGGTCAGGACCAGCGTTTCCTCCTCCTGTGAGACAATCGCGTTCCGGTAGTCTATCACCCAGTCGGTTTCCGTGCCGTTTTTGCGTTCGGGGACCGTCTGGTACATATTCCCGGACCCGGTCTGCAAGGCGATGGTCGCGCGAAGGAACGCGGCGAGCGTTTCCTTTGCGGCGTCACGGGCGGTATCATTGCGCGCGTTCTTGACCGCGTCATAGAGGTTCGAGAGGACTTCCCCGGTGGAAAAACGCCGGATTTCCTCACTGAACAACAGCCGGATACCGGTATCGGCGTAAGGCGTTTCGGGGTGTCCGTCCGGGTAACTGGTGGCCTCCACGGTTACGGACGGCGGCTGTTTGTCGAGCGTGGAGACGGTCAGCATACACACGCCGCGCGGGTTGTCCGCCGTGTTCTCCGCGCTGGTACTGCCCGTACGGAATTCGGAACAGTTCCCGGCGGCGTCCTGCGCCACGTACCAGACATCGTACGACTTCTCCGGGGCGAGGTTCTGTAGCTGTAACATTGCGGAAGCGTTGGCCCGTACCGTGGACTTGCCGTGGTTCAGGCCGCCGTTGCCGGCGATGACCTGTTTAATGGCGTAATCTTTGGTGACGGTTCCGCCGCCGGTGGGCGGGTTCGGGAAGCGGGTTCCGCTCTCCACAAGGACCCAGTACAAGGTGGCGTTTTCGCTCAGGGAGTATTGAAGCGTTACGGAGCGTTCCCGTACGGTCTCGGGAGTCGGTCCGCTGAGGAATACGGGCGGGGTACTGTCCACGGTCCGGAAGTTCAGCAGGCGCATATAGGAGGACGCGCTGAAATCGGCGTTTGACAGCCAGAGAAACAAATCGTACTCCATCTGGTCGAGCAGGTTGTTGAGCTGTAATAAGTAGGGCTGATTGCCGCTCATGGGCTGCATACCGTGCGATTCACTGCCCGGAAGATCCCCGGACTGGAAACGGGCGCTGGTAGGGTGTCCGGCATCGTGTTTGTAGAGCGCCCAGTAGAGGCGGCAGGGACGGTCCGCCACTATGCGCGCGTAGGCCATGGCGGAGCCGGTGACGCTGACGGCGTTTTCGGATATGACCGGGTCCGTGAGAAATTGCGGGGCCTCCGCGGACTCGGCGGAAGGCTTGAGCGTCCGCACGGACCGGAGCGGTTTCCGGGCGGCGTCCAACGTCATCAGCTTGGCATGGTCCACCTCGGACGTCTTGCACGGTATAACAACGGTTTGCGCCTCTTTTTTCGCGTCCAGCGCGGTAACGGACACCAACTGTCCCCGCCCGTTATAGACCGCGCAGAGCGCGCTGTCCACGTCCGCGGGGTCGTTCCCTTCCTCATACCAGCACGTCAGGGAGACGCCTTTCTGATGGTCGCGGAGGTAGCCGTTAAGAAACGGCTCTTCCGCGGCCCGCGCCGCCGCGCAAAAACAGAGCAACGCGAACAAAACCGCAAAAAATGTGGCCTTTTTACACATAACGACCTCCTTTGTCAGACGGCGGCGCCTCCGCGGCGGAAAAACCGTCGCCGGGACGCCGCCGTCCTGTATTCTGTCACACGGGTTTATCGGGACTCGAACGAAGTGCCGTCCCACGCGGGCGTGAGTTCGATTAACGGCGTGGA
>JAFSRH010000017.1 GCA_017446225.1 Oscillibacter sp.
AATGTTTCCTCATAGTCCTTTCTTGCCTCTTCAACCCGTTCCTTGTAGCGGCGCGCGTAATGTTCAGACGCTTCAGCGCCTTGCTGACAGCCTGATTGTAGCAATGGAACTCATCGGCGATTTCCTGTTGCGTTGCGTCCGGATGGTCTTTCACGTGTGTCCGCAGTTTTTCGGGGTCGATTTTTTTTGAATCCCCGGTTTAACGGCTTGTCGGAGAGGTCGCCTGTTTCCTGATATTTTTGAACCCACGCGTGAACCGCGAAGACGCTGACGTGAAAAATCTTCGCCGTCTCAGCATATGTATGCCCATCCAGATGATACAAAACCGCCGGTAATCTCAAATCCATACTTTTACTCATTGATTACATCTCCTTCCTGATGGTTTTATCATATCGCATTTCTATTAGATTTTTAAGTGCGCTAACTATAATCTTGTGGTGGCGACACAGCGTCCGTCCGCGAATGTCATTACGGGCCTGATGAAAGCGAACATTCCAAGCCGTGTCGCGTTCGCGGCGGCGTCCGCGCTGGAATCGCGGATCATTCTGGACGCCAACGGCACGGACAAACTGACGGGCAACGGCGATATGCTCTACGCGCCTGTAGGCGGTGACCGGAAGCGCGTACAGGGCTGTTATGTATCGTCAAAGGAAATCGAAACCGTGACTGCCTTCCTGAAAAAGCGGACTTTAGGTAAAATGAACCTCAAATGAACCTCAATAGATTGCGTTTCATTTGGACAGAATTACACAGGTTTCATCATCAAAAAATCCCTGAAATCGTCCGAAACGGGCGAAATCAGGGATATAAACCGTATAAAGGGGAAAATCAGCGTTTGGAGAACTGCGGAGCGCGGCGGGCGGCTTTGAGACCGTACTTCTTGCGCTCTTTCATTCTGGGGTCACGCGTCAGCAGACCGGCGCGCTTGAGAATGGGGCGGTTGTCCTCACTGGCAAGCAGTAAGGCGCGGGAAATGCCGTGCCGGAGCGCGCCGGCCTGTCCGGAGACGCCGCCGCCGGCGACCGTGGCGACAATGTCCACGCGCCCGGTATTGCCGGTGAGTTCCAGCGGCTGGCGGACGACCATTTTCAGCGTGTCAAGGCCGAAATACTCGTCAATATCGCGCCCGTTGATGGTAATCGTACCGGATCCGCCCGGAAAGAGATGGACCCGCGCAACGGAGGACTTCCGGCGGCCCGTGCCGTACAGATAGGGTTTCTTGGACTGATACATAACGCTTCCTCCTTATCTTACTTCACGTCCAGCGGGATGGGCTTTTGGGCCTGTTGCTGGTGATTCTCGTCCGCGTAGATGTGCAGCCGCTTGAGCGAATCCTTGCTGACGGTGTTCCGGGGCATCATGCCGCGTACGGCCACGCGCATGGCCAGTTCGGGCTTTTCCTGCATAAGAATGCGATAGGGCGTTTCCTTCAGACCGCCGACCCATCCGGAATGGGTACGGTAAAATTTCTGCTGGGGTTTCTTGCCGGTCAGGACTGCCTTGGACGCGTTGATAATCACGACATAATCTCCGCAGTCGGCATGGGGCGTATAGGTGGGTTTTCCTTTTCCGCGCAGAAGGTCGGCGGCGCGGACGGCGGTTTTACCGAGCGGCTGACCGGCGGCGTCAAGGATGTACCACTTGCGCTCAATATTGGCTTTGTTGGCCATGAAAGTGGACATTGTGTTTTCCTCCGATACGATGGATTTTGCTTTACAAATCGCGCGTTCCAGACTATAATGGAACAATGCAACGCTATTTATACCACGCTGGCGGAGGGTTTGTCAACAGAAAAATCACGTTGTGTCCGGAATACTCCGGAATGCTCCGTTTTTCTCTGTTTTTCTCGCAGACGCTCCGTTTGCAATTTAAAAAGCGCGCCGCGTCACATTTCCGCCCGGGCGGATTACGTCCACGAAAGAGAAAGGCGCCGCTTTTTCTCCGCGCAGTCGGCCAGATACAGATTAATCAACGTTTGATAGGGAATCCCGCAACTGTTCGCCATGGATTTAAAATACTCCACGGTGTCCACGTTCAGATTGATCGTCACCTGCCGCTTCATCTGTTTGGCGTACGGGTTTTTTACGGCTTCGCTGAAATCGTATTCCTCTCTCATGTGATCACCTCAATGCTTCAAATTTAGCGTTTTCCGTCCGGGGAGCGGAAAGCAACTCATTTTAACCATTTTTCATGGTAGGTCATGGCCTCTTTTTTGGTCGCTTTTCGCGCGGAAATCAGTCTAATTACAGTGTCGGAACATCGCAGACAATGGCTCACAACCAACATATTTGCCTGTGAGCTGAATCCCAGAAGAAGAAACCGTTCTTCCCAACAGGAGTGGTCCGGGTCGGAAAGCATAAGCGCGTTTTCATCTCGAAAGACGGTAGCGGCTTCCTCAAATGAAACGTGATGTTTTTTACGTACCGCCTGTGCCTTCTCGCTGTCCCATTCAAAGGTAAAATCATCCAACGCGTAAGAAATTGTGGACATGAATTGTCCTCCTGTCACGTGAAATGAGATTATGACGACATCATTATTATATAATTATACAATAATTTTGAGAAAGCGCAATCAGCGGAAGTTCCAAAAAAGCGTTAAAAAATTGTCTGTTATCACCTCTTTTCCCGAGAAAGTCTCAGAGGACCCATTGCAGGAGAATCAGCAGGACCAGTCCGGGCAGGCCGAAAATGCCCACAATCAGCGCGTTGACAAAGTTCATGCCCAGATATACGCCCGTAATCCCCGAAAGCAGATTGACCAGCCACAGCGCGACCAGTCCGGAGACCGTATTCATCAGCAGTTTCAGGGCCAGACGCAGGGGCGCGCTCAGAATCCGTGCCAACGCCACCAGCAGAAAGATCACGATAACCACGCTCAACAGGCTTGAAAATTCAACCATATTTGTTCCCTCCATTCTTGGCGTACCGGTCTTTCCAAACGGGCCGATACTGCCGATAGGATAGTATAGCGGAAAAAGCGCGGATTGTACAGCACTTTTTCGTGCCTCTTCTATGATAAGATACGGCCGGTACGTGTTTTTATGCGGGGTGTGAAGCGTGGAAAACGGTGAGTATATGAAAGAGGCCCTGCGTCTGGCGGCGGAAGCGGCGCGGGCCGGAGAAGTTCCGGTCGGGTGCGTGGTGGTACGGGACGGCGTGATTGTCGGGCGCGGACGCAACCGCCGGGAAGCATCGCAGCGTACCGGCGCCCACGCGGAGTTGGAGGCCATCACACAGGCCAACGCCGCGCTCGGCTCGTGGCGGCTGGACGGGTGTGACCTGTACGTGACGCTGGAACCGTGTCCGATGTGCGCGGGGGCCATCCTCAGCGGACGGGTACGGAGCGTTTACTATGGCGCGCGGGACCCGGTTTTGGGCGCGTGCGGCGGGGTGTTCAACCTCTTTATGGAAGAGTTCCCGAATAAGACGGCCATACAGGGGGGTATCATGGAAGAGACGTGCCGGGAGATGTTGTCGGCCTTCTTTGCTTCCCTGCGGCCCGGAAGGAGCGGATATGAAACGTAAAAAACACGGCTTTTGGAAACGGATCTTTCAACTGTTTTTATGGCTGGTGGCCCTTGCGACACTCAGCGCGACCGGCTTTGTATTCTGGGCGGTTGTGACCAGCCCGCAACTGGACCTCAAGAAAGTGGCCCCCCAGCGTTACCGGACCACCATGCTGGACGCGGACGGAAACGTCATGCGCTATCTGGCCGGGGAGGAGGCCAACCGGGTTTATGTGCCTCTGCACCAGATTCCCAAGCACGTACGGGAGGCGTTTATTGCCATTGAGGACCAGCGTTTCTATCTGCACCACGGCATTGACGTGCGCGGAATCGGACGGGCAATCGTGGAGGATGTCCGGACCTTGAGTTTCTCACAGGGGGCCAGTACCCTGACGCAGCAGTTGATTAAAAATAATATGTTCGCTTCCGGCATGGAGGAGCGGACGGCGTGGGAGAAGCTGACCCGTAAAATACAGGAGCAGTACCTTGCCATTGTGCTGGAAAGCATGAAGGACAAAGACTGGATACTGGAAAACTACCTCAATACGATTGACCTTGGCGGGGTGTGGGGCGTGGAGACGGCGTCTTTGAAGTATTTCGGCCGCCACGTATGGAGCCTGAGCGCGGGGGAGGCCGCCGCGATTGCCGCCATCACGAAGAATCCTTCCGCCTATAACCCGCTGTGGCATGAGGACGACAACGCGGCCCGCCGGAAACTCATTCTCCGGGAAATGTACGATCAAGGCTACCTGAACGAAGCGGAGTACGAGTCGGCCTGCGCGGAGGACGTGTACGCGATCATCCGGCGCGTGGCGGAGAACGGGGAGATGGCCGCGCCGGTCTACAGTTGGTTCGAGGACGCGGCGTTGGAAGCCGTCCGGAATGACCTTGAGCAGATCGGGCGTTATACGCCGGAAGAGTGCTGGGACCTGATCTACAGCGGGGGTCTGACCATTGAAACCACGCAAGACAGTGAGATTCAACGCGTCTGCGAGGAGAACATGGAAATTCTGCGTTCGGACGCACAGTTTACGGTCGTGGTCATGGACTACCGCACGGGAGCGGTCAGCGGGATTATCGGCGCGCACGGGACAAAAACCGTCAGCCGCGCTCTGAACCGCGCCACCGCGTCCGTACGACAGCCCGGCTCTACGCTCAAGGTGCTGGGCGCGTACGCCGAAGCGCTCGAACGCGGTACGATTACGCTGGGTTCCGTTTATGACGACCGCCCCACGAAGTACCAGACGGACGGAACCACGGTCAAAAATTCCGATGGGCGTTACCGGGGACGGATCACCATCCGCGAAGCAATCGCGGATTCCGTGAACACGGTCGCGTTGCAGTGCTTTCAGGACGTTGGACTGGAAGCCGTCTGGGAACGCCTGAAACTGTTCGGGTTCGCGCATTTGGATGACGCCGACCGCGTGGAGGCCTTGGCCCTCGGCGGTACCCATCACGGCGTGACCAATCTGGAACTTACCGCCGCGTACGCCGCTATAGCCAATGACGGAATCTATATGGAACCCCACTTCTATACACGCGTACTCGATCAGGACGGAGAAGTTCTGTTGCGGAAAGTCCCGCACAGCCGCCGCGCGCTCAGCGAGAAGAACGCCTTTCTTCTGACGTCCGCCATGCAGGAGGTCCTCACGTCCGGCACCGGACGGAAGGCCAGTTTCCCCGGGCAGACGCTCGCCGGAAAGACCGGTACCACCAGCGAACAGCGCGACTTATGGTTTGTGGGGTACTCGCCTTACTGCGTTTGCGGCGTCTGGAGCGGCTATGACGACAACAGTCCGCAGAGTGAGAACGAGGTACAGGCCCTTTGGCAGGAGGTCATGCGGGGCGTGCACGCCGACCTTCCTACGGCCATGTTCCAGACCCCGGACGGCATGGAGTACCAGACCATTTGCACGAAGTGCGGACAACTGGCCTTGCGGGGCCTGTGTGACAATACCGTACAGGGCGACATGGCCCGTACGGAACTGTTCCTTTCCGGCACCGCCCCGAAACGCTCGTGCGAGTGTCACACGCGCGCGAGCGTCTGTACGGAAAGCGGCATGCTGTCCAACAACGGAGCCTGTCCGCATACGGAGACACAAGTCTTTCTGCTTGACGGCACGGCCGACACGGAGGACGCGGCGGCGGTCGTACCGGCCGGACGCTGTACGCTTCACGGTACGCCGTGGACGCGGCGGTCTCCGGAGCCGCCGTCCCCGTCCGCGGAGCCGGAACCGCAGGAGGAACCGTTCGACAACACGCTTCCGCCGTGGGTGGAAGAGCTATGGAGGGATTTCAGGCGGCATATCGGTTTCAATGACTGACAAAGGAGGGCTGCATTGTGAAAAGGGTTATCTGCCTGTTTCTGTGTCTGCTGATGTTAGCGGGAAGCGTACCCGCCGCGCCGGTGCGCCTTTTAGCCGATGAGGGCGGCGCGGGGGAAAGCGCCGGCAACGGCGAAAATTCCGATACCGGGGACAGTTCCGGCAACGGCGAAAATGGCGATACCGGGGACAGTTCCGGCAACGGCGAAAATGGCGACACCGGGGACAGTTCCGGCAACGGCGAAGAGGAGCCGGAGGACGAAATTGTCCCGCTTACGCCCCCAAGTAAAGTCGGATGGGGACGGGATTACCACTTTCTGTTGAACCTTTACAAGCAACAGAACAGTGAAAAGATTCTAACAGATGAACTTGAAACGGAATATGTCGCCTGTCCCGGCATGATCTACTGGTCCTTGGACAGCGAAAATCAGAAGCAGTATCAAATCAACCTGTACCGTCAGGACGAGGAGGCCGGACCGGTCCTCTTGGAGAGCGTGGAAAGCTGGGCTGTCACGGGTGACAGAACTATGGACAGCAATTTCCGCTTCTTATGGGATAACCGCGCCAGCGGCGATTACTATTTTACCATCCGCGCAGTCGGAGACGGGATACACTATTCCGAAAGCGAAGTCGTACAGTCCACCACTTGGACCTATGAGGCCCCGGAGGAACAGTTGACGCGTCCGGCCCGTCCGCGCTGGAAGGGCACGACCAAAGCCGCCGCCACGTTCATCTATCCCCCCACCGAAGCGGAGGATGAGGCCAACGGAAATATTGACAGTACGTACCGCGTGGGATACGAAGCCCGTTGGTGGTACGCCGCCTCTTTGACCAAAGACGAAGAGGAGGAAGAGACCGATTCCGGCAACTCTTCCGGCTCCGGCGGCGACAGCGGCAACAGCGATACCGGAAACAGTGACAGCGGAAACAGCGACACAGGAAACAGTGATACCGGCGACAGCGGCGGGGCACAGGCCAGCGTTTCCGCGGGAGAGGATGACGACACAGGAAACAGCGACACAGGAAACAGTGACACCGGCGACAGCGGCAACAGCGATACCGGGAACAGCGACAGCGGCAACACACAGAAGGAGGATCCCACAGTACCCAAAGAGGCGGGCAATATTTTGACCTTTTACCCGAAACATTTTGAGTTCATGCCTTCCGAAAAAATGCTGAGCGACTTCGGAAGCGGCTATTATTCCGTACAGATTCGCGCCCTGAGCGGGGACGTCACCAAAGCCAGACCCAGCGAGTGGTCAGAACTGAGTATGGCCCGGTACATTGCTTCCGAAAGTGACGACCTTGCCACGATTGTGGACCGCGTGGACGAGAAATCGGACCAGTTAAACCTTCAGCTTGCCATTAACAACGTCCGCAAATTCGGCACGTACAAACTTGTGGAACTGATGTCCGCCGACCAGAACAATACCGGCGCCGTGGCCTCTATTGTGGAATTGGAGGATATCACGGGCAATTACGCGCAGATTGTAGTCTCCGGCGGTATGTCCGAACTCTTCCCGGAAGAGCGTATACAGGTGGTCGGCGCGGGGCTGAATGTGGACTTGGGACAGACGGTGGTCTTTCACTTGGGCGCGGCCCACGCCGATGAAGTGCCGTCCAGCCTGTACTCTCACGCCGTCCGCTTCTCCATGCAGTTGCTCGATACCAACGGCGCCTCTCTGACGCCGAGCGGTACGAAATTACAGGTTCCGGCCAAAATCACGTTACCCGTCCCGGAGACCATGAACCCCAGTTTCCTTGTCATTCTCCATCACCGCATGGACGGCACGGTGGAGACGATTCCAAGCCTTTCGGTCCGCAAAGTCGGAAAGCAGTGGTACGCCAGTTTCGTGGTCACGGACTTCAGCGACTTTACCATGGCCGAACAGAACGCCTTTTTGAAAGCGTCACGATATTCTGACGGCGTGTCGGTGTCCTACCGCTTCCTGAGCGGGGACGTGAAAACCGCGTTCTGTGTGGTCCGGGAAGCGTCCGGGCGTCCCTGTGCCGTGGCGGCGCTGGAACCCTCACAGACCAGTACAACCGCGCAAATTCCCTGCGCCGGCGCGGCGTCCGTAAAACTGTTCCTGCTGGACGAAAACCGCGTCCCCGTGTCCGCCGCGCTCGAAGCGTCCGTTACCTGACGAAGGAGGGCCTATGCACGCTATTATTACCGTACTTGGACAGGATAAAGTCGGCATTATCGCCTCTATCTGTACTCTGCTGGCCGAAAACAACGTGAACATTCTGGACATCTCCCAGACCATTTTACAGGGTTCTTTTACCATGGTCATGGCCGTGGACCTCAGCGCGGCCAGACTGTCCATTGGGGAACTCCGGGCCGCGCTGGAATCTCTCGGCGCGTCCATTGGAATGTCCATCCGCATCCAGCGGGAAGAACTCTTTGACGCTATGCACCGCGTTTGAGGAGGGGATTCCGTGCTTAATCAGAAGGACATTCTCTCCACGATTGAGATGATCGCGCAACAACATTTGGATATCCGTACCATTACTATGGGGATTTCCCTGCTGGACTGCGCGGACCCGTCCGGGGAACGCGCCTGCCGGAAGATTTACGACAAAATCACCCGGCGCGCCGAAAAACTCGTCTCTACCGGGGAGGAAATCGAACGGGAATTCGGGATTCCCATTGTCAACAAACGTATTTCCGTAACCCCCGTGGCGCTGGTCGCGGCGTCCGGCGATATGGACCGTTACGCCCCGTACGCCGCCGCCCTTGACCGTGCCGCCACGACAACCGGCGTCAACTTTATCGGCGGCTTCTCGGCGCTGGTCCACAAGGGCATGACGCGCGCCGATGAGCGTCTGATCCGTTCCATTCCGGAGGCGTTGTCCACTACGGAACGCGTCTGCGCGTCTGTGAACATCGGCTCCACGCGCTCCGGTATCAATATGGACGCCGTGGCCATGATGGGACGCGTCATCACGGACACCGCCCGCGCCACCGCCGATCGTGACGGTTACGGCTGCGCGAAACTGGTCGTGTTCTGTAACGCCGTGGAGGATAACCCCTTTATGGCGGGCGCGTTCCACGGCATCGGGGAGGCGGAAAGCGTCATCAGTGTGGGCGTATCGGGTCCGGGCGTGGTACATCACGCGATTCAGGCCGTACGCGGCGCGCCGTTTGACGTACTCGCCGAAACCGTGAAAAAGACGGCCTTCCGGATTACCCGTGTCGGACAGTTGGTGGCGTTGGAAGCCAGCCGCCGTTTGAATACGCCGTTCGGGATTGTGGACCTCAGTCTTGCTCCCACGCCGGCGGTCGGGGACAGTGTCGCGCGGATTTTGGAGGAAATGGGGCTGGAAGTCTGCGGCACGCACGGCACGACCGCCGCGCTGGCGTTGTTGAATGACGCCGTGAAAAAAGGCGGCGTGATGGCCTCCTCCAGTGTGGGCGGACTGTCGGGGGCGTTCATACCGGTCAGCGAGGACGAGGGCATGATTGCCGCCGCGCGCGCCGGGACGCTCTGTCTGGACAAATTGGAAGCGATGACCTGTGTGTGTTCCGTGGGACTGGACATGATTGCTGTCCCCGGCGACACGCCCCCCGAAACGATTGCCGCCATTATCGCCGATGAGGCCGCCATTGGCATGGTAAATCAGAAAACGACCGCCGTCCGGCTGATCCCGGCGCCCGGACGGGATGTCGGCGACTCCATAGAGTTCGGCGGCCTGATGGGGACCGCGCCGGTGATACCGGTACACCGTGAGTCAAGCGCGGCGTTCATCCGGCGCGGCGGACGTATTCCCGCGCCCTTGCACAGTCTGCGGAACTGAAAACAACCCCGTGGAGACGTCACGTTTCCACGGGGAATCATTTGTTGTGTTTACGCTACAGAATCATGGGGATATCAAGCGTTATTTTTTACCATTTTTGCGCTTGCCGCGGTTCCGTTTCTTGGAACGCTTGCCTGTCCCAACGGGAGACGTTTCCGGTTTGCCGGACAGGCGCGCGTTGTCGTTCACGGACAGTTTCGGCGTCTCGGACGGCTTGTCGGCGTTGTGATGTTCGCGCCAGTCGCCGATCTCATTTCTGAGTTCCGCCCGGATTTCCTGCGGGAACACCAGCCGCGCCGCGATTCCGCCCGCAATACAGAGCGCCGCGAAAAGTAACATAGCCCGCTGTTCGCCGCCGGTCGTCAGCACGACCGCGCTTAACCCCAGTATCGCCGAAATGACGTACAGCGTGGCAACGGCCTGTTTCTGGTTGAGTCCCATGTCAATCAGGCGGTGGTGGATGTGTCCGCGGTCGGCGCGCATGGGGCTTTGTCCGTGGGCCAGACGCCGGAAAAAGGCAAAGGCGGTGTCGAAAATGGGCAGTCCGAGAATCAGGAACGGCACCACGAACGATATCACGGCGTAATACTTGAACAGGCCCTGTATGGACATTGTGGCGAGGATATAGCCAAGGAACGTTGCGCCGGTATCGCCCATGAACATTTTCGCGGGGTTGAGGTTGTAGGGCATGAAGCCCATACACGCGCCCACCAACGCCGCCAGCACCAGACTGACGTCCGTCTCCCCCAAGAGAAGCGCAATGACTAACATGGTCGTGGCGGAAATCGTAGACACGCCGTTTGCCAGTCCGTCAAGGCCGTCAATGAGGTTGACGGAGTTCGTCACGGCGACAATCCAAAGCACGGTCAGCGGTACGGACAAACTGCCCAGATTCCAGTAGAGATCATCTGAAAAGACGTTAGGGTTGGAAAAGACCCGGATGGTGACGCCGTGGAGCGTGGGAATCAGCGCGGCGCCGATCTGTACCACGAACTTCAGGACAGCCGGGAGCGCCATACTGTCATCAATCACGCCCAGCACCACAATGACGACCGCGCCCAAAAGAATGCTTTTCATTTCCGGCGTCATGGAAATGAACAGAAGCGTACTGATCATAAAGCCGCTGAAAATCGCCAGTCCGCCCAGACGCGGAGTCGGGACTTTGTGCATACGCCGCGAATCGCGGGGCACGTCAATGGCCCCGACTTTGTACGCGAACGAGCGTACCACGGGCGTCATCAGAAAACTGACCACCATTGCCACTAAAAGCGCGATGAGTACGTAGGCGATAAGCGTGTTACCGAAAGCCATAGAAGCCGCCTTTCCTTAACGGGACGGAAACCCGATTTTCCGGTGTACTTTGCGCAGGGTCCGCGCGGCGAGACTGTGCGCCCGTTCGGCGCCCTGACGGTAGAGCTGTTCCAGATGGGCCTTGTCGGACAGGAGCCGCTCCGACTCCTCCCGGATGGGCCGCAACAGTTCTATGACGGCCTCCCCCACGGCGTTTTTGAACACGCCGTAACCCTGTCCGGAAAACTCCGCCTCCGCTTCCTCCACGCTCTTTCCGGACGCGGCGGAGTAAATGGTCAACAGGTTCGATACGCCTGGCTTTGTCTCCGGGTCGTACCGTACGGACGTTTCACTGTCCGTCACGGCCCGTTTGAACTTCCGGCGGATATCCTCCGGCCTGTCAAGCAGGTTGACACAGCCTTCCGGTTCCGACTTGCTCATTTTATTGGCGGGGTTGTTGAGGCTCATAACACGCGCGCCCATTTTGGGAATCAGCGGTTCGGGGAGCGTGAACACGCTGCCGTAAATGCCGTTAAAGCGTTGGGCGATATCGCGGCAGAGTTCCACGTGCTGTTTCTGGTCGGCGCCCACGGGCACGGCGTCCGCCTGATAGAGCAGGATGTCGGCGGCCATCAGGACGGGGTACGTAAACAGTCCGGCGGTGATGTTGTCGGCGTGCTGTTGTGACTTCTGCTTGAACTGCGTCATGCGGGTGAGTTCGCCGAACTGCGTATAACAACCCAGAATCCAAGCCAGTTCCGCGTGTTCGGGAACGTGGCTCTGCACGAACAGGACACACTTTTCCGGGTCAAGCCCGCAGGCCAGATACTGCGCCAGTTGTGTCAGACAACGCCGCCGTAACTGTGCGGGGTCTTGCCGTACCGTAATGGCGTGGAGGTCCACAATACAGTACACGCAGTCATATTCGTTCTGTAACGCGTTCCAGTTGCGGATCGCGCCCATATACGAGCCGAGGGTCAATTCTCCGCTGGGCTGAATGCCGCTGAATATTTTTTTCCGTGCGATCTCTTCCATGGCACACCTCTATAAAACGTGACATTCTCCGCGCCCTGTACGCGGCGCTTTCGTATTGTATCACGGTCCGCCCGAAAGCGCAACCTTTTTCCCGGAAGGTTTTTCACGCGTCCCGGAGCGCGCCGGCCGCGCAGAAGAGCGCGAAGGCGGCCATATCCACGGCCACAATCGTTGCGCCGACCGGCGTGGACGCGGCAACGGCGGTCAGCATTCCGCAGAGCGTACAGCACACCGACAGACACGCCGAACAAATCGTCACGGCGCGGAAACTCCGGAACAGCCGCATAGCGGAGAGCGCCGGGAAAATGACGAGCGCCGAAATCAGCAGGGACCCGACCAGATTCATGGCCAGCACAATCATGACGGCAATCATCACGGCAATGACCAGATTATAAAGGCGGGCGTCCGTACCCGTGGCGCGGGCAAAGGATTCGTCAAAGGTGACGGCGAAAATCTTGTGATAGAACAGCGCGAAAGCCGCAATGGACAGCACGGAGAGTATCACACAGGCCCACACTTCCCCGCGCGTCAGGGTTAAAATGGACGTGGAGCCGAAGAGTGTGGAGCAGACGTCCCCCGAGACGTTCGAGGAAACGGGGTACAGGTGCATGAGCAGATACCCGATCGCCAGCGCGCCCACGGACAGAATCGCTATGGACGCGTCCCCCTGAATCCGCGTATTCTGTCCGGCGCGCAGGAGCAGGACGGCGCAGAGTACGGTTACCGGCAGGACCAGCGCCATACTGTCAGAGAGGCGAAGCACGCTGGCCGCCGCCATGGCCCCGAACGCAACGTGAGACAGGCCGTCCCCGATGAAGGAAAAGCGCTTGAGAACCAGCGTGACGCCCAAGAGGGACGAACAAAGCGCAATGAGCGTGCCCACAATCAGCGCGTATTGCACAAAGGGGTATTGGAGATACAGAAGCAGTTTGGCGAACATATTCAGGCTCCTTTTGGACGGAAAAGGCCGCTTTTCGGGTACTCGTCCCGGGCGCCGAAAAACACACGGTCCCCGATGTGCAGGATATGGGAGGCGTAACGCAGGGCGGCGGAAATGTCATGGGAAATCATAATGACGGTAATGCCGTCCCGGGCGTTCAGATCGGCGATTAGCTGATAGAGTTCCGCCGTGACTTTGGGGTCAAGCCCGGACACGGGTTCGTCCAAAAGCAACAGTTTCTGTGTGGCGCACAGGGCGCGGGCGAGTAAAACGCGCTGCTGCTGTCCGCCGGAGAGTTCCCGGTAGCAACGGCCGGCCAGCGGCGACAGGCCGAGTTTTTCCATATTGTCGGCGGCAAGACGTTTCTCCGCGCGCGTGTAGAACGGTCTCAGCCCGCAACGCCCCTGACAGCCCGAAAGTACGATTTCCCGTACGGACGCCGGGAAATCCCGCTGTACGGGGGTTTGCTGGGGCAGATAGCCGATTTCGTTTTGTTTAAGTCCGTCCCCGGTGATGATTTGTCCGCGCAGGGGGGCATGGAGACCGAGTATGGTTTTCATCAGCGTTGTTTTTCCGGAACCGTTCTCCCCCACAATGCAGAGGTAGTCCCCGGCTTGCACCGAAAAGGACAGATGTCCGAGAATTTCCCGGCCCTCATAACCGAGCGACAAATCCTGACAGGTCAGTTGTGCCATTGCGTCCCTCCATACGCTCACGCGCCCAGCGCGCGCCGCAGAACGTCCAGATTCCCTTCCATGACCGACAGATAGTCCGCGCCGGGGGCGGTCCCGGACTGCATGGAGTCCATAGACCACACGGGCGTGTCGGGACGTTGGGACGTGCGGACAATGGTTTGCGCAAGTTTGCCGTCCGCGCTCTCCGTGGTCAGCACGGCGGGAAGGGCGAGTTCGTCTAACTTCGCGGCCAGAAACGCGATAGTGTCAAAACTGGCTTCCGTTTCGGCGGAACAGCCCTGAAAGGCCGCGTAAACGCGCAAGCCGTAATCGTCCGCGAGGTAGCGGAACGGGAAGCGGTCCGCGAACAGCACCGTGTCCAGCGGCGCGGCCCGTACGGCGTTCAGATACCGGTCATGCAGTTCCAGCAGTTGGTCACGGTACCCGTCCGCGCCGGATTCGTCCCGGCCGACAATGTCCATGTCCTCCAGCGCGTCCGCGATGGCCTGACAACAGGTCGCCGCGTTTCGCGGGGACAGCCAGATATGTTCGTCATACGCCGTTTCCTCTACGGCCTCCGGCTCCATGCCCGGAAGAAGGGTCTCTTCCCGCAGGGCGTCCCCGAGTATTTCCATCAGGTTCAGGGCGCGTATGCCGGAATTGGACGCCTCTTCCAACGCGTCCGCTATCCATTGGTCCGACTCCCCGCCGACATAGATCAACAGGTCCGCGTTGGAAATCCGGACCATGTCATCCACGGTTGGCTGGTAGCTGTGCATATCGGTCCCGTTGTCCAGAAGCAGGGTCAAGTCGACCGTATCGGCGCGCGGGCCTAAGACCTGACGTGTCCAGTCATAGAGAGGGAAAATTGTGGCCACGATCCGCGGCTTTCCCGGCCCCGCGGACGGCGCGCCGCACGCCGTCAGTACGCACAGACAGAGGCATACGCACAGTAGTTTCTTTTTCACGTTTCGCTCCCTTCCCGCCGTTCCCGGCACGCCGCGCACTGGCCGTACAGTACCGTTTCCGCACAGTCCAGCGTGAAATGGTCCGATTTCGACACCGCGTCCGCCAGCGCGGCGGCCCCGTTGCCGCTCATATGGAACGTGCGTCCGCATTCCGTACAGCACAGGTGCAGACAGCCCCGGCAGCTTTCCGCCGCCATGAACTGGTAACGGATTTCCCGTTCCCCGCCGCGTGTGCTCCGGCGTACCTGTCCCTCTAATTCGAGGTCCGACAGGTTCCGGTAAACCGCGCTCAGGCTGATGGATTCCGCTTTCAGCGCTTCGGCGATTTCCTGCGCCGTAAACAGTTCGTCCGGCCTCACGCGCAGATACGACAACAACGCTTTTCTTTGCCGGGTCACGTACTTGGACAATGTCTACGCCCCCTGTTCTAAATTTGCGAACCGTTCGCGAATCGGAATCATAACATACCCGCCGGTCCTTGTCAAGCAAAATTTTTCTTGATTTAACCTGTATTTTAGTAGGTTTATACAATGCCGCCGCGCACAGATTTGCGCCGATTTGACAAAATACCGCTTGCGGGACGGCATTCCGTATGGTACAATGCCCCATACATGGAAAATGTTCCGCCTTCCGCTGGACGGGCGGAATCTGTTTGCGGGGGAGTGGCAATGCTCGAATTACAAAACCTGTCCTTTTCCGTCACGGAGGACAAGCACAACAAGGAAATTCTGCGCGGAATCAGTCTCACGATTCCGGACGACAAACTGGTCGTCCTGACCGGCCCGAACGGCGGCGGAAAGTCTACGCTCGCCAAACTCATCGCCGGTATCGAACAGCCGATTTCCGGGAAAATCCTGTTCAACGGACAGGATATTACCGCCCTGTCCATCACGGAGCGCGCGCGGCTGGGTATCAGTTACGCCTTCCAACAGCCGGTACGTTTCAAGGGGATTCAGGTACTGGACTTGATCCGCTTCGCCACGGGGAAAAATACGCTCTCGGTCGCGGAAGCCTGTGACTATCTGGCCGCCGTGGGCCTGTGCGCGAAAGACTATATCAACCGGGAAGTCAACAACAGCCTCTCCGGCGGGGAACTCAAGCGCATTGAGATTGCCACCGTACTGGCGCGGGGGGCGGCGCTGTCCATCTTTGACGAGCCGGAAGCGGGGATTGACCTTTGGAGCTTCCAGAACCTGATCCAGACCTTTGACGAAATGCGCCGGTCGATTCCGAACAGTTCCTTCCTCATTATCTCCCATCAGGAACGGATTCTGAACATCGCGGACGAAATTATGGTGCTCTCCAACGGACACTTGGAGCAGAGCGGAAACAAAGAAGAGATGTTGTCGGAACTGATTGGCACGACTTCCGCCGTGCCCGGGTGCCGGAAAGTAGAGGGGGGGAACGGTTCGATATGCTGAGCATGGACGAAATCAAAAAGCGGCTTCTGCTGGAAGTCGCCGACCTGCACGACGTTCCGGAAGGAGCGTACAATATCCGCGCGGACGGAAAATCGGCGGGACGCCGTTCCTCCGCCAACATCATCATCACGCCAAAAGAGCACGGGAGCGGACTTGATATCGAAATCCGTCCCGGCACCCGGAACGAAAGCGTTCACATTCCGGTGGTCATGACGGAAAGCGGCCTCAAGGAAGTGGTCTACAATGACTTCCACATCGGCGACAACTGCGACATTCTGATTGTCGCCGGGTGCGGTATCGACAACTGCGGAAATCAGGACTCCCAGCATGACGGCATTCACCGCTTCTATGTCGGGAAGAACTCGCGCGTGAAGTACGTGGAAAAGCACTACGGTTCCGGCACGGGGAGCGGGAAACGGATTCTGAACCCGGTCACGGAAGTGTATCAGGAAGAAAACAGCTTTGTGGAAATGGAAATGGTGCAGATCAAGGGCGTGGACGACACCAACCGCACGACCAACGCGGACCTGTCCGCGGGGGCCAAGCTGATTGTCCGGGAACGCCTGATGACGCACGGGGAGCAGAACGCGTACAGCAAGTACGTGGTGAATCTGAACGGGGCCGGGTCGAGCGCGGACGTGGTATCGCGTTCCGTGGCGCGGGACAAGTCCTATCAGACCTTTGACGCGAAAGTCGTGGGCAACGCGCCCTGTTCCGGACACACGGAATGTGACTCCATCATCATGGATCAAGGCCGGATTCTGGCAATCCCGTCTTTGGAGGCCAACGACCTTGACGCCGCGCTGGTCCACGAGGCCGCCATTGGCAAAATCGCCGGGGAGCAGATTGTCAAACTTCTGACGCTGGGCATGACCGAAGCGGAGGCCGAAGAAAAAATTATCAACGGCTTCCTGAAATGAAAAACAGGGGCGTCCGGACCGGACCGCCCCTGTCATTGTTCAGATTTTCCCGGCCATGACGCACATCCAGAGCATATTGTTATGGTGAATGACGCGCACACGCGGAAATCCCGCGAATTTTAACGCCGCTTCCAAATCCTCTCCGGTATATGTACGCATACGCTTTATGATTTTCTCGTACTGTTCGCCGTTTCCGTTGCGGCCGTCCAGCTCGTTGACAATCATAAACGTTCCGCCCGGGCGGAGCACGCGGTACACTTCCCGGAATCCGTCCTCAATGGTGGTCCAAAAGTACACGGTTTCGATTGCCGTCACAAGGTCAAAGGTGTCGTCCGGCAACGGCAGGCTCATCGCGTTGCCTTCCACGACCTGACAGCGTCCGGCCGAAATCGCCGCGCGGTTTTTCGACTTGGTCTTTTTCACCGACAGCGGCGCGTAATCCACGCCCGTTGCGTGCGCTTCCGGGTAACGGCGCAGGAACGCGGACAGGTTCCGTCCGCCGCCGCAGCCCACGTCCAGAATCTCCGCCGGGTTGCCCTGATAGATGCCCATGGACCAGTCCGCCAGTTTCGCGTGTCTGCCGCCGTTCATACGGTTCAACATCAGGGTTCCGAGGATTCCGCGCGGTTTCCGGCTCATATTCAGAAAGCGCTCCCATAAATTCATACAGGTGTTCCCCCTTGCCGCTCTTTGGTGACGCGGCCTCCGCCGCGGTAAAGTCTGTGTGTATTCTACCAGTAAGCGGACGGAGCGTCAAGCGGTATTCTGAAAATATTAAGCGTGAATTTGGTTGCAAATCGTGTCAAAAACATGGATATTTCTTACAATTTGTAACAATTTGTAAGAAAAAGGCCCCCGCCGTGACGGCGGGGACGTTGCTTTGTTACGCGCAATCAGCACTTCAGCGCGTCCAGCGTGCAGGTCTTGGCAATGCTCTTGCGAATCTCGGCGCGCAGGGGCAGGACGGAGGACGGGGAAACGCTCAGCTCGTCAATACCAATGGCAAGGAACGTGGGCAGGAGGGAAAGGTCCGCGCCCAGTTCGCCACAAATGCCAATCCACTTGCCCTTTTCATGGGCGGCGTCCGCGGCCATTTTCAGCGCGCGCAGGACGGCCGGATGGTGCGGGTCGAAGAACTTGCCCAAGTCATTGGCCTGACGGTCACAGGCCAGCGTGTACTGGGTCAGGTCGTTGGTGCCCACGGAGAAGAAGTCGACCAGTTCGGCCAGTTCGGGGGCCACGAAGATGGAGGACGGCGTTTCAATCATGATACCGATTTCGGTCTCCTCATTGAACGGAATCCCCTCTTCTTTGAGTTCGGCCATGACCTTTTCACAAGCGCGTCTGCACTCCTTGACTTCCCATACGGACGTAATCATGGGGAACATGATGGCGACTTTGCCGTAGGCGGAAGCGCGGTAGAGGGCGCGAAGCTGAGTACGGAACACGTCCGGGTTGTTGAGGCAGATACGGATCGCGCGTACGCCCATGGCGGGGTTTTCTTCTTTCTTGAGGTGGAAATACTCAACCTGTTTGTCGGCGCCGATATCCAGCGTACGAATAATGACGCGTTTGCCGTCCATGGCGGCGGCGACCTTCTTGTAGGCTTGGAACTGCTTCTCCTCGGAGGGGTAATCGTTCTCGGCCAGATACAGGAACTCGGAACGGAACAGGCCGATTCCCTGTCCGTCATTGTTCTTGACGGCGGTCACGTCGTCCGGGTTGCCAATGTTGCAGTAGACGTTGATGTGACGCCCGTCAAGGGTGACGTCCTCCTGTCCCTTCATGGCGGCCATGAGTTCCTTGAACTTCTTTTGTTTCTCCATCTTGTCCTTGAACACCTGAATGGTCAGGTTGTCGGGGTCAAGGACCACTTGGCCGGTCTCGCCGTCAAGGTAGGCCATACGGTTTTGGAGCGTCTCCTTGAGGTCGGCGCCCAGTCCGCAGATGGCGGGAATGCCCATGGTACGGGCCAGAATGGCGGTATGGCCGTTGCTGGATCCGGCGGTCAGGGCAAAGCCCAGAATCTTACTCTTGTCAAGCTGGAGCGTCTCGGAGGGGGCAAGGTCATCGGAACAGAGAATGACCGGCTCCTCGGAGTCAATGCCGCCCTCGGCAACGCCCATCAGGTTGTTGAGAATGCGCTGCGTAACGTCCTTGACGTCCGCGGAACGCGCTCTCATATAGGCATCGTCCATGGCGGCGAACATGGCGGCGAACTGCTCTCCGGCTTCCTTGACGGCGTACTCGGCGTTGCAGGACTCGTCATTGAGCATGGTTTCGATCGCTTCCACATAGTCGTCATCGTCACAGAACATGGCGTGGGTCTCGAACAGAACCGCGCTTTCTTCTCCGGCCTCTTCCCGGCACTTGTCCGCCAGCGCGTAAAGCTGGTTGGACGATTTCTCCCGCGCCTCCACAACGCGCGCCTTTTCGGCGTCAAGGTCCGTGACCTTCAGCTTTACGATTTCGTTGTTCGGACGCTGGAAGAAATAGAGCGGACCCCTGACGACTCCCTTGGAGACGCCTTTGCCTTGAATCAGAACCATAGCGCTTCCTCCTGTTATCATCGTTTCACTGCGCCGCCCGCGCGGGACGGCGAACGGGAGCGCCCGCCAGACCAGCGGCGTAGGCTCTCCCGTTGCGGATTATGTTCCCCGTTGCCGGGGGACGGCTTATCAGATATCAGCGGCGAAGTTGTTCTTGAAGAACGCCTTCATAGCGTCCAGCGCGGCATCCTCATCGCCGCCGTCAACGCTGACCGTAACCTCATCGCCCTTCTTGACGCCCAGACCCATCAGCTTCATGAGCTGGGAGGCCTTCACGGTCTTGTCGCCCTTGGTGACGCTCACAACGGTGTCGCCCAGAGCCTTGGCTTCCTTGGCCAGCATTCCGGCGGGGCGGGCGTGGATTCCCAATTCGTCCTGAATGACACACTTGAACTCTTTCATTTTGAACTCTCCTTACTACATGAATAACTATTATTTGGAAGCGGGCGCGGGATTCCCGCTCTCAAACGAAGCGTAAGCCCCGAAAGCCTGTCCGGACGCGTCCGCGTGACACGGACAGGCGATCATCTCCGTCGGGGCTGTTTTCAGGCGTTCACCACTCCGGGATACGCCACGGAATTGTAATCATCGCTGTTGGTCAACAGGGTAACGACCACGTCAGGATGGTTGGCGGCCTTGATTTTCGCGCGGTCGAACTTGACCAGCGGCTGACCGGCCTTGACCTCATCGCCCTCTTTGACCAGCGCTTGGAAGCCATCGCCGTTCATGGCGACCGTGTCCACGCCGATATGAATGAGCACTTCCATGTCCCCGGGTCCGGTGATGCCGACCGCGTGCTGAGTTTCGGCGACAGAGGAGATGGTGCCGTCATAGGGAGCGCGTACAACGCCCTCATCGGGCCACACGCCGACGCCGGTGCCCAGTACGCCCGCCGCGAAAGTGGGGTCAGGAATTTCCGTATGGGCAATCACTTTTCCGGGGACGGGCGCGAGCACCGTTCCGGCCTCACAGGTAATGACGGGTTGCTGGGGCTGGGCGGGTTGCGCGGGAATGTCGGACGCGGAAACCTTTGGCGCGGGGGCCTCCTCGGTCCATACGAACCACGTGCCGACAAAGGCGATACCGCCGGAGACGGCCAGCAGGATGGTGTAGACCACGGGATTGTTAATGGTCAGGTAGCCGGGAATGCCGGTGACGCCGTAAGCGGTGGCGCCCAAACCGGTAATCGCGCCGAAGATGGCGCCGACCGCGCCGCCGACCATGCCGCACACGAACGGTTTGAAGAAGCGCATATTGACGCCGAAGATGGCCGGCTCTGTAATGCCCAGCGCGGCGGAAGCGGAGGACGGAATCGCAATGACTTTCGTTTTGTTGTTCATCGCTTTGAGGCCGACCGCAAGGCAGGCGCCGAACTGCGCGAAGTTCGCGGCGGAGGCTATCGGCATCCACGTGTTCAAGCCTGTGGACGAGAGCATACCGGCCTCAATGACATTGTACATATGGTGCAGGCCCATAACGACAGTCGCCGGATACACAGCGCCCATAATCATGGCGCCGATGGGATTCGCGACAATCGTTTCGGCCAGATTCAGCACGATGGTTTCCAGACCGGAGAAGATGGGTCCGATGACCATGAAGGTCAGCAGGGCGGTGACAAACACGGTGCACAGGGGAGTGACGAACAGGTCAATCATTTCGGGGACGTGCTTGTGCAGCCACTTTTCCCACTGGCACATGAACCAGATGGAAATGACCACCGGAATGACGTGGCCCTGATAACCCAACTGGTTAATCTGGCCGAGGGTGTAGGAATCGGTAATCTTGATGTGTCCGAAGAGGTACCAGACGTCATACCCGTTGGCGGCGTTCCAGCCGTTGGTCAGGGCGGAGTGAATCATGAGCAGGCCCACGACCGCGCCGAGGAAGATGTTCCCGCCGAACACGCGCGCGGCGGACACGGCAACGATTACGGGCAGGTACGCGAAAGCGGTGTTGGCGACCATGTCAAGGAAGCCGTACCAGTCGGTTTCGGCGAATCCGAGGCCGGGAATTTTTCCGAGCGCTTCCACAAGGCCCATCATCAGGCCGGAAGCCACGATAGCCGGAAGAATGGGTACAAACACGTCACCCAACGCTTTGACCATACGTTTGGGGAGGGGTTGCTGGGCGGCGGCGGCGGCTTTGACCTCTTCCTTGCTCGCGGCGGTCAGGCCGGTAATGGCAAGGAATTCGTCATAGACCTTGTTGACGGTACCGGTGCCGATGATGAGCTGAAGCTGTCCGGCATTGGAAAAGACGCCCTTGACGCCTTCCACATCTTCCAGAGCCTTCATGTCCATCTTGCTGTTGTCCGCAATGACAAGACGCAGACGGGTTGCGCAGTGCGCGGCGCTTACAACGTTCTCTTTGCCGCCGAGATGGCTAAAGATTTCTTCCGCGCATTTCCGATAGTCCAGTGCCATGCTCACTCTCCCTTTCTTCTCACTAAGGTAATTACGGCGGAACCGTCCGGCGGACAAATTCCGGGCCGTGAAAACATTACATATTGTAATCTTTTTTTACCTTTTTGTAAAGCCGCAAAATTCATAAACATTGCAACGCTCCCTTGTGCAAAGCGTCTAACGGAGCGCGGAAAACCTTGTGCAATGCGTCAACTCCGCGCGCCTCGCACGCGGCCCGGCGTACGGTCAGGGTCCCGAAACATTGGCTTCCGCGGACAGAAACCGCCCGCCCCATGTGCGGGGCGGACAGCGTCCGGAATTCAGTTAAGTTTGCTGAAGAGCCACGCGAAGCCGTATCCGGGAAGGTCCACTTTCAAGTCCGAACGGGGCTTTCCGGTCAGAAGGTCGGTATAGGCTTCCGGCTCGTTCAGCCACGCGGACTGCTCAATCGGGGAGAAGTTGAACAGGGCCAAGAGCTTCTCTTTCCGGTAGTAGCGTCCAATGGCAAGGACGTGGTCGTTGAGCGGCTCCATGGTCCAGACGTCCGCGTCCGGGTCGAATACGGTATGCTCGGCGCGGAGTTCCTCAATTTTGCGAAGGAAGGTATAGATCCGTCCCTGCCGGGTGGCGGGGTCGTGGCGGTTCTTGGCGTCATCCCACGAGAAGTCGCCGCGGTGAATGTAACGGCTGTCCTCCACTTTCAGGGGGTCGTTGTGGTAATTGTTGTCGTTCAACTGCGCGATTTCATCGCCGCTGTAAAGAACGGGAATGCCGCTCTGTGTCAACAGGAACGCGTGAAGGGTTTCGTCAAGGCGGAGGGCGAGTTCCAGCGCGGCCTTGTCGCCGGTCTCCTCGGCGCCTTCCGCGCCGCACAGGGACGCGGTCGTGCCGCACATACGCGCATCGCCCAGACGCGGGTCGTCATTGTAAAGTTCGCCGCGGGAGAGGCTCCCGGGGTACTTGCCGGTGAACCAGTCGTTGAGGTATTTCTTGTGGGAGACCTCGTCCACGCCGAAGGGCTTGAGGAACGGGTAATCAAGGCCCCAGCCGATATCATCGTGACAGCGAAGGTAATTCAGGAAGGTGTACTGTTTGGGCAACGCAAAGACGGTTTCCATCTGGTGCCGGAGCAGGCGGACATCGGACGTGGCGACCGTATGCCACGTGCTGGCCATAGTCGTGACGTTATAGAGCATATGACACTCGGGCTTTTCGACCGTCCCGAAGTACGGGACCACCTTTGACGGCTCCATGACGATTTCGCCCAGAAGCAGCGTACCGGGGCAAACAATCTCACAGGCAAGGCGCATCATACGCACGAGCGTGTGCACCTTGGGCAGATTCCGGCAACTGGTATACAGTTCTTTCCAGATATACGGCGTGGCGTCCAGACGGATGATGTCAACGCCCTGATTACACAGGTAGAGCATATTGTCCGTCATTTCGTTGAACACCACGGGGTTTGAGTAGTTGAGGTCCCACTGATAGGGCCAGAACGTGGTCATGACGACTTTTCCGGCCTCCGGGCACCAACTGAAGTTTCCCGGGGCGGTCTGCGGGAACACTTGCGGGACCGTCTTTTCAAACTCGTTGGGAATGTCCCAGTTGTCATAGAAGAAGTACCGTCTCTGATATTCGGGGTCCCCGGCGCGGGCGCGCACGGCCCATTCGTGGTCCTCGCTGGTGTGGTTCATCACGAAGTCGAGACACACGGAGATACCGCGCCGGTGACAGTCGGCGTTGAGTTCGGCCAGTTCCTCCATGGTGCCCAGTTCCGGCTCCACGGCGCGGAAGTCGGCGACCGCGTAGCCGCCGTCGCTGCGGCCTTTCGGACTTTGCAACAGGGGCATATAGTGAATGTAGTTAATGCCGCTCTCTTCCAGATAGTCAAGGTGTTGCTGTACGCCTTTCAGCGTCTTTCCGAAGCACTGTACGTACATCAGCATACCGAGCATATCGCGTTCCCGGTACCATTCCGGGTGCGCCTCGCGGGCCTCGTCCATCAGGCGTAAGTCGGTACTTCTGGCGCGGTAGGCTTTATAAAGCATGGTACGGAAGTAGTCAAAGGCGGCCTCGTTTCCGTACAGCTCCATGTAAAGCCATCTGAGTTCATCGTACTTGGCCCAAAGGCGGTCGTAAAAAATCTGGTCCTCTCTGGTCATGGCAACACGTCCTCCTCTTCCAGTTCTTTGAGCCAAGGCATGGCGGGCAGCGCGCCGGGACGGCTGACGGTCAGGGACGCGGCTTTGTTGGCAAAGCGGAGTATGCGTTCCAATTCCTCCCGCGTCAGTCCGGCAAGGGGGTCGCCGCGCTTGGCCAGACACCGGAGCGCCGCGCCAAAGAACGTGTCGCCCGCGCCGTTGGTGTCGGCAATCTTGACGGCAAAGCCGGGGACGGTACCCGTCAGGGGCTGTCCGCCGTTTTCCAGACGGTAGTAGACGCCCGCGCCGCCGAGCGTAACCAGCACGAGTTGAATTCCCTGTCCGGTCAGGACTTCCGCGGCCGCTTCCGGCGTGTCCTTGCCCGACATGAGCGCCATTTCCTCATCGCTGATTTTCAACACGTCCACCATGGACAGCGGTTCCCGCATACGCGCGCCGGCGTCCTCGTTTTTGGGCCACAGGGCCGCGCGGTAGTTGGGGTCATAGGTAATCAGGGCGCCGAACTTTTTGGCGTCCCGGGCGGCGGTCAGGGTGGCGGTCCGGGACGGGTCGGCCGTCAGGCTGACGCTTCCGAAGTGCACGATTTTCGCGTTCGACAACAGGGAATCGGGAATTTGTTCACGCGTCAGGCACAGGTCCGCGCCCGGGCCGCGGTAGAACGTAAAACTGCGTTCGCCGGTCTCGTCCACCGTCACGACCGCCAGCGTGGTCGGCACGACCGGGTCCATGGCCACGGCGGACACGTCCACATGATTGTCTTTCAACGTTTGAATCAGTCCCGCGCCGAAGGAATCGTTTCCCACGCACCCGGCAAAGGCCGCGCTCGCGCCCAGACGCGCGGCGGCGACTGCCGCGTTGGCCGGCGCGCCGCCGGGGTTGGCCGCCAGCAGCCGGACGCCTCTGCTGTCTACGCCCGTTTGGGTCAGGTCAATGAGCACCTCTCCCACCGTCAACAAATCCAGTTTCAATTTATCGTCTCCTCTCCTGTGCCGCCTGCAAACCGGAACGGCTTCCAAACAGACAATATCGTATTTTATTATAACCAATGCGCGGAAAATGCGCAAGGGTCCGGCCTTTGGGTAACTTTCAGAAAATTTGTAAGGGAAATTGTGCAATATGACAACAGTTCAAAATTTTGTTCCCTTTCGCTGAGAAAATACTTGCTTTTGACAGCGGATTTTGATAAACTTGCGCCAATGCAGAGGCCGGACGGACAGAAAGTTTCCAAAATCCGGAAGTCGCTTCATGTACTATTTTTCAGGAAAGAGGTCCTTCTATTATGATTAAAATCGCTCCGTCCGTGCTCTCAGCGGATTTTTCCAATCTCACGGAATCGCTCCGCCCCGCGGCCTCCGCGGACTATCTCCACGTGGACATTATGGACGGACTGTTTGTGCCGAATCTCTCGCTGGGCTTCCCGGTCCTGAACGGAATCCGGAAGGCGACTTCCCTGCCGCTGGACGTCCATCTCATGGTCGAACGGCCCGTCCGGTACGTGGAACGCTTCTGCGATGGCGGCGCGGCGATTGTGACGGTCCATGTGGAGGCCGATGCCGAGGAGAACACACATGACGCCCTTGCCAGAATCCACGCCAAAGGCAAACGGGCCGGGGTCGTGGTCAAGCCCAAAACCCCCGCCGAAGCGGTCTTGCCGTTTCTGCTTGAATCGGACATCATTCTTGTCATGACCGTGGAACCCGGTTTCGGCGGACAGAAGTTCATGGCCGACATGATGCCCAAGGTGGCGCAAATCCGCGCGTGGATTGACGAGCGGAAGCCGGAATGCGAACTGGAAGTAGACGGCGGCGTTGCGCCGGATACCTGCCGGACGTGTATCGAGGCGGGGGCCAACGTACTGGTCGCGGGAAGCGCAGTGTTCGGGGCCGAGGACATTCCGGGCCGTATCGCGGCATTGAGGGGCGAAGCATGAAGAATCCACAGGACCTTCCGAAACTCTCTCTGGGCCTGTTTCCCACGCCCTGTTACCCGCTGGAGGGCGTCAGCGCCCGTTACGGGCGGGATATCTGGATCAAACGGGACGACCTGTGCGGCGTGGCGCTGGGCGGAAGCAAGGTACGGAAACTCGAATATCTGTTAGCGGAGGCGCAGAACGGCGGCTGTGACACGGTCTTTACCACGGGGAGCGCGCAGTCAAACCACGCCATGTTGACCGCCGTCTGCGCGGCGCGGCTGGGTATGCGCTGTGTGCTCTTTCTCAAGAAGCGCGGTATCACGGAGCCGCGCGGAAACCTGACGCTTGATCGCCTTTACGGGGCCGAAATCCGCTTTATGGATACCGACCAGTATTCCTATATCTATGACCAAATGCTTGCCTTGGACGAAGAGCTTTCCGCGCAAGGGCATAAATGCTGCGCGATACCGGTAGGCGGTTCCACGCCGCTGGGTACCGTGGGCTGTGTGGCGTGCGCGGAGGAGATCGCGGCGCAGTGCGACAGCGTGGGCCACATGGTCTGCGCGGTCGGCACCGGGGGCACGGCGGCGGGTCTGCTCTTGGGCGCGAAATGCTACCTTCCCGGCGCGCGCGTCACGGGCGTTTCCGTCTATCCCGATTCCTTTGAAGATATCGTGCCGCAGTTGGCGGAGGACACCGCCGCCCTGCTGGACGCGTCCCTTGTCCGCACGGAGGGCGACTTCCGCGTTGTCTCGCGTATCGGGGACGGTTACGCCGTCCCAAATCCCGCCGACACGCCCTATATTGAGGAGCTGGCCCGGCTCGAAGGGATTCTGCTGGACCCGGTCTACACCGGCAAGGCGTGGGCCGGTATGCTGGAACTGCTCAAGGCCGGAGCCTTTCCGGGAGACGGCAGCATTGTCTTTGTGCACACGGGCGGCGCGGCGGCGTTGTTCGCGCTGGACCTGCCGGGGTCCGGCGCTCCCGCCGCGTAACCGGAAACAGAAAAATCGCCTTCCACCGCGTTGCGGGGGAGGGCTTTTTCACGGTCACGCTCCGCCCGCCCTGTGCAATTTTTTCCAAATATTCGACTTTCCCTTTGCAAATCCCCCATCTTGTGATATACTGCCGGTGAAACTGTGAAAGGAGCTTTCAAAGCCATGGACCTGACGGAAACCACACTGGAACGTAAAGACGTTTTTAAAGGCCGTATCTTCTCCGTACACGTGGACAAGGTGCGTCTGCCAAACGGGGAGACCTCCACACGGGAAGTCATTGAGCACGGAGGCGGCGCGGCGATCCTCGCGCTGGACGAAAACGACAACGTGCTGGTCGTCACGCAGTACCGTTACACCTTCGGCCGGACCCTGCTGGAACTCCCGGCCGGGAAACTCGACCCCGGAGAGGACCCCGCCGCCGCCGCCCTCCGCGAACTCAAAGAGGAGACCGGCGCGGTCCCCGATACGTTCCTGCCGCTGGGCCGGATTCTCCCATCCCCGGGCTGTTACTCGGAACGCCTCTACCTGTATCTGGCGCGCGGTCTGCGTCTGGGGGAACAACATCTGGATCACAACGAGTTTCTCAACGTTGCCCGGATTCCGTTTGAGGAGATGGTCCGCCGCTGTCTGGATGGGGAAATCGAGGACGCCAAAACGGTGGTCGCCGTGCTGAAGGCGAAATTACAACTGGGAGAATCGCATGGACGTTAAAAAGACGATCTTGATTGTGGAAGACGAAAAAAACATTGTGGACATCCTGCGCTTTAATTTACAGCGTTCCGGATATGACACGGTCGAAGCCTACGATGGCGCGGACGGACTGTCAAAGGCCCGGAGCGGCAACCCTGACTTAATCCTGCTGGACGTGATGTTACCCAAGATGAACGGCTTTGACGTCTGTAAGGCGCTCCGGGATGAGGGCAACAACGTTCCCGTCATTATCCTGACGGCCCGCGAAGAGGAGACCGACAAGGTCCGGGGACTGGAAATCGGCGCCGATGACTATATTACCAAACCCTTTTCCATGCGGGAACTGATCGCGCGGGTGGGGGCCAATATCCGCCGGACAACGGTCCTGTCCCCGGCCGTGGAGAACGTCACGGGGGCCGCGCCCCTCTCCGGAAATCTTTCCATCAATGCCGAAAGTCACATGGTGTTCCGCGCCGGACGCCCGATCGACCTGACACAGCGGGAGTACGACCTGTTGACGTTTCTGGCCGCGAATCCGAACCGGGTCTACTCCCGCGTGGACCTCATGGAACAGGTCTGGAATTACGGCTACGTGGGCGATGACGTGCGGACGGTAGACGTAACCGTCCGGCGTCTGCGGGAGAAAATCGAAGAAAATCCGGCCAGCCCCGTGTACATCCGTACCCGCCGCGGCATGGGCTACTACTTCTCCGCCGCGCCCGAGACGTGACGCCTGTTGAGGCGCCTCGAAATCCTTTACAGTGACGGGTGATGGTTCATGTTCCGAAGTTTGCACATGAAGCTGACCATGATTATGCTGATGCTCATTGGCTCCCAGATGACCATTGTGGGCACCTTCCTGACCACCGGCGTGAGCGGCTTTTACACGAACAGTTTTTACCGGCAGCTCAACAGCGTGTTCGGACTCGATCAACGGGAGTTCGTGGCGGACCTGCGCAACGCCGCCGGAACCGACAACGGCGCGGAAAACCTGCGGGAAATGCTGGACGCGAACGCCGGCCCGCTGGGCATTGACTATCACAGCCGGAATTATTTCGTGCTGGACGGCGATACCGGCGCGTGGCTGGCCGGATCGGCCAGCGCGGAGGCCTTGCCCATGGAACAGAGCCTGAATCTGTTGACCGCGCGGGCCGCCGTGGCGCGCGGGGACGCGTCCGTTGTCGGGGACGAAAGCTATCTCAACGCCGAATATCTGGACGCCGCCATTCCGATTCTCTCGGAGGAGCAGTCGTACATCATCTACATTCTGGACAATCAGGAGACGCTTTCCGGCCTCAACCGGCAGTTGTTCCATATCATCCTGCAATCCCTGATACTGGGCCTGCTGATTACGGCGTTGTTAAGTTTCCTGCTCGCCAAAACCATGGTCGGGCCGCTGGAAAAACTGACCGCCGGGGCCGAGGAAGTCGCGGCCGGGAAATTCGGAAAGGCGCTCCCGGTGGAGTCCACGGACGAAATCGGCATTCTGACCGGGACCTTTAACGAAATGGCCGGCGTACTTCATACCACCCTTGCCGCAATGGAGAACGAGCGCGACAAGCTCGACACCCTCTTTCTGTACATGACCGATGGCGTGGTCGCCTTCGACATGAACGGGGCCGTCATTCACTGCAACCCCGCCGCCACGAATATGTTACAACGCAAAGTGGAGACCGGCAGTCGGTACGATGAACTCTTTGGAGGCCTGTTCGCGTTCGGGGACGTGCTGGCGTTAAAGCGTCCGCGCCACGCGGAGGGGGAAATGATGGTCGGCGAACGGACGTTAGAACTCTTATTAGCGCCCTTTTCCCATCAGGAATTGGGCGGCGTGTTAGCGGTTCTGCACGATGTGACGGAACGGCACCGCAACGAGGAACGGCGTAAGGAGTTTGTCGCCAACGTCTCCCACGAGTTGCGCACGCCCCTGACGAACGTCCGCAGTTACGCCGAGACGCTCCGGGACGCGGAAGGCTCCATTCCCCCCGACATGTCCAACGGCTTCCTTGACATCATCATCAACGAAACGGACCGTATGACGCATATCGTACAGGACCTGTTGATCCTCTCGCGTCTGGACGCCGGAAATACGGAACTTGCCTTTACGCGTTTTTCCTTCGGGGAAGCCATTGAAAGCGTGGTCCGGGCCAACGCCCTGAACGCGCGCGCCCGCGGACACGAACTTTCCTTCTACCCGGAAGGGGAACTGCCGTGGGTGGAGGGGGACCGCAACCGGCTGGAACAGGTCATGATGAACATTATCGGCAACGCAATCAAATATACCCCGGACGGCGGACACATTCGCGTGACGGCCGGGGTCACGGACGATGCGCAACAAGTCTGGATGGACGTCTGGGATGATGGAATCGGCATTCCGGAGGAGTCGCGCGGACGAATCTTTGAACGCTTCTACCGCGTGGACAAAGCCCGCTCCCGGGAATCGGGCGGTACGGGACTGGGATTGTCCATCGCGTGGGAAATCGTACAGCGGCACCGGGGCACGCTCACGCTCCCGCCCCATGACGGACCCGGTACCACGATTCGTCTTACGCTTCCGGTCACGCAGAAACGCGCGGGAAGGGAGGCGGCGTCATGACGGAACACGCGCGCGCAAGTCTCGATTTTCGGCAGAATCTCAGCATTGCTATGCTTTCCGTCATGGCGGTGTTCCTTTTTTCCCGGACGGAACTGTTTCATCTGGGCTGGGAGATGATGAGCCGTAACTTTCAGGCGGTGTCGGAGCCGTCCGTTTCGGAACAGGAAGAGGCGTTGCCGTACGCCCTCTCCGTGCCGGTACGCTTCGCCGCCACGGGCGTGTACGGCGGCGTCTACGGGCGTTACGTCCGCGTTGACATGAGCGCCGGGGACCGTGCCTTCCGTTCGGCGCGTCTGCTCTTCGGGGACGCGCTGGGCGAATCCGGAGACTTTCAGGAGACTTCACAGGACGCGTTTCTGCTGGCCGTGTGCGGGACTTCGCTTTACTGCGATTTCCTTACGCCGCTTCCGCTGTCCCTGCTGGCCGGCCTGATGGACACGTCCGCCGCGGACGAGCGTTCCGTACGCTCCATGGCGCTGGCGCGGGAGAAGAACGTCATCAACCTGTACCTCTGGGACGGCGGCGGGGAATACGTCCGCCGTCCAACGGCCGTGTCCCGCCGGGAATTAGAGGAGCTTGTCAGCCGTTGCGAACTGGGCAACGGCGCCTTCGCGCTGGACCTCTACGACACCGAAAGCCTGTACCAGAAGATTTCGCCCCTGTCCCTTCTGCCGGAGACCCTTCCGTCCCTTCCGGTGTACGCCTCCGCCGTGGGACTGCCCGACACCGGACAGCTTCTGAGCGCGTTCCGGTTCAATCCCCTGACCAAGTCCCGCTATACGGAAGCCAACGGGACGGAAGTCATTATGGAGGGCGGGCGGAGCGTCCGGATCCGGACCAACGGGAACATTTACTACCAGAGCGGAGAGCGCGGGGACCTGACGATTGAAAGCGCCGCGGACGTCCCCACAGGTTACGAGGCCGTCCGGGAATGCGCCGCCCTGCTCAACAGAATTCTGATTCCCCAAGGCTGTACGCCGGTTTGCCCGCTGGAAGTCCGGCGTCAGGGCGACGGCGCGGTTTTACGCTTCGGCTACGCCCTGAACGGTATCCCGGTGTTTCATCTGGACGGCGGGGCCGCCGCCGTGGTGACGCTCGAACGCCGGAAAATTGTCTCTCTGGAACTCCGCCCACGCCGCTACACGGCTACCAATACGGATTCTCTCTTACTCCCGCTGGAACAGGCGTCCGGTATCGCCGGACTTTACGCCGGGGCGGAACTGTGTTTAGGCTATCAGGACACGGGCGGCTCCAGACTGAACGCGCGCTGGTTCGCCGCTTCGCGGGTCCGGTCCGAATAACGGGGTTTTTTATGGAACGACATCAGCTCAAGCGTATCATGATTATCATTCTCGCAATCCTCAACGGCTTTCTGGGCCTGTATCTGGCGCGCCGGCGCGTCTCGGCCCAAGCCGCCGCCTACCGCGCCGAACAACGCCTTCTGGAACTCTTCGCGGCGGACGGCGTCAACGTTTCCCCGGATACCATCCCGCGCGGCGCTCCTCCGCCCATTGTCCTGCTCTCGCCCGACAGCGCCGAACAGGCCCGCGCCGCCGCCTTCTTCCTCGGGGACGGCGCGGAACATACCCAGCAAGGCAGCGTACAGCGTTACAGGGCCGGGAAAAGCGTGGTTCGCTTCCACGCGGACGGTAGTTTTACGGCAACCGGCCTGTCTATCCGCACGGACCCCAAGGCGTTTTGCCGGGAATTTTGCCGGAACTGGTCCTACGCCCCGCCCGATCCCGACAGCTTTTATGACAGCGATGGCGAAATTCTCTTGACCGCCCGCTATGGGGCCTTGAGCGTGTACAACTGCGGCGTGTGCTTCTCCTTTGAGGGCGACACGCTCCGGGAAGCCTTCGGGACCCTGATTCCGCAGACCGGCGCCACCGGCGAAACGCCCGACTTGACCGCCATGGGCGCGCTTGCCATCTTTCAGGCCAAACGGCGGGAAAACCGCGTGGTTTCAACGGAAATCCGCCGGGTTTCCCTCTGCTACGCCCTCCAGAGCGCGGACGGAGAGGACCTGACGCTCGTCCCGCTCTGGTGCGTGGAGACCGACACCGTGCCCTATTACGTCAACTGCGTGACCGGCGCGCTGATTTTTTCCTGAACGCCGCAAAAAATCTTTCGGAAAGATTTGCAATTTCCGTTTGCTTGTGGTATGCTTGACAGTGTTACACTCTGTCCCTTTATTTTACAGCGGCAAGTCCGCCGCTGGGACAGAATGCCTCCGAAAACGGGGTATCAACTTCCGGCGGCTGGGCAAACTGCCCTGTGGGAGACCCGGAACCGCTCCGTTCCCGTGGTCGGCACAAAAGGACCTGAGCCGTACGCCGGTTCGGAAAGGCAGAAAAAGATTAGTATGAAAAGAGGGTCAGGACTTTGACGAAATACATTGTGGAGGGCGGAAAGCCCTTGTTCGGAGAGGTTGAAATCAGCGGCGCGAAAAACGCGGCGGTCGCGATCATCCCCGCGGCCCTGATGGTCAACGGCGTCTGCCGGATTGAGAACGTTCCGCAGATTTCTGATGTCACCCTGTTGTTGCGGATTCTGGAAGAACTGGGCGCCTCCGTCCGGTCCATTAACCGCCACACGGTGGAAATCGACTGTACCCGCGTCCGTTCCGCGAAAACCAACTATGACCTCTGTCAGAAAATCCGGGCCTCCTACTACCTCATCGGCGCGCTTCTGGCCCGCTTCGGTGAGGCGGAAGTGGCCATGCCCGGCGGGTGCTGGTTCGGCGGCGTGCGCCCCATTGACCAGCACGTCAAGGGCTTTACGGCGCTGGGCGCGGAAGTTACCATGCGCGGCGGCTTTATCTTCGCAAAGGCCGTGGAACGCCGCCTGAAGGGTACAAGCATTTATCTGGACGTAGTCTCCGTGGGAACGACCATGAACGTCATGATGGCCGCCGTCACCGCGGAGGGGACGACCGTCATTGAAAACGCCGCCCGGGAGCCGCATATTGTGGACCTCGCCAATTTCCTGAACTCCATGGGCGCGAACATCCGGGGCGCGGGCACGGATACCATTAAAATTGAAGGCGTGTCGCGTCTCCACGGCGGAACTTACGCGATTATCCCCGACCAGATTGAGGCCGGAACCTATATGGCGGCGGTCGCCGCTACGGGCGGACAGCTCCTCATCAAGAACATTATCCCCAAACATATGGACTGTATTACCGCCAAGTTACAGGAAATGGGCGTGGACGTGGAAGAACATGAGGACACGCTTCTGGTCCGCCGTACGGATGAACTCCGGAAGACAAACGTCAAGACGCTTCCCTATCCCGGCTTCCCCACGGATATGCAGCCGCAGATTACCACCGTCCTGACCCTCGCGAAGGGGACTTCTCTGGTCACGGAAGGCGTCTGGAACAGCAGATACCGCTACGTGGACGAGTTAAGGCGCATGGGCGCTTCGATTCAGGTTGAGGACAAGACCGCCGTTGTGGAGGGCGTGGACCACCTGATGGGCGCGCCTGTGAAGGCGTACGACTTGCGCGCCGGGGCGGCCATGGTCATTGCGGCGCTTGCCGCCCACGGGGCCAGCGAGATTACCGGCGTCCAGTACATTGAGCGCGGTTATGAGGACATCATCGGAAAACTGCGTATGCTGGGCGCGAGTATCCGCGCCGTGGAGGAGACCAACAGCGTACCGGCGGCCATGGTCGGATAAGTGCAAAGACTGACGCTGCTTTGTGTGGGACGCCTCCGGGAACCGTTTTACGTGGACGCGGCGGCGGAGTACGTAAAGCGCCTCTCCCGCTATTGCAAGACGGACATTGTGGAACTGCCCGAAAGCCGTCTGCCGGAACGCCCTTCCGCGGGGGAAATCCGCGCCGCGCTGGAAAAGGAAGCCCTGTCTGTCCGGAAACAGCTCCCGGCCAACGCCTTCATCGTGGCGTTGTGCATTGAGGGCGCGTTATATTCCAGCGAACAGTTTTCGGAACTGCTCTCGGGGCTGTCGAACCGGAGTATGTCGCCGGTGTTTGTCATTGGCGGCTCCCACGGCCTGCACCCGTCCGTCAAGGACGCGGCCGCTTTACGCCTGTCCATGTCGCCCATGACCTTCCCGCACCATCTGGCGCGCGTCATGCTTCTGGAACAGCTCTACCGCGCCTGTCAGATTCAGGCCGGCGGACGGTATCATAAATAATCTGCGCGAAAGGAAGAACCTCATGAGCATTGTTATGAACCTCTACTACACGGGAAGCGATGGAAACGCCCGCAAATTCGCGGAGGAAATGGAGCGTTCCGGAACCGCCGCCGCCATCCGCGCCGAACCCGGAAACGAACGTTACGCCTACTTCTTCCCCATGGATGACCCCGAAACCGTCCTGTTAATTGACGCGTGGGTCGACCAGATGGCCCTTGACGCGCACCATGCCACGCCCATGATGAACACCATTGCCGCCCTCCGTGAAAAGTACGATTTGCGCATGAAGGCGGAGCGTTACATCTCCGACGCGTCTGGCGTGCCCGCGTCCGATACCAAGTTTATCCGTGTCTGAACCCCGGCAAAATTCATATATATGGAGGAATTCGCAAATGGATTTCATGAAGGAGTACGAGAAATGGCTGGCCAGTCCGGCGCTGTCGGCGGAAGAACGCGCGGAACTGGAAGCAATCCGCAACGACCCGAAAGAAATTGAGTCCCGTTTCTACGGACCACTCGAATTCGGCACCGCCGGACTGCGCGGAACCATGTGCACGGGTCTGCACCAGATGAACACGCACGTTGTCCGCTGGGCTACGCAGGGCTTTGCCGACATCATCTGTGCCGAAGGCGAAGAGGGCAAACGGCGCGGCGTGGCCATCTGCATGGACTGCCGTAACAACTCGTGGGAATTCGCGGTAGCGGCCGCGGAAGTGTGCGCCGCCAACGGAATTCACGTACGCCTGTTCGAGTCTCTGCGTCCCACGCCCGAGCTGTCGTTCGCGGTCCGGGAGTATCACTGTCAGGCCGGTATCAACGTCACCGCGAGCCACAACCCCAAGGAGTACAACGGCTACAAGGTCTACTGGCAGGACGGCGCGCAGCTTCCCCCCAAACACGCGGACGCGATTTCCAAACGCCTTGAGGAAATCGACATCTTTAATGACATTAAGACCATGCCCTACTATGACGCCGTGCGCGCGGGGCTGATCGAGCGTCTGGGCGTGGAAACGGACGAGAAATTCCTTGCCAACGTCATGGAGCAGGTCAACGACTATGAGAGCGTCCGGAAAGTGGCCGACACGTTCAAAGTCGTCTTTACGCCCTTCCACGGCACCGGTCACAAGCTGATTCCCGAAGCCCTGTACCGTCTGGGCATTAAGAATCTGTACTGCGAGCCTCAGCAGATGGTCATTGACGGCAATTTCCCGACCGTCAAGTCCCCCAACCCCGAAAACCCCGAAGGGTTCGCCCTTGCCATTGAGCTGGCGAAGAAAGTTGGCGCCGACTTCATCATCGGGTCCGACCCGGACGCCGACCGTCTGGGCCTTATGGTCCGTACGTCCGCCGGTGATTTCAAAGTTCTGTCGGGCAACCAGATCGGCGTGTTACTGCTGGACTACATCATCGGCGCGAAAAACCGCGCCGGGATTATGCCCAAGAATCCCACCGCGTTAAAGAGCCTCGTTTCCACGGAAATGGCCCGCAAGGTCTGCGAAGTCAACGGCTTGCAGTGCTTTGACACCTTCACCGGCTTCAAGTTCCTTGCCGAGAAGAAGGACAAACTCGAAAAGACCGGCGAAGGCAACGTGATTATGTCCTTTGAAGAGAGTAACGGCTACATGGTCGGCAGTTACTGCCGCGACAAGGACTCCGTGGGCGCGGCCATGCTGGTCGCCGAAATGGCCGCCTACTACGCCACGCAGGGAAAGACCCTTGCCGATGCCATGGACGAACTGTACGCCAAGTACGGCTATTTCTCCGAGCATACCTATAATCTGGTCATGCCGGGTCTGGACGGCCTCAAGGACATGGCCGAACTGATGCGCAAGCTCCGCGAAGAGCCGCCCGCGGAACTCTCCGGCGTCAAGATTGTCACCCGCAAGGACTACAAGGACGGGACCGCGATCGACACGACTACCGGAAAAGTCGATGCCATGGAACTGAGCGGTTCCAACGTTCTGCGCTTTGAAATGGCCGATGGCACGTCCGTTATCGTGCGTCCGTCCGGCACGGAACCGAAGATCAAGGTCTATGTACTGGCGCAGGGCAAGGACGCCGCCGAAGCCGCCGCGAATAACGCCCGTTACGGCGAATGGGTAAAGTCCCTCCAGAAATAACGCGTCATAGAGCGTACGCCCGCTCCCGCGTCCGAACCGGACCCGGGAGCGGGTCTGTCACATATCCGACAACGCGTCCGCGTTTTTGAGAAAGTATTCCACGCCGGAATACAGCGTAGTCAGGGCAATGACGCCCACGCACAGCGTATTCAAAAACGCCGGAATCGGCAGGAACATCAGCACAACGCATACCATGGTTGCGGCGGTCTTGACTTTCCCGGACCATCCCGCCGCAATCACGCGCCCCTGTTCCGCCGCCACCATCCGCAGGCCGCTGACGGCGAACTCCCGGCAAATCACGATTAACAGGACCCACGCGGGCATTTGTCCGCATTCGACAAACCACAGCATGGCGGCCGTCACCAGCATTTTATCGGCCAGCGGGTCGGCGAACTTGCCGAAATCGGTGATAAGGTTGTATTTACGGGCTATTTTTCCGTCCAGCATATCGGTCAGACTGGCCACAATGAACACGAACAGGGCCGCGTACCGCGCGCCGGGGAAATCCCAGTACAGAATGAGCATGAAAAGCGGGATCAGACCAATCCGAAGCAGGGTCAGTTTATTGGGCAGATTCATGACAGGGTCCTTTCTTCTTCACCGCACAGTTCGCCGTCCATGGTATCCGTGAGGCGGACCGTGACAAAGGCGCCGGGCGGGATGTCACGGTCCGAAGCGAACCAGATCCGCCCGTCAATGTCCGGCGACTCGGCGTAACTCCGCCCGAAATGCCGCTGGGCTTGGGCGTCAAAGCCTTCGCAGAGGACTTCCCGCACGGACCCTAAAAGCGATTCATTATAGGCGTCAATGATATCGGACTGTACGTCTACGGCCAGTTCGGCGCGGCGTTTCGCTTCCTCCGGGTCCGGACGGGGCATTTCCGCGGCGGGGGTCCCGTCCTCCGGCGAGAACGGAAACACGCCCGCGCGTTCAATTTTCTGTTCCCGGAGAAAGTCACAGAGTTCCTCAAACGCCGCCTCATCCTCCCCGGGCAGTCCGGTAATGATACTCGTACGGAGTACCAGTCCGGGGATACGTTCGCGCAGTTTGCGGAGTATGGCCGTCAGGCTGGCTTTGGTGTCGCGGCGGCGCATGGACTTCAGAATGTGGTCGTTACAGTGCTGTATCGGGATGTCGAGATAGGGCACGATGTTCGGGGACTCGGCGATAGTGTCAATGAGTTCGTCCGTGATGTCGCTTGGGTAGAGGTAGTGCAGACGAATCCAATGGAAGTCCAGCGCGGACAGTCGGCGGAGCAGTTCGGCAAGCTGACGCTTTCCGTTTAAGTCGGTACCGTAACGCGTGATATCTTGCGCGATCACGATCAGTTCCTTTACGCCAACGTCCGACAGTTCCGCGGCTTCCCGCAGGAGTTCCGGCATGGGGCGGCTCCGGTAGCGGCCCCGGATGGACGGTATCACGCAGTAGGCGCAGCGATTGTCACACCCTTCCGCAATCCGTAACCACGCGTACCACGGGGGCGTGGACAGAATCCGCTCCCCGCTCTGGTTCGCGGTGTGGATGTCGCCCATGTGACAGGGTTTCGTGCGCTTGGACATGACTTCCGCGACAGCGTCCGCGATCCGGTCATAACTGCCCGTGCCCAAAAGGCCGTCAACCTCGGGCAGTTCGCGCAGTACGTCCCCCTGATAGCGCTGGGCCATGCAGCCGGTGACCAGAATTTTCCGGAGCAGTCCGGCGCGTTTCAATTCGGCCATTTCCAGAATGGCGTCAATCGCTTCCTCACAGGCGGAGGCCAGAAAGCCGCACGTATTCACAACGACCACGTCCGCGCCTTCCGGCTCCGCCTGTATCGTATGCCCCGCGTTGGCGACACACGCCATCATCTGCTCACAGTTGACCTGATTCTTGGCGCAGCCCAGAGAAATAAACGATACTTTATAAGGCATTATTCCTCCACATCTTCCCCGATCCGGCTCCACGCGGCGCGGATATCGTCCCACGAAAAGCCCCGCCGCAACAGGGACGCCGTCAGACGCCGTTTCGTGTCCCGGTCGGGCATGCCGCCCGCGAGCTTGCGGGACAGGTACGCGTCCATTTGCGCGGCATTGTCCGGCAAATCCGACATTGCCGCGTCCCAGAGTTCTTTCGGCACGCCCTTTTCATAGAGTTTGGCGCGAATCCGCGCGGGGCCGTATCCTTTCGCGGCACACTCCCGCGCCAGTGTCGCGGCGTACTCCGTGTCGTTCAACGCGCCGATGGACGTCAGCCAGTCGGCGGCGTTCTCCGCCTCCTCCGGTAACGCGCCCTTTTCGGAGAGCTTCCGGATTAGCGCGTTCCGGGACAGCGGACGTTTCGCGATCATTTCCGCCGCCTTCGCGCGGATGTTCGACAGTCCGGCCGCTTCCTGTAGACGCCGTAAAGTTTCCGGGTCGAGTTCGTCCCCGGCGCGGAGGCCAAATTCCAGCAACTCTTCTTCCGTGACTTTCAGGCAGGTTCCGCCGTCCAGAAACAGCAGAACGCGTCCTTTTTTATGGCCGGAAGGTTCGATACGGTCAATTCTCATGGGTCAGTCCTCGTCTTGGAAGTCGTCCGCGGTGATGTTCACGGGACGGGCGGGGGGCGTGTCCGGGGCGGACGGGGCCGGGGTCCGGGGCGCGCCGGACTGCGGGGAGAGTTTGTCCAGATTCCGCCGGATATCCTCTTCTAATTGCGCGGCGATTTCGGGGTTGTCCTGTAAATAGCGTTTGGCGGCATCGCGGCCCTGTCCGATCCGGCGCTCTCCCATGGAGAACCACGAGCCGGACTTCTGCATGAGGTCCAGTTTGACGGCCAAATCGACCAGTTCCCCCTCGTGTACGATCCCCTGTCCGTAAATGATGTCGAACTCGGCTTCGCGGAACGGCGGCGCGAGTTTGTTCTTGACAATCTTGGCGCGGGTCCGGTTGCCGATCATTTCGGTTCCGTTCTTGATGGTCTCAATACGCCGGACGTCAATCCGGACGGAGGAATAGAACTTTAACGCCCTTCCGCCGGTGGTCACTTCCGGGTTGCCGTACATAACGCCGACTTTCTCCCGCAACTGGTTGATAAAAATGACGATGGTCTCCGTTTTGCCGATTGCGCCGGTCAGTTTGCGCAAGGCCTGACTCATCAGGCGGGCGTGCAGGCCAACGAAGCTGTCGCCCATTTCGCCTTCAATCTCACTGCGCGGCACGAGCGCGGCCACGGAGTCCACGACCACCACATCCACCGCGCCGGAGCGTACGAGCGCCTCCGTGATTTCCAACGCCTGTTCGCCGGTATCGGGCTGGGAAATGAGCAGGTCGTCAATTTTGACGCCCAGCGCTTGGGCGTAATAGGGGTCAAGGGCGTGTTCGGCGTCAATAAACGCCGCCTCTCCGCCGCGCTTCTGCGCCTCGGCGACAACGTGCAAGGCCAGCGTAGTTTTCCCGGACGATTCCGGGCCGTAAATCTCGACCACGCGTCCGCGGGGGAGGCCGCCAATTCCAAGGGCCACGTCCAGCGCCAGAGAGCCGGTCGGAATCACGCCGACAGTCGGCGCGGGACGGTCTCCGAAGCGCATAATGGAGCCGCGGCCGTAAGCCTTCTCAATCTGTGAAATGGCGGTCGTCAGGGCTTTTTTTTTGTCGGCGGCGGGAGCCGGGACCGGTATCACGGCCTTTTCTCTTGCCATTTGGGTTTCCTCCTGTCATCAGATATCGGGGTATCGTACAGCGGTAACGACCCGGCGGACGCCGTTTCGGTCCTCACTGCTTTCCACTTCCCCAAAACCGTTTTCGCGTAAAATCTGCCCCACGGGCAAAGACTGGTCTATGCCGACCTCAAAAAAAATACGTCCGCCGGGGTAGAGCGCGTTTCGCCACCGGGCGGCAATGGAGCGGTAGAAGGCCAGTCCATCGGGTCCGCCGTCAAGGGCCAGACGCGGCTCATAGTCACGGACAGAGGCGTCTAATTCCGCGATTTGCCCGCTGGCTATGTAGGGCGGATTGCACGTGATACACTGGAACACGCCAATTCGCCGGTCGGGGGCGCGCAGGGCGTCCATTTGCACGGGCACCACGCGTCCGCTGAAAGAATTGCTCCAGATGTTCCGGCTGCACAGTTTCAAGGCGGCTTCGGAGACATCGCCCAGAACGACCTTGACCTCCGGGACCTGTGACGCCACGGCCAGCCCCACGCACCCGCACCCGGCGCACAGGTCCAGTACGCGGCAAGGCTCCTGTGCGCGCAGGTACTCGACCGTTTTTTCGACAAGGGTCTCGGTATCGGGACGGGGTATCAGCACGCTGGGGGAGACGGACAGCGTCAGGCCGTAAAACTCCCATTCGCCAATGATATACGCCACGGGTTCCCCGTCAAGGTGCCGCCGGACCAGCGCCCGGACACGCGATTCCACGTCCATGGGCACGTACAGACTGCCGTCACGGAAGAGTGCTTCCTTACTCTTGCCGGAGCCGGAACAGACCAGTTCCCGCGCCGCAAGGTCGGAGGCAATCGAACCGGCGGCTTTTAAGTTCCGGCGGATTTCCAGATACAGACCGCTGTAAGTTGTTGCCATTGTTATCCTCGATTTCTCTTACCATTCGTCTTTCCCCTTCTCCTCGGGAATGACCAGTTCTAAAGAACGAATCGCGCAGGCAATCATGGTATCGTCCGGTTCGTTGGTGGTAAAGTTCTGCATCCAGAGGCCGGGGGCGGTCAGGATTTGGGCAAGGCGGCTTTCCTGTACGTTCCGGCCGACCCAGCGGTTGAACTCGTAGGTAATGCCGACCACCAGCGGAAGCAGAATCAGGTGGACCAAAGTCCGGGTCCATGGGTTGGTCATGGGCCAGATTCCGAACACCACGCTGGATACGAGAATCGAGACGAAAATCACGACAAACAGAAAACTGGTCCCGCAACGCGGATGATGGCGGGGCTGTGCGCGCACGTTTTCGACCGTCAGCGGCAGTCCGGCCTCGTAACAGAAGATGGTCTTGTGTTCGGCGCCGTGGTACTGGAACACCCGGTAAATGTCCTTCTGGCGGGAACAGAAAATCAGGTAGACAAGAAAAATTGCGATTTTGAGCAATCCTTCCAGCACGTTCCGTCCCCAGAGCGGGAAGCCCGGGAAGAAGTGGAGCAACGCGCCGGTCAGGAGCGTGGGGAGCATGAGAAACAGAAACACGCTCATACCAATTCCCAGCAGTACGGCCAGCACAATGACCGCTTCCTCCAACTTCTTGCTTGGTATGTGGGCTTCGAGCCACTTGTCGAATTTTGACGGCTCGGCGTTGTCCTCGTCCGGGTAGAACTCGGCGGAGTACATCAGGGCGCGTACGCCCTGTACCATGGCCGACAGGAAATTGACCGTACCGCGGATAAGCGGCAGTCCCAGAAGCGGGTAACGGTCCTTGACGAGTTTCAGCGGCTCGACTTTTTCGACCAGTTCGCCGTTCTGATTCCGGACGACAATGGCCTGTTTATCGGGTCCGCGCATTAAGATTCCCTCAATGAGCGCCTGTCCGCCGATACTGGTCCGGAAGGCGCAGGCCTGTTTTTGCTCCATAGTACCTCCTGTCAGACAGTATAGCACTGTCCCGCAAAAAAGTCAAACAAATGTTTTATTTCCCGCTCTCCGGCAGACTGATCGTCACGACCGCGCCGCCGCCGGGGGCGTTGCCAATGGCGAACGTCCCGCCGTGCAGTTTGATGATCTCATCGCTGACCGCCAGCCCGATCCCGCTTCCGCGCGCCTTGGACGAACCTTTGTAGAACTTCTGTTTGATGAACGGCAGTTCCGCCTCCGGAATGCCGGGGCCGTAGTCCCGGACTTGGATTGTCTGGAAGCCGTTGGAGCGGTCCAGTGAAACGCTGATACGCTTTCCCGCGCCGCCGTGTTTCGCGCCGTTGTCCAGAACGTTGCAAAAGACCTGTTTCAGCCGTTCGGGGTCGCCGGAAATCGGCGGAAACACGTCCTCCTCGTCTGCAACCTGATATTCCAGCGTGATTCCCTCCTGCTTGAACAGTTCCCGGTAGGTAAAAATCGCGTCCTCTAACTCGGCCTGTAGGTCCATCTGCTCAATGTGGAGCGTAAAGCGTCCGTCCTCCATCTTGGAGAACTCTAACAGCTCCTCGACCATATTCGACAGGCGGCGCGTCTCGTTCAGGATAATGCGTATCCCGCGCCGCATTTGCATGGGGTCGCCGGTGGGGTCCTCTAAGATGGTTTCGCCCCAGCCGTTGATAGCCGTCAGGGGGGTGCGCAGTTCGTGGGAGACGGAGGAAATGAACTCGGTTTTCATTTTCTCATTCTGCCCGATTTTCAGGGACATATTGTTGATACTCTCCACAAGGTCCCCTAACTCATCGGTGTAGGTCTTGTCGATCCGGTAGCCGTAGCCGCCATCGGAAATCCGTCTGGCCGCGCCGGTGACTTCCGCCACGGGTTCGACCACGTTGTTGATGAATACCAGATTGCTGGCAAGGACAATGCCCATACAGGCCGCAACGGCCAGCGTAATGGCAAGCACCGTCATAACGACCTGCCGGTCCACCTGCCGCAGAGACGTGACCACCCGCATGACGCCCTGTACGCGTCCGTTGTAGACCAGCGGATGGGAAACGGCCATGATTTTTTCGCCGGTTTCGGGGTCCGGACCCTGAAAGGCGGTCATACGGTTATCGGACAGGGCGCGGCTGATATCGTCCGTGCCGGGGGTGGTGCCCGCCGTCAGGCCGGACGTGGAGACGACAATACGCCCCCGGCTGTTGATGAACTGCAACTCCACGCGGTCCTTGTCCTCAAAACGTTCGGTGGATTGTACGGCCTTCTGATAGTAGCTGTTGAAGCCGCTGCCCATGAAGTATTCGTTGAAGGAATTCGCGATCGCCTGCGCGCGGGATTCCAACCCCTTCTGCATGGAGCCGAAGTAATAGGAGGAAATCCCGGCGGAAACCAGTATGACGGTCGTCATGAGAATGACGCATACGGGCGCGACCGTGTTGGTAATCCACCGCCGCCGAAGTCCGGTCAGGTGCGGGATGGACAGGCCTTCCGCGTTGTTTTTCAAACGATTTAAAATCCCCATTTGTATCCATATCCCCAGACGGTGGTAATGTAATTAGGCGCCTGCACATTGTCCTCGATTTTGAGGCGGAGGCGGCGGATGTTCACATCGACAATTTTCAGGTCCCCGAAGTAATCCTGTCCCCAGACGCGGTCCAGAATTTCTTCCCTTGACAGGGCCTTTCCGGGATTCTCCATGAAAAAGCGCATAATGGAATATTCCACCTGTGTGAGTTTGATACGCTCTCCGTTTTTTTCGAGCGTACGGTTCCGGGTGTTCATAAGGAAGGGGTCCTGCCGGATTTCCCCGGAGTGGGCGAGGTCCTCCCCGCCGGAACGCCGGTAGAGGGCGTCCACGCGGGCGGTCAGCTCCGCCGGGGAAAAGGGCTTGGTGACGTAATCATCGGCGCCGGTCATGAGTCCGGTTACTTTGTCCATTTCCTGAGACCGGGCGGTCAGCATGATAATGCCGATACGGGCATTGGTGGCGCGGATACGGCGGCAGACCTCAAAGCCGTCAATGCCGGGTAACATGATGTCCAGCAGGGCAACCCTTGTGTCGGGATGTTCTTTGAGGCGTTCGAGAGCGTCTTCCCCGGTTTCGGCCTCTATGACGTCATAGCCGGCGCGCCGGAAGTTGATCACAATGAAACTGCGGATGCTGGATTCATCTTCCAATACCAGAACTTTTCTCATAATCCCCTGTCCTCTCTTGTGCGTTGCGGCCCGTTGGACGGGTCAGCGTCAGTTATCGGAAATAAGCCAGTCCTCGCGGACAATGAGGCTGAAAGCCGAACGAAGCTCTTCTTCCGTCATGGTCAAATCCTGTTCGATGTCGGGGTTGGGAAGCTCGGCGGTGTAGATGGTCTCGGTACGCCGCCCGATGATGAAGCGGTTGCCCCGTATGGCGCGCATATCCCGCCCCGAACCGCTCAGCGCGGAGATACGAAGAAACGGCTGTTCGTTCTCCCGCAGGCAGAAGGTGACGGAAGCCTCTCCGGGGGAAATGGCGCGGACGGCATAGAAGCGGTCAAGAGATGAGGCGGGAACGCGCAGATACCAGCCGTCGTCCGGGTTATGGTAAGTACAGAGGACGGAAGTCGATTCTCCGGCGCGGTCGAACTGCCGCCAGTCAATGAGGCGGTAGGCGGTTTCGCCGGCGGGTCCGGTGGGAAGGGGAATGGAGCGGGGGACTTCCGTAATCCCGTCATTGTTGAAGTCCACGGGGTAGAGGGAGCAAAAGGGACTGATTTCCCCGGAGACGCCGGTCGTCTGGTCAATGACAACGTTGGCGATTTCGCCGCCGCGCAAAGTCAGGATGTCCGTAACGGCCATGCTCTGGTCGGTGACGCCGCTTACAAAAATGGCCGGTTCCCCGTTGCTCAGGCTTCCGGCGCGGACGCGTCCCTGTTGACTGAGTTCCGCCATGGTGGAGGAGATACGGACATAGGAACGGCTGGCAAGCGCGCCGTCATCCTGCCAGTTGTAGTAATCGGCCACGCCGTCCCCGTTTTCCCCGGCGCGGAGAACGAGCAATTCCTGTTTGCCGTCCTCATTGAGGTCGAACGTCAGGTACTTGACGTAATCCGTACGGACAAGGGGACGCGTTTCTTCCTGTTCGCTGGTGTAAATTTCCAGTACCTGAAGTTCCGCGGCGGCCTTCCAGCCCACGGCAATTTCCATTTGTCCGTCCCCGTTCATGTCCACGTAGTTGATACTGTAGATGGCCGTACCGGAGCCTTCGATTCGGGACGCGAGACGGTAACTGTCGTCTTGCGCGCTGAAAATAAAGATTTTCAACGGCTTTTCGTCCGTGGGATTCCGGAAGAAGGCTACGGCCTCTTCCCGGCCGTCCCCGTTGAGGTCGATAAGCTGTACCGACTGGATGTTTGAGCCGGACGTAGGCGCGGCGTACTCCGCGCCGCCATTGAGGATTTCTGTCAGCAACGCGTTCAGTTCCGTGTACTTGACGGGAAGTTTGGGAAGCGCGTAAAGCTCCTGCGGATTGAGCGTGAAACTGGGGCCGTTCGCGCAAGCCGTCAGCGCGAACAGAATCACGGACAGAAAGAACAGTATCACCGTGGGACGGCGCTTGCTCATGATGGCTCCTCCTCTCTGCCGTAATTGCGGCAGTGTCTGTCATCATAGCATATTTTTCACTCTTTGGGTAGCCCCTTTTTCGGATTTTTACGGAAAAACCGCTTCCGGATCCGCGGACGGCGGCAAAAGAAAGAAGCGGCCTGAAATCCTTAGTTGCGCGGCGGCGAAAACTGTGGTAAAATAAGGGTACCGGTCGGGCCTGTTCGACGCGCCGGACGCATAGACTGAAGACAACACGTCCGGCCCGCCGGTCAAGGAGGGGTTCCATGAAAGACTATCCGAAGCAGATTCCGTCACAGCGCGAGCGTGTGCGGACTGTGCCAGCCAATCCGCCGCGCCGCCGCGCCGCGCGTCCCGGGGACGATACGCCGTCCGCGGGTCCCGGGGGCGAACCGTTGTCCGCGCCGCCTTCCGCGGTCGAGCCATCGTCCGCGCCTTCCGCGGTCGATACGCCGTCCATACGCGAGCCATCGTCCGCGCGTACGTACCGCAGACGCCGCCGTGTCCATCGGGAACGTTACGCTACCCCGAAAACGCTCCGTACCATTTTCACCGCGTCCGCCGCGCTGGTTTTGGCACTCTTCCTCATGCCCTTTCTCCTCACCAGCGACACCCGCTCCAATAATGCCCGGACGGTCTCCGATATGCTCACCGGGACCCCCGAAGCCCTCTCCGTCGCCACAGAGGCGGACACCATCCCGGAAGCCGAACCGGAAGCCGAAGCCGTGCCGGAGCCTGCCCCGGAACCCGAACCGTTTACCGGACAGTTGGACGAGGACTGTATGTTAAAAGTCCTTGACAAGAAGAGCGGGGAAGTGTCGGTGATGTCCATGCAAGAGTATCTGGTCTGCGTCCTGCGCGGGGAAATGCCCGGTTACTTTGAGCTGGAAGCGCTCAAGGCGCAAGCCGTTGCGGCCCGTACTTATACCCGCTATATGTTGCACTCCGGAAGCAAGCACGGCGACAAGGCCGATATTTGCAACAGTCCGGCTTGCTGTCAGGCTTACCTCAGCGCGGCGGCCGCGCGTAAGAAGTGGGGCTACCTCCCGGAAGATGAGGAACGGAAACTCCGTTCGGCCGTCATTGACACCAACGGGGAAACCATGCTCTATGACGGCGAACCCATCTTAGCCGTGTTTCACGCCTCCTCCGCGGGCCTGACCCGCACATCCGGCGATGTCTGGTCCGGTGACAAGCCCTATCTGCAACCCGTGTCTTCCCCCGAAAACGCCGACACCATCCCCAACTATTACAGCCACGTGGACTTTACGATTTCCGAGTTTCAGGACAAACTACGGAACGCCTTCCCGAAAGCGAATCTCTCCGGCGACCCGTACGACTGGCTCTCCAACGTTGAACGCGACAGCGCCGGGAGCGTGATTACTCTGTATGTGGGCGGCATTAAGACACAGGGAAGCCGGGTACGTTCGGCGCTGGGCCTGCGCTCGGCCTGTTTTACGTGGGAGATGGCCAACGGCAAAGTCTCGTTTTACGTCACCGGCTACGGCCACGGCGTGGGCCTGAGTCAGTACGGGGCCAATCAGATGGCCCTTAACGGTTCCGATTACCGCGAAATCCTGACCCATTACTATACCGGCGTTCGTATCGGGGGATATCAGCCCGCGTCATGAAGCCGTTGCGTACAAGAACCGTCCGAAGGGGCGGTTTTTGTGCGCGCTGAAACGGCCCTCCCCCGCAATCGCGGGGAAGGACCGTTGCGCGTTGAGAGAGACGTTTTATTTTGCGTCCACGCGGAGAATGAACAGGTTCGTAATGTCGCGGTTGTCCTGCGTGTAGTAGACCCAGTCGTCACTGTCGGCCTTTACGTTGCTGAGGCTGATTTTGCTGATACTGCCGGTCGTGCTGACGGAGTAGACGTTCACGGAAGAACTCAGGTCCATGAGGGCGCCCCGGGAGCCGCCCAGACGGATGGCGCCGTTGGAGGGAGCGGCCAGACCCTGCGCGCGGCCTACGATGACGTTGCCGTTGTTATAGGTGCCGCCGATGACAAGGCCGTCCGCGTTGTACTCGGTATTGTCAAGAATGACGCTGCTGTCCGCGCCGGGCTTGTTGCTGTCATTGGCCACGGTGAAGCGCGCGCCGGACTTCGGAGTATCGCCCTCATTGCCCAGAACGGTATCGACAAGGACGTTGACCTTGGTAATCTGTCCGCCCACAACGGCGTTGAAGGTGCGGTAAGTGGACTTGTCGCGGACCGGGTTAGAGGCGGAGTTCGCGGCAATAAAGACCAGATCGCCGTTACTGGTCGTGATGGTGGCGTTGCTTACAAAGACCATCACCGCGCTGCCGTCCGCGGAATAGACATAGGCATGGTCGCTCTTGATGTTGGGCGTGTTGCGCATACCGTTATAAACCTTGAACGTCTTGGACGCGCTGTCCTCCACGATAAAGGTCGTGTTGTTGTCGGCCACCACGCCTTCGGGCAGACCGGTCGCGGTACGGTTCCTGACGGTGAGGGCGCCGGAAGTCGTGTTGCTGACGGGTTTCAGGGTGTAACGGTTGTTGTTGTCGACCGTATAAGTGACAATCTGCTGTTTCAGGTTGTCGGGGTCGGCGATTTCATAGACGCTCAGGCGTACGACCTGTTCGGTGCCATTGGAGAACACAAGGTTGGCCTGCGCGTAGTCAAAGTCCTGACGGCCGTTGCTCAGGTTCTTGACCCACGCGTAACTGTCGGCGGAAGCCGCCACGCCTTCAACCCACATCACCATATCCTTGTCATTGAGCGTAAGGAGATAGATGTTGTAGTTATTGGAGACGGCAAGGGAGCTGTCCGTGCCTTCGGCGTTGCCGTAGACAATGTTCAGGGCGTTTTCGTACTCCGTGCCGTCCAGATCAAGACTGCTCCCGGCCTTGACCCGGTTCAGGGTGCCGCTCTCCCGGTCCAGACCGATTACGGATTGAATGCCGGCTTTCCCGCTCATGCCGGAATAGGTGTAGGCCACGATGTCGCCGGTGTCAAACGATTCGGTTTCGTACTGGTTGTTGGAGGCCAGACCGGCGGGGGCGCGTGTGTCGCCCATGCCGCTGATGGTGATATAGCGGTTTCTGGAAGAAGTCGCGCTCTGTACGGAAGAGACCGTGCCGGGATAGTAGACCACGGCGCTGAGCACCACGGCGGGCGTATTGCCGCTGGTCGTACGGAACGCGCGGACCTCCACGCCGTTTCCAATGGCGTTGGCCTGCGTGGTCAGGGCGCTGAGACGGGTTTCATCGTTTCTGCTGATACTGGCCCCGGTCTTGGTGACGTCCACGCCGTTGACGTAGAAGGTCAGGGGGGCGTTGATGGTCAGGCCAAGGTCGCTGTAGACCTGTCCGGCGGTGACATCCTCGTTGTAGTAGACCTTGTCCACGGTGGCCAGATAGGTGCCCACATCGGAGTTTTTCAGGGTCCATTTGGTGGCGGGGCAGCCGAAGGCGTCCATGGTGTTACTGGTCTGCTTCAGGTCGCTGAAATACTGCTCGGCGAACTGGAGGACGTACGGGGAAGAGGATTCCGCGACAATGTTCGTACCTCTGGCGGCGGTGGTGGTTCTGGCGGCGCGGGTGTTGCGCGAGCCGGTGTACTCCACGAGGTCGGACTTGAGCGCGTTAAACGCGAACAGGCACGCGTCCTGACGGTTGACCATGGCGGCCCCGTTCAGCGTGTTGACAAGGCCGCTGTTGAGGCTGATCATCAGGGCCTGATTGGTGACGTTATTCGACCAGCCGCTTCCGGTGTAATGCTCAATGGTCTGGTCGTAGCCCAGCGCGCAAAGGAGCATTTTTAAAAACGCCTGACACGTCAGGGGGTCGCCGGGGTGGAAGGTGCCATCGGAGTAACCGGAGACAATGTTCTCCTGCACGCACCACGCGATATAACCGGCGAAAACGTGCCCGGCGGGAACGTCCTTGAACTTTGTGCTGGCGTTGTTTGACATATTATTGGCGATTTGCGGCGTAAGCATCATGTTGCAGATGATTTTGGCCGCCGCGCCGCGGGTCAAGGCTCCGTTGGGACGGAAACTGCCATCGGAGTATCCGCCCATGATTTCAAGGGAAGAGATTACATCAACGGCTTCCTTGTAGGTAATGCTGTTGCTGTCCGAAAAAGCGGCGCTCGCGCTGACAGGTCCGAAGGTGAAGAGAGACACCGTCATGACCAGCGCAAGAGCCAAGGGAAGGATTTTTTTCATTGGTCATTCTCCTTTGCACTTACTGCCGCCGGAAACGCCGAAACGGGATTGCCCCTCTCTATGAAACCCCGTCCGCAGACATTTCACGGCTCCGGTATGAAATAGACAGAACTTTGACACGTTCCGCGGGAAACGTCCCATAACTCCATCCT
>JAFSRH010000018.1 GCA_017446225.1 Oscillibacter sp.
GGCGCGGCGCGTATCGACAAAGGCAATGTCGTTCCAGTACGGCGGCCAGAGCTGGCGCAAGCCGTACTGTAACACGTGATTGAGGATCCGCGTCCGTCCGCCCAGCGTCAGGACCATCATCGGGTAACAGGGTCCGGTGTGCGGACCGTTCACCGCCGACTGATTGTCCGCGCGGCGGAGACGGTCCGAAAACTGTCGGGTCAATTCCTGTACAGTCATAAGCAACCTCCGGAAAGGCTCAAATCTCGTTGTCCAGACAGAACATCCGGAAACGCTGGAAGAAGTCCTTTAAAAAGGCCTGAATTTCCGCGCCGTTCTCCCAGTTCCCGGCCAGCTCCATGAGAATGGACTGCCGGTTTTGCGGCATGGACTCTTTAAGGGCCATTCCCGCGGCGCGGAGTTCGGGCGCGTTTTCGCGGTAACGCTTCTGGTACTCCCGGCGAATGCGTCCCTGCGCCTCCGCGCTGAGTTTCCGGTAGTTCAGGAAGGCTTGATAGGGCGGTATGCGCGCGTACGGATATTCCCCGCTGAAGTCGCACAGCGTGACGGGCATACCATCGTTTTCATACGTGACGGCGCGTCCGTTCATCACGAGCACGCCCGTAAAGAGCGCCTCGCAATAGTCGTTCATGATACGCTTCCGGGCTTCGGCCTCCTGCGCCTGCCGTTCGTTCAGACGCTTCATTTCGGCGTCCTTCTCGTCCGTGGCGGTCAGGACGGCCTCGGCCTGTTCCAGCGTGTCCAGCGTCCCGGCGATTCCGGCGTGATAGGCGGGGGACGACACGAAATGGTCCTCCTGTACGCGTAAAATAATTTCCTCCTCGCTGCGGTCGCCGTCCTGCGGAAGTCCGTCCCCGGTGGGGCGGAGCGGACGCCGGAGCCGTTCCCGGACCGCTTCCGCCGCCGCGTACAGGGCGGGCATGGCGTCCGGGCTGTGCGTCTGGTCCACCAGCGTCCGACAGGATACCGCCGCGTCCCGAAGTCCGTTCACGTCCGGCACGGCGTAAAAGTTGCTGTCATTGTCGAGCAGATTCCGCGCGCGGGCGCGTTTCCAGAGGGCGCGGGCGGAGAGAATCGGCTTCTGCAAGTCGGGGGGCAAGTCCGAACAGCTCTCCGACAGGACGCTTTGCGGCATAATGGAGGGCAGATTCCGCCAGTCGTTGAAGCGCATTCCCGGCACGGGCTTTCCCTCGTACGAGTGCCGCCCCACCGAACGGGAGGAATAAAACATCTGCTCGTAGTTCTGGCAGTTGTTGTACGCGCTCAGAGGCAGTCCGCACGCGCTGGACATGACGAAAATCCGGTCCGTCAGGGCGCTTGTTTTCAGGCCCCAGAGCGAGTCCTCCGCGTTACGCCGCCGCGCCGCCGCCGCAATCGGGGCCGATTCCGCCGGATACGACAGGAACGCCAGTTTGGAGGTACCGCTTTCCTGCCAGATGGAATTGTTGAAGTAGAACAGCGGCCGGGCCTTTTCCGTCAACGGACGAATCCAGTCATTGTAAATACAGTGGGACAGCGCGTCGTCGTCCAGCCGGGAACCCTCCTGCGCCTCGTACTTATCGCGCAAGAAATTGGTAATCGTACGGTTGGCGAAGTTTTCAAAGGCGGTTTTCAGGAAGAAGTCGGTGACCAGCCGCGTAATTCGTCCCTCGTCCTCCTGTAGCCACTCGTCCGCGCGCTGTAACATCAGCGTCATGAAGGAGTTGAACATATTGGCGGCGTCCAGACGGCGGATTTCCGCGTCAAGCGCCGGACGGAGTTCCGAGACGCTCATCATCGGCGTGGCGAACCCTTCCAGATTCTGATGAATCGCGTGGGAGGCGAGCGCCTGCCGGTTGTCCTCGAAGGTGTCGGTCAGGTTCTGCGTCACCCGGCTGAGGCGGATATAGTAGTTACTGGACGCGTCCATGACCTGTTCCCGGAAGTCGTGCAGAACGCGTTTCAGGTGCTGACAGGTGACAAGTTCCAGTTCGTGTTGTTCGTGGGCGCTCAGGTAGTATTCGTACGCCTCGAACCGCGCGCGGTTGCCGAACAGCCCCCGCGAACGGCCTTCAAAGTTCATCCGGGCGTTGTCGTAATCCTGCTGACAGGCCGGCGTACGCTGGGACGCCTCCTCGTAACGCGCCTCATTGCGGCGGATCCAGCCGTCTATCAGGGTAATGAGGTTGTGCTTCTCCGCCGTGGAGACAATGCCGTAAGCGTACAGCGGCCCGCGCTTCACGTCCCGTATGACCGGCTCCAGCGCGTTGCGGATACGCTGTATCAGGGAATTCGGGTCGGCATCGTCCGACATATACTTGGCGTTGGCCTGCAGACGCGCCTTTTTCGCGGCGGTCTGTTTGGCGTAATGGTCCACAAGGTCCTTGTTGCCGTAGTCGCGGACAAACTTCCAGTCGTCCGTATAGGGAAGGTATTCTTCCGGGGCGGCGTCCTTCTGGACCTCCCGGAACAGCGCGTTATAGACCTCCTCCTCCGTCTCCGCCCCCGGCGCGAGCGCGTGAAACGACAGCTCCTCCACCTCCGCCTGTTCCGGACGGTTCCGCCGAATCCCCGCGAACCGGTGGAACAGTTCGGAAGCCAGATACGTGTTAATCTCCCGTAACGGCACGCTTGCGCACGCCGCCCCAATGATACAGTAATCCATACAGGCCCCGGTCAGCTTCTTCTGGTTGGCCTCCCCTATCATGGACTGGAAGTTGGAAAGGTGCTGTTGCAAGTCAAAGGTAGCGTTGGAGTCGGTGAGGAAGTCCATGAGGTACTCGGCCGTGACGTTCATGGCGTAGTCGTAGGCCTGCGCGATGGAGTTGTTGTCCTGATCGGTGGCGCAAATGAGGTGGCACATATCCACGGGGGCCGCCGTCCACGGGACCGGCGGACGGTTCGCCTGATACATCTGGGAAAATCCGCCGCCGTTGAACTGTAGGTTCATACAGTAGTCGAGTTCCTGCATGGACGCGTAGCCGTTCTTGCAGATGTAGTCCCGGACGCTGGAATTGGCGCGCGGAACGGGCCATAGATTCACGTCCGGAAGGAAGAAGTAGCCGAAAATCGTGACGGCCCCCAGCCGGTCGGCGATGGACCGGATCAGGTAGCACACGTCCAGAAAGCACCCGGACCCGGTCCCGCCGCTCAGGCCCGAAAAGACGTGAATGTTCACGCGGGGATTGCTCAGGCCGATTTTCGCCTTTTCAATTTCCTGTTCCAATTTGCCGATAAAGTTTCCGGCGCGGTCCATAAACATAAACCGTCCCACTTGCCGGATACCGCCCGCGCCGGCGTCCGTCAGGTCCGGTAGGCGGATGGTTTCGTATTCCAGCCACGACAACTCTTTCCGGTGGCGCAAAGCCTGTTTATTCTGAAAGGCGCGTTGCAGTTGGTTGTTGGCGATGGAAAAAAATTCGCTGTCGGAGAGCGGCATAATCTGTTCGGCGGAGGAACTGTTGTCCGGACGCTTGTTCGGGTCCTGTCGTAAGGCGCCTCTGCGGCTGGCCTCGGCGCTGTCCACGCCCAAGAAACGGATATGGGAATAAGTGGGGACCGCCGCGCCGGGGATGTCCGGTTTCAGGCGGTCATAGACCTGCGTTTTGATGGTCCGGATACAGTGTACGCCGGTACCGCCCAGCCCGATCAGGATGCTGGCGGTATTGCGCGCCTGCTCCGCCTGTTGTCCGGCGGAGATGATACCGCCGCCGGTACTCAAAAGCAGTCTGGCGTAACTTGACATGGCAAATCCTCCTGTTATCAAAATATGGCCCGTCCGGTACGGTCGGAGGCCCGGACGGGTTCATAGTCATTTACGGCCTCGGGGGTTTGGGCGGTTTGGGCACTTTGCGTTTCGGGGGCCGTGGCGGCTTGGGCGGTTTGGGCGGACGCGCCGCGCGGATCGGCGTCTTGCTGGTGAACTGTATCATGAGCCGGTTTCCGGGGTGGTCGGGGGTCAGGATACTGACTTTCTGCCCGCTCCGGACGGTGACTTTCCGGGTCCCGCCCGCCGGGACGCCCGGAAGCGCCGCCTGTACGGGCTTGTGAAGGCGCAGAACGACTGCCGATTTCCCGCCCGGATAAAACGTACAGCGTCCGGGAATCAGTCCGAAGCCGCTTTCCAGATTTTCCACGCCGAAGCGGGAAAGCGGGTACGGCCCTTTTTTCGGGGACTGTACGAATGTACGCGGGGAGATACTCCCGCCGATTTCCGTACTGATTTCGATGGTCCCGTGATAGGGGGCGTAAATACGGGCGAATGTAGCCGCGAGACAGAGCGCGGCAAGCAGAAACAGCACAATCAACAGCGGAATCAACGGGTTCGGACGCTCCGCCCCGGAGACTTCCACGTACAGTTCCACGCTCTGTCCGGCGGCGTCCGTCACGGAGACAATGAAACTGCCCGTTGCAAGGTCGAAACGCTCCGCGGAGAGGATTCCGCCCGACAGCGCGGCCTCCACGCCTTCCGGGGTACGCAGCAGGGCATACGAGAGCGTCACGGGGGACTCGTCCTCCACGTACCGGGTCAAATCCAGTGACAGGGCGTCCCCGCGGTAGAGTTTCAGCGTGACGGGGTCCTCAAGGACGCGCGGGGGATTGTCCACGGGCGGCGGCGCGGAAAAGGTCCGCTCCACCCAGTCCGACAGAAACTGACAGGGTTCAATCGGGAAGGAGCGTACGTTCCGCGCGTCCTCGGCAACGGTCAGTTCGCCCGGGGCGGATATCCGTACCGCCAGACGGTAGGTACCCAGTTCGGACGGCTCAAACTCCGCGGCAAAGCCGTTTCCGTCCGGGGACGCCTTCATGGTTTCCCGGTAGGGTTCCGTGGTCACGGCGTTTTCGGATACGGCCATCAATTCCGCCTGAAAGCCTTCATACTGTTCGGCGCGGTCCGCGGTCCGTCCTCCGGCCGCCAGCGTGGCGCGGATTTCACACGGGTTCGTGTCCGATACCGACACGAGCACCTGTAAATCGGCGTTGTAGAGCAAACGCAGACGCACGGTGTCGCCTTGACGCCCTTCCAAGTGCAACACCCAGTTTCCGGGCCGGTCCACGGGCACGTTTAACAGCGCGTCACCGCCGCTCAACAGTTCCGCGCGGGAAAGCGTCAGGCCTTGCGGACCGTTCAGGCGCACATCGTCCAGTTCGGCGAACGTCCGCCCGACCAGCATAATTTGCACGGAGTCCAGACCGAACCCCGGCACCGTAAAGGGAATGTCCAGTACGCCGTCACGGAATACCAGCGGCGCGTCGTCCGGCTCCGGAATATAGACCGTGTCCGTGCCCACCGATTCCGTCAGCAGCGCGAAGAGTTCTTCCGACAGGTAGCGGTTGGAGTTCAGTTCCCGGAAGTAACGCTCATCGGACGCGATCTGCCGCATTTCCGACAGGTCCGCCGCGCCGTTCATGTTCAGGCAGAGCGTGAGAATGGGAATGTTCCGTTCCCGGGCGGCGCGTATGGCGTCCGCCTTGAGCGTCTCGGAACGCTCCTGCGCGGCGGCGTTGCGGCCCAAATCCGTAAGACCGTCGCTGACCAGCAGAATGGCCGCGCGCGCGTCCGGCGTACCCCTCCCGGCCAGCCGTACCGCCTCCCAGAGCGCGGCGCCGGTGTTCGTATACTGCCCCTTGGCTTTCGCGGACGCCGCTTCCAGCATATCCCGGCTCAGGTCCGAACCGTTCAGGGGTTCGGGGTCGCTGGACGCGTCAATGTCGTTCGAGAAAATCACGTAGCCGACTTCATAGCGTTCGTGACTTCCGGAAGCGGTATCGCGGCGGAGATAGTCCAAAAACTCCTCAATGGCGTCAAAACGGAACCCGTCCGGGTCCGTGCCGGGGACACGCTGTCCGGTGCCCCGGTCGGTGTAGCCGGACAGCGAACGGCTCGCGTCCAGAACAAGAATCAGTTTCCGTCCGGCCTTAAGGTCCGAAGCGGCCCCGGCCCACAGGACCGGTATCCACAACAGGACCAGTAACAGTAACGATAGTTTTCTTGCAAGTCGCCGGATCATAGACACTCCCTCCCGTCATTGGACGCGAAGCCGTAAAAGTTTCGCGCCTTCATCGTAATTGTAAAGCTCCTCTACATCATACCCGGCGGCCCGAAATTCATTCAACATGGTGCTCAAATCGTCCCCGTTGTGGTCCGAGACAATGTAGAGCGTATCGGGCCAGTCGGCGCCGTAGAGGCTGTCGAAGTAGGCATGGTACGCCTCCCCGCTCTGTCCCTCGTACCAGTCCATGTACGTGACGCGGTTTTCGGTGTCCGCTGTGTAGCCGGGCGTCATGCGCACGTAGTAGGCGAATCCGCCATTGGCGGCGTAGTAGACAAGGGTCGTCTCCGCGGGGCCTCCGGCGTCATACCAGCGGTAGACCGCCTCCCGGATATCGTCCTTGATCCAGTTCTTGGACAGGCGCGTCTCCCACGAGAGCAGACACGAACAGGCGACAAAGCACAGGGCCGCGCCCAGTACGAACGCCGGGACGTTCCGGCGTTCCAACAGCGGCTCCTCGGACAGTATCCGTACGCACTCCCAGAGCAGTACGAACGCGTAAGGAATCCACAGCGGCAGGAAGAACAGGTTGTAGCGGTTGCCGAAACCGCCGTAGGACATATCGGCGTAAATCCCCGCCTTGACCGCGAAGTAGTACAGGAACCACGTCAGGGCGTTGGCGCACACGAACGCCCGCGCCGTGGGCCGTCCCCAAATCAGGACCGCGGCCGACAACAGCAGGACCAGTCCCAGCAGGATCCGCGCGGACATTCCGGAGTAGTCCGGGCACAGATTCCAGCGGAATACCTCCATAAGACTGCGCAGGGTGTCGCGGAAAAAACCGTCGTGGAAGGAAATTACGGTCCCGGCGAACTCTCCGCCGCGCTGCATGGGCAGTTGTTTTTTCAGGAAAAGGAACCATAACGGCAGTCCGGCGCAGACAATCGCGGCCACGTATCCGGCGCACAGTTCCAGCGTCCGGCGCGCGCCGCGCATACGGAACAACGCCGTGAACGCCAGCGCCGCCACCGGGAACGCCGCGCCGTACTGGCTGTACGCCGCCACAATGGCCCACACGATAAAGAACGCCATGGCCTTCCGGGACGGCTCCTCCACGAGACGGAACCACGCGTACACGGTCCAAAACAGGCTGGCCAAGAGCAGACAGTATTCGGCGGCCTCTTGCCAGTAAAAGGCCATCCGGTACACGAACGCCGCGCCGCACACCGCCGCCGCGCCCAGCCACGCTTTCCCCGTGTACCGGCGTACGGTCCTGTGCAGTCCGGCCATGCCAACGAGGCCCGCGCAGACGCCGAAGAAGCGGAACCACCATTCCGTATCGCTGACGCGCAACCAGAACCAGAGCATGACGTTGTACAGCGGCGGTTGCAGGGTGCTGACAATCCGCTCGTACATATTCGCGGTACGGGAGAACGGGAGCGGACCGATCAGCACTTTGGAATACCAGTATTCAATCGCTTCATCGAACCACAGGGCCGACATGGTCAGCCGGTGACAGCTCACCAGCAGGAACAGCGCGAAAGCCGCGCCGGAGAGGAAAAGATTCCTCTGTTTTGACTGTTTCATGTGTGATATTGTCTCCGTTTTTCAAGAATTGCCGCGAAAAATCAGAAGTTTGCTTGCGACATAGTTCAGCACCACCACAAGCACGTTGTCCAGCGCTTTGATCAGCAGGTCGTTCCAGCCCAGCACGTCCACGCACAGAAACATACAGCCCAAGTCCAGCAGGCCGGTCGCCAGACGGCAGGAGAAAAACGACGCCATTTCCCGCGCGATTTCCGGAGCGGTCCGCGCCGCGCTGTGGAACACCCAACGGCGGTTTGTGACGTACGCGAACAGCACCGCCAGTACCCACGCGATCACCGTGGACGCCGTCACGCTCAATCCCAGCGGATACGCCGCCACCCAGTAGGACGCCATATTTACCAGCGTGGTACAGACCCCGAAAAACAGATACGGTATGACGTCTTGGTAACGCCTGTAAAGGCCTTTCCATTTCTCGAAGTCCACGGTCAGCGTCCTTTCCCATCCCGTTTCATTTCCTTACGGAACGCCCGGAAATCTCCCAGCGCCTTCCAGCCGATTTTGACAATTTTCCGGATATTGACGGAGTTGGTCCCCGCCCGACGCGGCCGGAACGTGATTTTCCGGAAACGTACCGGCTCGCCGTAGTAGGCGAAAAAGGTGGTCATCATGATGTTCGGCAGGTTGTAGTCGGGGTCCATGCGGGGCAGGTACTTTGCCACGGTGTCGGCGCGCATAAGGCGGAACGGCGCGTTGGCGTCCGGGACCGAAACCTTGAAGTACAGGTTCAGCAACAGACACACCACTTTCTCCACGAACGCCCGGATTTTTCCGTCCCCGCGGTCCTTGCGGAAGCCGAAAATCCCCGCGTACTGGTTCCGCAACGTCCAGAACGCTTCAAACTCCGCCGGGTTGGTCTGTCCGTCCGAATCCGTCTGAAAAATGTACGCCGCCCCGTTCCGGATGGCGTAATCGTACAGGGCAATGACTTTTGGTCCGTGCTGTGTGCCGGTGTCCGGGAGAATTTCCAGTTTCGGGAACTCGGCCCGCAAGGCCTCTAAAATGTCATGGGTGCCGTCCGTGCTTCCGCTGTCCGCAATCACCATGCGCGATGCCTCGTCCTTGCCGTCCAGTACCGGGTACCAAGCCCGTACGACTTCCTCAATGTTTTCTTCCTCATTATAGGCGGGCATAACGAGATATAAACTGTCCATCCGCTTTCTTTCCTGCCTTTCTTTCCCATAAGGTGGGAAACATTATATACGCTCCGCGGGTGTTTTGCAAGCGTCAATTTGCCGGGCCGCCGGACACGGCAAAAGCAGTCCCGTATTGAGACTGCTTCGGCGGTTTCATCCATTGTTCCGTTTTTCCTCTTCCAGACGGTTGACGGTTTCCGCCAGTTCCCGCATATCTTCCTCCGCGTCCTCCCGGGAATCATAAACTTCGTCCAGCAGATATTTGTTGCTCAGACGAATGACGTATTTCCCGGAACCTTCCTCCGATTCCCGGACATACATATTATAGTCAATATCCAGCGCGTTCCGGTATCTGAGTTTCCCCGATTTAATTCCCCTTACGCCAAGCAACATTACAAATTCCCCCTTTACTCGCTTTCCGGTTCGTCTGGCTCACTGTCTTTTTCGTCCTCGTCATCCGCTTCGACCGGTTCCTCCGGATCGTCCTCCTTCTCCTCCTCATCCTCCTTGGACGTACCGAACGGAACAAAGGCGCGGCGTTGTTTTTTCGTTCTTTCGCGTTCCTCTTCCTCCGCTAAAAACGCCTCCTGAATGGCCTGCCATGTGAATTGTCCGCGGATATCCCCGGACAATTCCTCCGCGATTTCCTCTAAATTATGCGTTGGCTGATCATACAAACAGGCTTCGGAACCGTGCGCAATGGCTTTCCCTGTCATGGTTTTCATGATTCCGGCTTTGGCTTCCTCCTTGGTATCCCCAGTGATACGGGCATACATCGCCGCCAACAGGTCGATTCTTTTATCATCAAACACAGGCGCGTCCTCCCTTACCCATCCGCCGTACTTGTATTCCCATTGCCAGCCGCGAGTACGCCGGAGCAGACTTACCGCCGCGTCCGAACGGAAACAAAATTGGTCCATGTCCTTTCGGGGTCGAATTTTATCCAAGACCGTCCGGAATCCCACTTTTCCACGCTGATATTTTCCAAGAAGGTCGGGAAGGGTCTGCTCATTCGGCGTTCTGGGCCTGACCCTGAGACTGTCGGCCAGACCGCCAACGATTACATCATACCGAAATGGTTTGGAACGGCTTTTCGGAAAGTTCGGGTCCGGCAGACGGCAGTCCGTAATAAAATTCAGCCACTCCTTGTCATATTCCGGAAACAGCAGGACGGAAATTTCCGGTGAAGGTTGGAAAGCGTACTCATAGACCCAGTATTTACGCGGCGCCTTTCGCCACACCCAGTCCTGCGCCTGAAACGGAATGGACGTGACATAATATCCCTGTCCGAAGTCCGTGAAATGTTTTCCTTTGCGGTACGAGGGGTAATTGTGCGGGCGTATCGTCCCGTGATAAAGCAGAATCTTATGGTCCGGTACTTGAAAAGACATCCCACGCACCCCCGTTTTTTAAATCATATCACATTTCCCGATACCTGTCAAGGAATTGCCGGGGTTGCAATCGGCGTGGAAGTGTGCTATACTGCTACCCATTCCGCCCTTTGCGGCGTTTTGGAGGAAGCAGTCTTGAAAAAGCAGTCCCTGAAAGCAGATTACGGCAACGACAGCATTTCATCCCTGAAAGGCGCCGAACGCGTGCGCAAGCGTCCGGGGGTGATTTTCGGCTCCGATGGCCTTGACGGCTGTGAACACGCCGTTTTTGAAATTCTCTCCAACTCCATTGACGAAGCCCGTGAGGGGCACGGCAGTCTGATTACGGTCCGGCGCTTTCTGGACCATTCCATAGAGGTACGGGACGCCGGACGCGGCTGTCCCGTGGACTGGAACGAGAAGGAGGGCCGTTACAACTGGGAACTCGTGTTCTGTGAGCTGTACGCCGGGGGCAAGTACAACAACCTCACAGGCGACAGTTACGAGTATTCGCTGGGCCTGAACGGTCTGGGCGCGTGCGCCACGCAGTACGCCTCCCGCTACATGGACGTCACCGTCCGGCGGGACGGGTACGAGTATCAGTTGCACTTTGAGCGCGGGGAAATCGTGGGCGACCTTCAGAAAACGCCTCTTCCGCGTAACCGCGCGCGCGAAACCGGGACCCGTATCCGCTGGCTCCCGGACTTGGACGTGTTTACCGATATCGCCATTCCGCCAACGTTCTTTCAGGACGTGATCAAGCGTCAGGCGGTGGTCAACGCCGGAATTTCCTTCCGGTTCGAGAACGAGACCGCACCCGGAGAATTTGAAACCACGGATTTTCTCTACCCCAACGGTATCGCCGACTATGTCGGGGAGTTGTCCGGCGATGGCGCCCTGACCGATACGGTATTCTGGTCCGCCGAACGGCAGGGACGCGACCGGCAGGACAAGGACGAATACAAAGTACGTTTATCGTGCGCGTTCCGCTTCTCCAACCGCGTCCACGTCATTGAGCATTACCACAACTCCAGCTACCTTGAACACGGCGGAAGTCCGGAAAAAGCGGCGAAATCCGCGTTTGTGTCGGCCTTTGACAAGTACCTCCGCGATCAGGGGAAGTATCAGAAAAACGAGTCGAAAGTCGCGTGGGAAGATATCGAGGACTGCCTTGTGCTGGTCTCCAACAACTTTTCCACCCAGACTTCCTACGAAAACCAGACCAAAAAATCCATCACCAACAAGTTCATCCGGGAGGCCATGACGGAGTTTTTACGCTCCAATCTGGAAGTCTGGTGCATTGAGAACCGGCAGGACGCCGACCGCGTGGCCGAACAGATTCTGATCAACAAGCGGAGCCGCGAGAGCGCCGAAAAGGCCCGCCTCAACATCAAACGGAAACTTTCCGGTAATATTGATATCGCCAACCGCGTACAGAAGTTCGTGGACTGCCGTTCCCGGGACCCGGCCCGGCGTGAAATCTACATTGTGGAGGGCGATTCCGCGCTCGGAAGCGTAAAACTCAGCCGGGACGCCGAATATCAGGGCATTATGCCCGTACGCGGAAAAATCCTGAACTGCCTGAAAGCCGACTACTCCCTGATTTTCAAAAGTGAAATCATTATGGACCTGATTCGTGTCTTGGGCTGCGGCGTGGAGGCGCAGAACCGTCACGTCAAGGACATGGCGGCCTTTGACCTGAAAAATCTGCGCTGGAACAAGGTCGTGATTTGTACGGACGGCGATGTGGACGGCTTCCAGATTCGTACGCTGATTTTAACCATGCTGTACCGCCTGACGCCGACTCTCATTGAACAGGGTTACGTCTACATTGCGGAGACGCCCCTGTTTGAAATCAACTGCGGGGACAAGACGTGGTTCGCCTACTCGGACGCGGAGAAAAACGACATTTTAAAGACGCTGTCCGGCAAAAAAGTCAAAGTGGACCGCTCCAAAGGTCTGGGCGAGAACGACCCCGACATGATGTGGCTGACCACCATGAACCCGGAGACGCGCCGTCTGATACGCGTCATGCCGGAGGACATGGAGGCGACCGCGCGCGTGTTTGAACTGTTGCTCGGCAACAATCTGCAAGGGCGTAAGGAGCATATCGCCGCCCACGGCTACGAGTATCTGGAAATGGCCGATATTTCGTGAAGCGTGAAAGGAGCGTTGACAATGGCACAGGCTACTATGACCGTAAGCGTTGACGAATACGAGCGGGACCGTTTTAATGAGTTCTGCGCCGCCGCCGGACTGGACGCTTCCACCGCGTTTCGTATGTTCGTAAAAGCGGTACTGCGGGAAAACCGGATTCCGTTTGAAATCTCCGGCGACCCGTTTTTTAATCCTGTCAATCAGGCGCGGGCGCTGAAGTCCATGCGGGAAATCCGCGAGGGAAAAGGAACCGCTCATGAACTGATTGAGGCAGAGGATGAGTGAAAAAATCTGGTCTGATGAAGCGTGGGCGGACTACCTTTATTGGCAGTCACAGGACAAAAAGACCCTGAAACGAATCAATCAGTTGATTCGGGATATCGAACGAAACGGTTGTCTTACGGGTCTTGGAAAACCGGAAGCATTGCGCGGAAATCTGCAAGGGGAGTACAGCAGACGGATTGACGATACCAACCGGCTTGTTTACCATACGGAGGGCGGGAGAATTTATATTCTCTACTGCCGCGGACACTACGGAGACCGTTGAAGGGGGATGTAAAGAACTATGTCTATTGAAATGATTACGGCTCTTTCGTCCATTGTAGTCTCTTTGCTCACACTGGTATATACTATCATATCCAATGATAAGCAGTCTGTTTTACAGAGCGTTACCGCAAATCGAATGGACTGGATTCAACAGGTACGCTCGTTGCTGGGTGATTTTGCGCATGCTTACCGGACGCATAATACGGAAAATATGGCGGATATTGAGGCGCGATTAGAGTTGTTTATGAGGCGCGATGTAAAAGAATATCAGTATGTGCTGAATCACTTGAAACATTGTATTAAACATGAATACAATGAAAACGATTACGAAAAATTACTGTCTCTTTCCTCATATACGCTTTCCCGCGCATGGCAAAGAATCAAAGTTGACGCCAGAAAATACCATATCACGGATAAAACCGCAGATCAGATTGTCACTAAGCAAGTACAACCGTTGCTTGACATTGTCAAATCTTACGATACAAAGCAAAAAAAACAAGCGTAAAGGAACGTGTTATGCCAAGGAAGAAAGTAACCGGCGAAACCGGCCATAAAAACAACCCGAATGTCATGGGACTTCGCGCCGCTATCGTGGAGGAACCCATTACCCGTACGCTGGAGACCAATTATATGCCCTACGCCATGAGCGTGATTGTCTCCCGCGCGATTCCGGAAATTGACGGCTTTAAGCCCTCCCACCGGAAACTGTTGTACACGATGTACAAAATGGGCCTTTTGGGCGGAGCGCGTACCAAGTCCGCCAACATTGTCGGGCAGACCATGCGCCTGAATCCCCACGGGGACGCCGCCATCTACGACACCATGGTCCGCCTTTCCAGCGGATACGGCGCGTTGCTGACGCCCTTTGTCGACTCCAAGGGCAATTTCGGCAAGGCGTATTCCCGCGATATGTCCTGTGCCGCCCCGCGCTACACGGAAGCCCGTTTGACCCCGATCTGTCACGAACTGTTCCGCGATATCGACTCCGATACCGTGGACTTTGTCGACAACTACGACAATACCATGCGGGAGCCGTCCCTGTTGCCGACCACGTTTCCGAACATTCTGGTGTCGGCCAACAGCGGAATCGCCGTGGGCATGGCCTCACAGTTCTGCGGCTTCAACCTGAAGGAAGTCTGCGACACCGCCGCCGCCTACCTGAAACGCCCCGACTGTGACCTGTCCGCCACGCTCCCCGCCCCCGACTTCCCCACCGGCGGCGAACTCCTCTGGGACCCTGCCGCCATCCGCGACATTTACGAAACCGGACGCGGAAGTGTCCGGGTCCGCGCGAAGTACCGCTATGTCAAGGCGGAAAACCTGATCGAAATTTACGAAATTCCCTATTCCACCACGTCCGAAGCGATTCTGGACAAAGTCGAAAAGCTGATTAAGGAAGGGAAAGTCCGGGAAATTTCCGATATGCGGGACGAAACGGACCTTTCCGGACTCAAACTCACCATCGACCTGAAACGCGGCGCGGACCCTGACAAACTCATGTCCCGTCTCTTCCGGCAAACCCCGCTGGAAGATTCCTTTGCCTGTAATTTCAACGTTCTGATTCACGGCGTGCCGAAAGTGCTGGGCGTACGGCAGATTTTAGCGGAGTGGAGCGCGTGGCGTACGGAATCCGTACGGCGGCGGGTGTCGTTCGTGTTACAGCGCCGGGAGGAACGTTTGCACCTTCTGCGCGGCCTACAGAAAATTCTCCTCGACATCGGCCGCGCCGTGGACATCATCCGGAATACGGAAGAGGAATCCGAAGTCGTGCCGAATCTCATGATAGGGTTCGGCATTGACCGGACACAGGCGGAATATGTCGCGGAAATCAAGCTCCGGAACCTGAACCGGACCTATCTGTTGAACCGTACGGAGGAAATCACGGGGCTGGAATCGGAAATCACGGACTTGCGCGCCACGCTGGACGACCCGAAACGCGTCCGGAAAATCATCACGGACGAACTCAAAGCCGCCGCGAAAAAGTACGGTCAGCCCCGCCGTACCACGATTCTGTACGAGTACGCGTCCGCCGCCGACACGGAGGACGCCGCCCCGGCGGAGTATCCCGTGCACGTCTTTCTGTCCAAGGAAGGCTACTTTAAGAAAATCACGCCGCTGTCCCTCCGTATGGGCGGGGAACAGAAGTTCAAAGAGGGGGACGCCCTGCGGCAGACGTATCAGACCACGTCCGGCGCGGAAATCATGTTCTTTACGGACCGCTGTCAGGTCTACAAGACGCGTCTGAGCGAGTTTGACGACACCAAGGCCAGCGTACTGGGCGAATACCTCCCGGCAAAATTAGGCATGGACCCCGGCGAAAACGTGCTTTACGCCGTCCTGCCCGGCGACTACTCCGGCTTCCTGCTCTTCTTCTACGAGAACGGCAAGGCGGCCCGTGTCCCGCTGTCCTCTTACGCGACCACGTCCAACCGCCGCCGCCTCACCGGGGCCTACTCCGACAAATCGCCGCTGGCCGCCATGCTCTGCCTCACCGAAGAAACGGAAATCGCGCTCTACTCCACGGAGCCGCGCTGTCTGCTCTTCCACACCTCCGCCCTGACCCCAAAGGCGACCCGTACCACACAGGGCGCCGCCGTCATGACGCTGAAAGGCGCGCATACCGTGGCAAACGCGCTTCCGGTATCGGAGACGCCTGTCAGCAATCCGGCGCGGTACCGGGCGCGTACCCTGCCTTCCGCCGGCGCGTTACTGCGTCAGGACGACACCGAAGAAAAGCAGTTGAGCATAATTTGACGGGAGGCGATACCGTGAACCGTAACGAACCTTGGCTTTCATGGGCCGTGGAACTGCAAAGTCTGGCGCAAGCGGGCCTTCACTACTCCAAGGACCCCTTTGACGTGGAACGCTTCCAGCGGATCCGGGAAATCGCCGCGGAAATGATTCACACGGGTTCGGACCTTCCTTTGGAGAAGGTCCGGGAACTGTTCTGTTCCGAGACCGGCTACCAGACGCCGAAATTAGATACCCGCGCCGCCATCTTCCGGGACGATAAAATTCTGCTGGTCCGGGAACGCCGCACCGGGAACTGGTCCCTTCCGGGCGGCTGGGTGGACGTGAATTTGTCCGTAATCGAAAGCGCGGTCAAGGAAGTGCGGGAAGAGGCCGGACTGGACGTCAGCGTAGATTTGGTGATTGCCGTACAGGACAGGGAAAAGCACAATCAGCCGGTGTACGCGTGGAAAGTGTGTCATGTGTTCGTACTCTGTAACGTCCGCGGCGGACAGTTCGCGGAGAACTGGGAGACCACGGAAAGCGGTTATTTTCCGCTGGACGCCCTGCCGCCGCTGTCCATGGAGAAGAACACCCCCGAACAGATTGCCATGTGCTTTGACGCTCACCGCGCCGAACATTGGAAAACACGCTTTGACTGAAAAGACTGCGTTTTTTCCGTTTGTCACGCATATGCTGATTTGCCGGAGTTTGAAAACTCCGGCCGTGTTTCTGTAGTGACGGCGGAAAGCGGAAAGGAGCGATACCAAATGGAGAAGAAACCTTATGTCAGTCCGGAAATGGAAGTCATTCTTTATGACGCCGACCGGCGGCGCGGTTGACATAGCCCGCCGCCGCGCCGAATAAGCTGTAGCAGTTCGGGCGGGGGGTGCGCTGTGGACAGGACGTTTTTACTCAACAGCTTTCTACTGGGCGCGGGCCTGTCCATGGACGCCTTTACCGTATCGCTGGCCAACGGGCTGAACGAGCCGGAAATGTCACGGCGGCGGATGTGCGTTGTGGCCGGGGCGTACGGGACGTTCCAAGCCCTCATGCCCATGGCCGGACGCGGTCTGGTACGCGTTGCCGCCGCCCGCTTTCGGTGGTTCCAACGCCGTATTCCGTGGATTGGGGCCGCACTGCTGTTCGTCATCGGCGGCAACATGATTCGGGAGGCGTTCCGGCGTCCGGAGGCGCGGCCCCTGAACGGCGGGACCCTGTTCGTACAGGCCTTGGCAACGTCCATGGACGCCCTTTCCGTTGGTTTCGCCATCGCCGCCTATGAACTGCTTCCCGCGCTGGCAACGTCCGGCATAATCGCCGCCGTCACGTTCTGCGACTGTCTGGCCGGACTGGCAATCGGCAGACGCTTCGGCCTGCTGTTCGCAAGTCACGCTTCCGTCTCCGGCGGGTGCGTGCTGATTGGAATCGGCGCGGAGATGATGTTACGCGCCCTGTAAAAATCCTCCTGTATAAACTCCTCCCCGCGTGTAATCCTGAACAGGACCAACACGCGGGGAGGGGTATTCTTTTGGACTGGTTCTGGTTCTTTACGCTCTACAGCGTCATCGGCTGTCTGCTTGAAATCGTGTTCGCGCGGGCCACGGGGTCCCGGCCCGACAGAAAACGGTTGCTTTTTCTGCCGCTGTGTCCGGTGTACGGGCTGGGCGCGTGTCTGTGCCTGCTGGTGGCCCCGCTGACGCGCCACAATCCCGGCCTGCTGTTCCTGACGGGCGCGGTACTCTGTACCGCCACGGAATACCTCATGGCCCTGTGGTATGAGCGCGCCCTGAGCGTCACGTTCTGGGACTACACCGGACAGCGCGGGAACCTCTGGGGACGCGTCTGTGTCCCGTTTTCGGCCGTCTGGGGCGTACTTGTCCTGTGCCTCGTCTACTGGATACACCCCGCCGTATCGGCGTTCGTCCGCGCGATTCCGGACGCTTTCACGTGGCTGGCCGTGCCCGCGGTCCTCGCCGACCTCATTGTCTCCGGCGTCATGCTCCGCCGTACGCGTGACCGGGCCTGTCTGCGCTGGTACGACCGCTTTCTCCCGGACTCCTGACCGTCACGCCGTCCCGCTCTTTGAAAACAGTTCGGCGGCGCGCCGTACCGTAAGCGGGTAACGTTCCGGCGACAGCTCCGCGGCGGCCGTTTGCGCTTGGCGTAACAATTCGCTGTCCGCCAGATTCGCGATTTTCAGCGGCGGCAACCCGTGCTGACGTTCCCCGAAAAAGTCCCCCGGCCCGCGGAGCCGTAAATCCTCCTCCGCGACCCGGAACCCATCGGACGTTGTCACCATCACGCGCAAACGCCGACGCGTTTCCTCGCTTCGGCTGTCCGAAATCAGGATACAGTACGACTGATGTTTTCCGCGTCCCACGCGGCCGCGCAACTGGTGCAACTGCGAAAGGCCGAACCGTTCCGCGTTTTCGACCACCATCACGGACGCGTTGGGAACGTCAATGCCGACTTCAATGACCGTTGTCGAAATCAGGACTTCGCCGTCCCCCGCCGCGAACGCCGACATGACCGCTTCCTTGTCTTTCGGCTTCATGCGTCCGTGCACGGACAGAACGCGGCGGTTCGGGAACACGTTTTGTAACTCGTACGCGTATTCCGTCACGGCTTTCCGGTCGTCCGATGCCTCCGCGCCTTCCTCCACCATGGGACAGACAATGTAAATCTGTCTGCCCTCCGCCATCTGTTTTTCGAGGAAGCGGTAGACGCGCGGACGGTAGTCCCCGGAGACGGCGTAAGTCTGAATTTTCCGGCGTCCGGGCGGGAGTTCGTCCAGAAACGACACGTCCAAGTCTCCGTACACGCTCAGGGCCAGCGTACGGGGAATGGGCGTCGCGGACATGACCAGTATATGGGGATACTGTCCTTTCGCGGCCAGCGCGCCGCGCTGGGCCACGCCAAAACGGTGCTGTTCATCCGTCACGACAAGCCCGAGACGCGCGAACTCCACGCCGTCCGAAATCAAAGCGTGTGTGCCAATGACAAAGTCAAGGTCCTGTTCGCCGGTACGCCGCCGGATTGCGCGCTTCTCCTTCGCGCTGACGGAACCCGTCAACAGCGCAACGCGTACCCCCAGCGGAGACAGCAACGCGGAGAGGCCTTCGTAATGCTGACGGGCCAACAGTTCCGTTGGGGCCATGAGCGCGGCCTGACGCCCGTTCCGGACGCAGTGGTACACGCACGCCGCCGCGACCATGGTCTTTCCGGAGCCTACGTCCCCCTGACAAAGCCGGTTCATCGGGACGCCGGAGCGCATATCCGACAACGCCTCCGCGATACACCGCCGTTGCGCGTCCGTGAGCGTAAAGGGCAGGGCGTCATAGAACGGGGACATATCCACGTCCCGGAACGCCTCCACGGGGTGGGCTTCCCGCTGTCCGCGGAAGCCCCGCAGGCCCACCGCCAAAAGAAACAACTCCTCAAAGGCCAGACGCCGCCGCGCGTCCGCCAACGCGGCTTCGTTCTCCGGGAAATGGATGTTCTCATAGGCAAAGCCGGCCGCGCACAGTCCGTAAGAACGCCGGACTTCTTCCGGGATAACGTCCGGCAAAGTCGTGGCGCACTCCCGGAGCGCCGCCCGGACGCCCTGACACAACATCCGCCGGGACACCCCCGCGCTCAGAGAGTATACCGGCCAAATACGTCCGGTTTCCTCCTGACGGTCCGCGCGCTCGGCGACCGGGTTCGACATTGCGGAGCCAAAGAGATTCCGTTCCGCTTTGCCGTAAAAAACGTACGCCGTCCCGGGGGCCAACGTGTTTTTTATCCAGAGCCGGTTAAAGAACGTCACGCGCATGACGCCGCTATGGTCCGTAACGGGGAACTGTAACAGGTCCAGCCCGTCCCGGACGCGCGTCACAACCGGCGGGGCCGCCACGAACCCGCGTACGCATACGCTTTCCCCGTCCACTAAATCGGCGATCGCCTTCACGGCGCGCCGGTCCTCGTAGCGGCGAGGAAACCACGTAAGCAGGTCGTTGACCGTTGTAATGCCCATCTTCTGGAAGGCCCGCGCCCGCCGGACGCCGATTCCGCGCAGGGTCTGTAAATTCGCGAATAAGTCTGTCATATCACACTTTCAAACGCTAATCGAACTTTATCGCACGGCTTCAACCGTCCGCGGGCTGAAGCTCTACTTTGTAACGGACGTGGCCCAAGCGGATTTCGGCCCCGTTGGAAAATTTCATGGTGTCCGTAACGCGCGTATTTTCCACGTAAGTTCCGCCGCTGGAATTGCAATCGTGAATCCAGAGTTCGGAATTGAGAAGGTATATTTCACAATGCGTTCTGGAAACGGACTTGTCGTAATCCAGCACGATGACATTGTCCGCGCTCCGCCCGATGGTCACGCGCTTGCGCAGGGGCGCGCGGAAACGCCGTTCCGGATGTTCCGCGTCTTGCAGACAAAGCGTCATGGAACTGTCCTCCCCGGCGGGGACGTACGCGGAAGCCGGACGCGGAGCGTCCGCCGTTTTATGCTTCCGGAACCGAAAGACGACCGCGCCGATGAGGCCGAGCGATAACATGAGCGACAGGGCAAGCAGACGCGCGGAAAGCGTGTCCGGACTTTCCGCCGCTTCCGTCACGGGGCTGACTTCTTCCGTCACGGGGCCGACAGAACCGGACACCGAAACACGCGCGGAAGTACCGTCAGAGAACGTCACCTCAATGTCGCGGAGAGGCACGCCGGAAAGTTCCTCCGGGACGCTCAGGGATACCCGGACCGGGATTTCCTCCCAGTGCATAATATTCGCGATATCCGCGGCCCCGGCCTGACGGATGTCCCATGAACGGGCGTGCGTCCGTACGGAGAGGGCGTACATCCACGACAGAATGTCGGCGTTCGACTCCGTGGCGCAGCCGACTGTGTAGATAGGGACGTTATGCTCCCGCAGACGGTCCCGCAATGTTTGCGTATCCTTGTCGGCGGGAACGCCGTCACCCCCGGCGGAGATGACGAGAATCCGGACAAATTCCGTCCCGGCGCGGGACGCCTCTTCCGTCAGAATCTCACGGAGCGCGCCCATGAGGTCCGCTTTCGCGCCGCTGTACTCCAACGTGTCTATCTGCTGTTTCAGGTCCGTAAAACTGCCGCTGTCGCGGACTTTCACGGCAAGCCGGTCGGAGAACGTACAAAAGTTATGCGTTTCGGCGCGTCCCTTTTCGCCCAACAGCGTCAGGAGAAGGTCCAACGCCTTGGCGCGGAGTTCCTCCGGCATGGACTCGGACGTGTCGAACAACAGCCACGTCACTAAACGCGTTTCGCTGGCGTCTTTTGCAATCGCCGCGTTCTCGACCTCTGTCCCGTTGATCCGTACGCCTTGTACCTCCGCCCCGCTGCCGTGCCGGACGTACAAAGTCCATTGTCGGGTGTCCGGGTCCAGCGTCTGTTGCAGAATCTGCGGAGTCGAGGCCGCCCGCGCCGCGAGCGTAAGGACGAATACGGAGAGCAGGAGAAAAAACAATCGCTTGTATTTCATTGGAAATCCTCCTTGGTTTCCGGCCCGGAGTTTTGCCCGGGACGATGGGACATGGTCCCATGATACCCGATATCCGCGAAAAAAGCAAGAAATTCCGTAAAAAAACAGCCGCGGACCGCCTGAAAGACGGCCCGCGAACACGTCGCGGCTTCAGCCGGAGACGTGAGAGATGTCTATGGACACCAGAATGTTCCGTTCAAAGAGAAAGCAAATACGGGAGACGCCGGAAGAAGCGTTGTCCGTGGCGCTGGAATATGTATACCGGTAAGCGCCCGCCCGACGGTGCGCGTCATATTCCGCTTCCGCTTCCGGATAGAGGAAGAGCGTATCCCCCATGGGCATTCCCACGCCCACGCCGCGCAAGGTATGCCATTCCGGATTTTCGGTATGAATGCTGAGCAGGAGTCCGTTTGAAGTATCCGCGGTCCCGGCGCGGCGTACGCCCCCGAACACACTGCCGTCCTCCCCGGTGATTTCAAAGAAGTCCTGACCGTTGGCGCGCCAGAAATTCACGCCTTTCGTGGCAAGGTTGGTCCCCCACGGAAACGCGCCTTCCTGTACGCCCAGCCGTACGCCGGTACTGTCCCGGGTCAGGGAGAACTCTTCGGACCACGGGCCGACCTGTACGATGCTTTGAGGGGCGGTATTCCGGCGGCTCTGGGCCTGTCCCATCAGAACGAGCATGAACAGGCCCACCACCACGGCAATACCGGTCTTTCTGACCATGCGCTCCATATACTCCATCACGTGATATCCCATGACAATGACCTCCTTGTCCTGATGGAAATCGTTGTAAGTTTAGTAAATTTCTTACAATTCATTTTTTTGCTACACATCCGCGCGGAATCAAGCCCTGTTCCGGTGGATGATGCCGTATTTGCGCCGCCGGTTAATCGGAGTTGGTGCGGAGGGGGTAGCGGAACACTACGTTCCCGGTCTCAATGTTCGTGTAGCTGAACGCGCCGTCCTTCACGGCCCCCAGCATACCGTCCGCCACGAAGGGCCGCCACTGGAGTTCGGAAGAGGTCAGGCAATGTTCGACCAGTAACGTGCCTTCCTCGTCCAGCAGGTCAAGGGTCCAGTCATTGTCACGTTCTGCGCTGTCCGGATACGCGGCGTAATAGAGCGTGCCGTTGGTCAGGTCCTCAATTTCTTCCGGGTAGCAGTAGCCGAAGATTTCCGGGGGGTTCTCGTAATTCCAGTCCATATCGGGGGACCAGCGCGCGGGCGGGGTTCCGGACACGGTACCGTTATCCGGGTTCATGAAACACTCGTAACGCCAGTAATTGCCCCATGGGGACGTCTCATCGTAAAACGCCGCGGTCAGGTATCCGCGCTCGTAACTCAGGGCACAGCCTTCAATGTAGCCAATCATAGGGTCGCCCCAGCGGTACGTATCGCCGAGGAAGGGGGCCAGCGCGTCACGGGAGAAGCGCGCCGTGACGTTGCCGTCCGCGTCCAGCACCTGTACGGAGCCGTCCGCGTGGGAGACCGCCAGACGGTTGTCGAACGGGATAAACTCGCGCCAGTCTCCGGCGTCCCGTACCCATGTTCCGTCCCGCGCGGCAATGGTTACGCGGGCGCGGCTGTCCGTATCGTCCGCGGCGCGGTAGAGGAGGAGGAACGGGCCGTAAGTAGTCAGGATTTCCGTATAGACAGGGGCGGTGACGATTTGTCCGTCCGTGGTAACGAGTCCGTAGAGGGGGATAGCGTCCATGACGTAGCCGGAAAGGGACATTTCCGCGCCGATATACGGCAGAAGCGGCCCATAGTGGTTTCCGGGCAGAAGGTCCGCCTTCCCGCTGTAGGGGGAGAAATAACGGTACGCGGTTTTCTCCGCGACATAGGGCGTCAGCACGGACCAGTCCGCGCGGACAGTGTCCTTGTGAATCGACCGTGTAGACGATTGCAACGCCGGGAAAAAGTCCGCCGCCCCGCCGGCGGACAGACATCCGCTCAAGAGCACCCCGGCGGCCACAATCGCCAACACCGTCAGCATACCCGCCAAAATACGTTTCATGCTGTGCCACCTCCCGTATCCGGCACGGGGACGTATCCCTCGTGCTCAATCAGACGCCGTCCGTCCTCGCTGAGAATCCAGTCGTACAGCAGTTTTGCGGGGTCGTCCGCCGAGCGTCCCGCGTCTGTCACTACATAATAGCTGTTCAGGAACGGGTAGGAGCCGTTCCGTATAGTTTCCGCGTCCGGGGCCACGCCGTCCACGGACAGGATTTTCAAACCGTCCGCCATGTTCATATTGTGGGCGTAATAGTACATAGTGTATCCAATCGCGGCGGGGGTATCGTCAAAGGCCGCGACCGCCGTCACAAGGTCGCCCATTTCGCCGGTCACCAGTTCCGTGGGGGCGTCCGTCATGGGTTCGCCCATCATGACCAGATTCATCATCGCGGTTTGGCTTCCGGCCTCCTCGTCACGCTGGAAGGGGACAATGTCCAGATCTTCTCCGCCGACTTCCGCCCAATTCGTAATCGTGCCGCTGTAAATCCCGCGCAACTGGTCACGGGTCAGGCTCTCCACGGGGTTCGCGGCGTTCACCACGAACACGAGCGCGTCCACGGCGAACGGGGCCATATCCCAGTCATAGCCGCCGTCATCCTTTTCGGCCCACACCACCGGCGCGGGTTCGGCGGCAAGCAGTACGTCCGCCTCACCGTTCATGAGGGCGCGGTAGGAACGGGCGGTTTTTGAGAAGCGGATAAAGTCCGAAACCTTTGCGCGCGGCTCCCCGAGCAGGACACTGGCCACGGCCTGTCCAAGCGGAAGGGTGGAGGTAGAGCCGTCCAGACGCGGGAAATTGTCCCGGGTAAACACGAACTGATTTTCTCCGACAGGGGCCGCGGGGGCTTCGGCGGTTTCGGTCTCCGCCGGGGGCGGATTGTCGGAATCCGGATGTACGTCCTTTTCACCGCAGCCGGTCAACAGGCACAGGACGGCGAGAATCGCTAAAACGGACAGGATGGCGCTTCGGTTCATGTCAGGTACTCCTTTCCGAACGGGACACAGCCCGCCGTGAACGTATCTCGGTTCCCCGCGCTTTGCATGGCGTCCTTCGCAACGTTCACCCGTATTGTAAAACAAATTTTTGGGAATTTCTTCTCAAATCAAAGAAAAAAGAAAGACAATCCCGTAACAATTTTGAGGGTCCGTAACATTCTTTACAGCCATTTTACGGGTATTTTACAGCCTTTTTACAGAAAATGGATTTCCGCGCGGCGGACATTTTTTCCGCTTCCGCTCTTTTTTTCCACGCAATTCTGCCGATATAAAGACAGATAGGTGTAAATTTGCCCTGCGCGCCGCGATTACGGACGGAGCCGGGGCAAAGCGCCGGAAAAATACCCGTATTGATAATACCATATAACGCGTTGCAATTCAAGTCCAAAAGTCCGTCAAAACGTACTTTTTTACGGGAAAAGTTCGTCAAAATCACGAATCCGGCCCTAAAAGGCGGGGATTCGCATGGAAAAATTTGGAGTTTACTTTTCCCGCGCCGTATGGTATGATTTCCGGCAGTGATTCCGCCATATTTCCGGCCACCGCGTGGCCGTAACGGAGGCTTTTAACAATGAAGAATATCCGCTCGTGTCTGGCGCTTTTTCTTGTCCTGACGGCCCTGTTGTCTCTCGCGTCCCCGGCCGCGGCCGACTCTGAGGCCCTCGGCGCGGAGGTCCGACAGACTGATACCGTCATTCATCAGGACACCCGCCTGTCCAGCAACGTCTTTTGGAGTTCCTATTACTCCAACTTCCGCACCGAAAATTTCGTCACGTACAAGCCCAATGGCAATGTCAAGCCCATTGTTACATACGGCGATGCGCTGACGGACGTCAGCGCCATGTCGCGCGCGGTAAACTATCTGGAATCCAACGGCTACCGGGTGGTATGCGGTATCAACGGGGACTTTTTCAATACGAAAAACGGCCTGCCCGTGGGGCTGGTCGTCACGGACGGCAAACTCCGCACTTCGGACGCCGGATATTACGCCATTGGTTTCCGCGCGGACGGGAGCGCCATTCTGGGCAAACCCGCCTTGAAAATCCACGCCGATTTCGGTTACAAAATCTACGAGGAAAGCGGCTACGGCACACAGGTCGTACGGGATATCGCGGCGGTCAACAAAGCGCGTGTTTCCACGGGCGGCATTTACCTGTTCACCCGCGACTTCAACGCCAGTCACACCACCGGCAACACGGAAGCGGGACTTGACGCCGTTTGTACGATTACGTCCGGGTCCCTGTCCATTGGCGGCACGGTCAAAATGCGCGTGGAAAAGGTGCTGGAAACATCCAAGGCCACGCCGGTCGGAAACAACCAGATTGTCTTATCGGTCAATCTGAAATCGAACGAATACTGGCAGAAAGCCTTCCGGTTCCTGCCCGTTGGCTCCGAAATCACGCTGACCGTCACGGCGGACAACGAACAGTGGAACACCGTACAACAGGGCATAGGCGCGCTCTACCTTTTGGCGGAGAACGGGCGGATTGTCAATAAAACGCAGACGTCCCAAGGCCCGCGGACCGCCGTCGGGCAGAAACCGGACGGTACCTTAATTTTCTATACCATTGATGGCCGAATCAGCGGGCACTCTATCGGGGCCACGCTCTATCAGACCGCCGAACGCCTCCTTGAGCTGGGCTGTACCACGGTTCTGGGACTGGACGGCGGCGGCTCCACCACGATTTCCGTCACCATGCCGGATTCCAAGAAGTCCGTAACGATTAACAAGCCGTCCGAGGGGACGGAACGCGCGGTTTCCAATAAGATTTTCCTTGTCTCCACGCAGAAGGCCACCGGCGTTCTGGACCATTTCTATCTTGTCCCGGACCACGCCGTTGTGCTGGCCGGAAGCAAGGTACGCCTGAACGTCACCGGCGTGGACAGCGCCTATTTCCCCATGGAGGCGGCGTGCAATCTGTCCGCGTCCGCCGGGACTTTAAACGGACAGGTCCTGACCACGCCGCAGAGCGGCGGAAAAGTAACCGTCACCGCGTCCGCGAAACAGAAAACCGGCAGTACGGTCATTGAGGCGGTCACAACGCCCGACTCTATCACCGTGCGCAACGCCGCCGGAACCGCCATTACGGAACTGAAACTTTCTCCCGGCGCTTCCGCCCAGCTTTCCGCAAGCGCCGCCTACAAACATCTGAAACTTTACGCCGAGGACAGCGCGTTCAAATGGTCCAGCGCCACCCGTTCCGGACAAATCACGGAAACCGGCCTGTATACCGCGCAGACGCCGGGAGAGGATACGATCACGGTACAGTGCGGCGGACGCAGCACCACGGTACGCGTCACGGTCTCCAAGGTCCCGCTCAAGGAGCTGGAGGACTTCGAGGACACGCCGTCCGGCACAGGAAACGGCGCGGCGCTTGTCAACGTGGTTGGCGGCGAGTTCGCGCGTTACGGGCGCGGCGCGGGCGAGTTCCACTACGACCTGAGCGGACAGACGCCCGTTGTCACGCCGGACAATTCCACCCGCATGACGCCCGACCAGATTGCCGAACTTTCCGGCGTGGACCTGATTCCGGAAGAGGGCGTTCCGACTTCTTGGGAGGCCGCTTCCGATGTTTACGATGAGGACACCAGCGTGCTTCCGTGGGACTTTGACGACATTCCCGCACAGGAAAACGGTCTGCCGGACGAAAGCGGACCGGTTACGAAAGACGTGGAATCGGAGACGCAGGAAGGTTCGAGCATGGAAAGCTGGGAGATTCGGAATCCGGAAGCAAACAGCGTATACCGTGTTTCGGATGAGGAAGCGTACCAGTACGGCGGCTTGGAATGGGAGAACGCCTTCCGGCAGTCGGACGCGTTCGCGGCCGCTGACGATACGGATGAAACTTTGTACGGCACCGTATCCGGCGCGGACAGCGGCGAAACGACCGCGCCTGTGTCCGGCGCGGACAGCGGCGAAACGACCGCGCCTGTGTCCGGTACGGACAGCGGCGAAACGACCGCCCCCGTGTCCGGTACGGACAGCGGCGAAACGACCGCCCCCGTGTCCGGTACGGACAGCGGCGAAACGACCGCGCCCGTGTCCGGTACGGACAGCGGCGAAACGACCGCGCCCGTGTCCGGTACGGACAACGGCGAAACGACCGCGCCCGTGTCCGGTACGGACAACGGCGAAACGACCGCCCCCGTGTCCGGTACGGACAACGGCGAAACGACCGCCCCCGTGTCCGGTACGGACAACGGCGAAACGACCGCCCCCGTGTCCGGTACGGACAGCGGAGAAACGATTCCTCCCGTAACCGGTACGGGCGGCGGCAAGACAGTCGCTCCCGTCTCTGACAACGGCGCACAGTGGCGTTACACGCGCCCGTTGACTATGCCCGGCGTGCCCTATGACACCGTGTCCATCTGGGTCAAGGGTGACGGTTCCGGAAACCGCCTTTCCCTGCTCTGCCGTGACAGAGACGGCGCCGAACACCGGATTCCCGTTACCGCGCTGGACTTTACCGACTGGCGGCGGACCCTTGTCCCGCTGGGCAGTACCGCTTACTCCGTTGCCGGTTACGCCGTCAACGCGCCTACCGGCACCTCCGACGACCAAGTGTTTGAGGAAACGCCGCGCGCCGGGGTCATTTACCTTGACCAGATGGTTGCCACCTACAACGGCATTGAAGACGAACTTCCGCCTACCGTGGCCATATCGCGCAACAATAACGTGATAAAAGCCACGGTCACGGACAGCGCGGACGGCATTCTCCCCCGTGACTTCGTGCGCGCCACCGTCAACGGCGTAACGTCCGCCGCTTCCTACGATACGGCCACCGGCGTTATCAGCGTAACGTTGCCCAAGGCCGGGGCAACACAGGAACCAACCCGCGTCACCGTGACCGCCCATGACGCTTCCGGCAATATCGGCCGCGCCTCCGTCAACGTGGAGCCGTATAACGTCGCCAATAAGTTTAACGATATTGAAGGCTGCTGGGCGAAGGATTATATTAACTTCCTTTATAACCGGAACATTGCCGAGCCGTACGCGGACGGTTCCTACCGGCCCTATGAGGTGATTACCCGCGCCGAGTTCGCCGTCATGCTCGCCCGGGCGATCGGTCTGGACGGCCGCGCCTATGCCGATGTCCAACTGCCGTACGCCGACCTTGCGCAAATCCCCGCCAACGCGCTCCCGGCCCTCAAGGCCCTGTACGCCGAGAACATCATGCGCGGCGCGGAACAGCCGGACGGAAAAACGTACCTTATGCCAAACAGCGGCCTGACCCGTGCCCACGCTTCCGCGATGATTGGCCGCAGTCAGAAAGCGGGATACGGTTCCGCGGCCCTGACGTTCCCGGACGCCGGCTCCATCCCCGCCTATGCCGTGCCGCACATCCGGACCATGGTCTTCCGCGGGATTCTGGAAGGCTACTCCGACGGCTATTTCCGCTCCGGCAACAACATTTCCCGCGGACAAATGGCGAAAATCCTCTATTTTCTCGCCTGACGGTCCGCCGCCGCTCTATCAATTCGTCCACGCGGAAGGAGTAAGCGCTATGAAACACTGTATCATCACCATCAGCCGGGAGTACGGCGCGGGCGGACACTCTATCGGGGAACGGGTCGCCGAAGCGCTTGGCATTCCCTTCTATGACCGCGACATTGTCAAGCAGACCGCGCAGGCCAGCGGCTATTCTTCGGAACTCGTGGAAATCGAGGGGGAGGACATTTCCCGTACCGACTCCATCATCCGGGGCATTGTGGCGTCCAGCGTGTTCTACAGCGACAGTCAGGACGTCATACACGATGTCCAGCAGGCCATTATCTTACGTTTCGCGCAGAAGGGGCCGTGCGTCATTCTGGGCCGTTGCGCCGATGAGGTGATCCGGAAGGCCGGTATCGAGGGACTGCACGTCTTTATTTACGCCGATGAGGTGCACCGCGCCATCCGGGTCAGCGAAATGCTCGGACGCTCCAACGCAACGGAAATTCAACGCCTGATGTCCCGCAAGGACGCCAGCCGCCACGCCTATTACAACCGTTACACCGGCAAAAAGTGGGGGGACGGCCGGAATTATCATATGACGCTGGACAGCGGCGTACTGGGTTACGACCTGTGCGTGAAACTCATTGTGGACGCGGCCAAGGCCTTGGACGAGTCGGCCGCCGTACCCGCGAAAAAGGCGAAGTGAGATGTTCAACGGCTTTTCGCAGGCGGCCGTGGATTTCATGTGGGGGATACGCTTCAACAACAACCGGGAATGGTTTCAGGCGCATAAGCCGGAGTATCTGACGTCCTTCTACCAGCCCATGACCGAACTTGCCGATGAACTGCTGGAATTTTTAAGCGGCAGGCGTCCGGATGACGCCCTGATCCGGAAAGTGACGCGCATTTACCGGGACGCCCGCCGCCTGTTCGGACGCGGTCCGTATAAGGACCATTTATGGTTTACGGTGGAGCGTCCCGCGGGAACGGAGGAAACGCGGACAGGAAAACCGTGTTTCTGGTTTGAGCTGACCCCGGAGGAATGGAGTTACGGCCTTGGTTACTGGATGCCGAAACCTGTCACCATGGCCAAACTCCGCGCGCGTATCGACCGCGACCCGGAACCCGCGGAACGTCTGACGCGGCGGCTGAACCGGAGTCCGGAGTTTACGCTGTCCCTTGAGGAGTACCGCCGGCCGCGTTCGGAAGCACCGTCCAAGATTCTGGCACCGTGGTACCGGGCCAAGTCCTTTGCCATCACCCACGCGGAGCCGCTGTCGGAGGAACTCTACGGCCGCGCGATTGTCGAACATCTCAAAACGGGCTGTGCGTTCCTGTTGCCCTATTACGACTGGTTACAGGCCGTGGACGCGGACCCGGAACCGGATTTATACGAAAGGAAGCGGAAGCCATGAAAGAGTACCCCAACCGGGAAACGGCGTTGTCACTGCTGAAAAAGTACAACAGCGAACCCTTCCACATCCGCCACGCGCTGACGGTCGAAGGCGTCATGCGCTGGTACGCCAACGAACTCGGTTATGCCGATGACGCCGACTTCTGGGCTACGGCCGGACTGCTGCATGACGTGGACTTTGAACGCTGGCCGGACGAACATTGTCAGAAGGCCCCGGAACTGCTGGCGGAAATTGACTGTTCCCCGGAACTGGTCCACGCCGTATGCAGTCACGGTTACGGCATTTGTTCCGATGTGGAGCCAACGGAGCAAATGGAAAAAGTCCTGTTTGCGGCGGACGAGCTGACGGGTTTGATTTTCGCGGCGGCGAAAATGCGTCCGAGCCACAGCGTACAGGACATGGAAGTGAAGTCTTTGAACAAGAAGTTCAAGGACAAGCGTTTCGCGGCGGGGTGTTCGCGGGACGTCATCCGGACGGGCGCGGAGCGTCTGGGCTGGGAACTGCCGGAACTGATGGAAAAGATGATACTGGCCATGCGTTCGTGTGAGGACGCGGTCAACGCCGCGATGGCCCCGCTGGAAAGCTGATATGGCGGGAAAATACAAGCAAACCCCCGGAGGCATATTTGTTCCGGAAAAACAGCAAATTTATAAATCCAGCGAACTATTTCTTTCCATGATACAGGCAGAGTATCAGAACGAAAAAGAAACGGCGACCGCTATTGATTCCAAAATCGCGCTTTCCCTTCCGGTCGTTTCCGCTTACTTCTTCTTGTTGGTACAGGATGAAAATATTCGGCAATTATGGCTCTCTATCACAAAAGCGCGCGCCACAGGGTCCCTCGAAGCCATGTTATCGGGATTTTTTGTTGTTGCCATAGTTACGGCGCTTATGTCGCTTATATTCATGATTCACTCTACTTGGACTCATGATTTCAAGGGAGTTGACATAACACAGTCTTATAATGAGAAAAGTATGTCAATGTCCAAAGAACGGTTTTCAGCAGATATGGCCAAAGTCTATTTAGAGAACGTCAAGCAATATCGAGAGGAAAACAGCGCAAGGGCAAAAGAATATCAGTTCGCCTGGTTATTTGGCATTGCCTCATTATGTTTTTTCTTGCTATACACACTCGGTATGCAGTCATGGGATGAACCCTTTACTGATAAGGACTATACGGTAAACTTGCTATACACACTCGGTATGCAGTTACGGAGGTAGACAGTCATGGATAACATGGACGGGATGGATGATATTTTTGAAGAGCTGGAAAACGGGGGGAATCCTGTAAAAACCTCTCTGCAACAGGAGAAAGCGCGTGACGAGGAAACCGCCGCCAAATTTCGTAAGATTGCCCGAATAGGAGCCGGACTTGGAGCGGGAGCCATTGCGGCAGGTGCCATAGGCTTTCCAGTCATGGGGGCGATTCTTGGCGGCGCGTTGCTTTCAGGCTCCGCGGGCGCATGGGCCGCAAGTTCCGTGTACAAATTGCGGGCCGATCAAAAACACCCGGAAGATGTAGAAGATCCCTTCTTTCAAACCATCCCTGAAACGGATACTCTCCCGTCACGCGTGGAACTGGGGCGGCTGTTGGCCAAACAAGGACGCTTGAAGGAAGCGGAGGTTTCTTTTCGTGAAGCCATAGCGCTCGATCCGGCGGATATCCCGTCACGTACGGAACTGGGGCGGCTGTTGGCCAAACAGAGGGGACGCGAATCGGAAGCGGAGGCCATTTTCCAAGAAACCCTGAAAATTGACCCCAAAAATCTCCCATCACGCATTGAACTGGGGCGGTTGTTGGTCAGACAAGGACGCTTGGAGGAAGCGGAAACTCTTTTCCGAAAAGCCCTGAAAATTGACCCGCAGAATCTCCCATCACGCGTGGAACTGGGGCGGCTGTCGGCCAGACAAGGACGCTTGGAGGAAGCGGAGGACATTTTCCGTCAAGCCTTGAAAATTGCCCCGCAAAATCTCCCATCACGCGTGGAACTGGGGCGGCTGTCGGCCAAACAAGGACGCTTGAAGGAAGCGGAGGCCATTTTCCGTCAAACTCTGAAAATCGACCCAAAGAATCGCCCGGCACTTTTTGAACTGGGGCGGTTACTGGACCGACAAGGACACTCGGAGGAAGCGGAGGTCCTTTTCCGTCAAGCTCTGGAAATTAATACGAGAGTTTTCCCTTCAAGTGTTGAATCGGACGATTCTGAATATAACTAAAGATGATGTGTCCGGGAGGAATAAGAAACCATGTACGATTACCTGATAGTAGGCGCGGGCCTGTACGGCGCGGTATTCGCGCGCGAAGCCGTTGACCATGGGAAAAGCGTCCTTGTCATTGACAAGCGGCCCCATATCGCCGGGAACGTCTACACGGAACAGGTCGAGGGTATCCACGTCCACAAGTACGGCGCGCACATCTTCCATACCAACGACAAAACCGTGTGGGATTACGTCAACCGTTACGCCGTGTTCAACCGCTTCACAAACTCCCCCGTGGCCAATTACAAGGGGAAACTGTACTCGTTGCCCTTCAATATGTACACGTTCAATCAGATGTGGGGCGTCACAACGCCCGCCGAGGCCGCCGCGAAAATTGAGGAACAGCGGCGTGAAATCACCGGCGAGCCGCGGAATTTAGAGGAACAGGCCATTTCCCTTGTCGGCCGCGACATTTACGAAACCCTTGTCCGGGGATATACCGAAAAGCAGTGGGGGCGTGACTGCAAGGACTTACCCGCGTTCATTATCCGGCGTCTGCCGGTCCGCCTGACGTTCGACAACAATTACTTTAACGCTCTGTATCAGGGGATCCCCATTGGCGGCTATACGAAACTGGCGGCGAATCTGCTGGCGGGTATCGAAGTCCGCCTGAACACGGACTACTTCATCAACCGCGGGGAACTGTCCGGACTGGCGCGGAAAACCGTCTATACGGGTCCGATTGACGCCTATTTCGACTATTTCGCGGGCTGTCTGGAATACCGCTCCGTCCGGTTCGAGACGGAACTTCTGGACGTCCCGAATTTTCAGGGCAACGCCGCCGTCAACTACACCGACCGCGAAACGCCGTGGACGCGTATCATTGAACACAAGTGGTTTGAGTTCGGGCGCGATGAGAACGGAAACGAACTTCCAAAGACGGTCATCAGCCGGGAATACTCCTCAGAATGGAAACCGGGAGATGAACCCTATTACCCCGTCAATGACGCGAAGAACGGCGCGCTGTACGCGCAGTACAAGGAACTGGCCGACAAGGAACGCAACGTCCTGTTCGGCGGACGGCTGGGCGAGTACAAATATTACGACATGGACCAAGTGATTGGCGCGGCGCTGGAACGCGCCCGCGCGGAACTGGCCTGACAGAACGCGTCCCCGGCGGAACTTCCGCCGGGGACGCGTGACGTGATCAGCCGTCAAAGCGCGGGACATAGACGCCCGACAAATCCGTTGTGAGGTCCAACACGGGGCCGTCCAGTCTGTGGACGGACGTCTTGGGCCAGAGTTTCAGGAAAGCGTCAAGGTCGCCGATATTGGGCAGGCCGTAGGGGGCGTGGCGGTAGTGCATGGGCACGACACAGCGGGGACGCAGCGCCATACAGGCGGATTTCGCGCCTATGGCGTCAATCGTGTAAACGCCGCCCACGGGAACGAGCATAACCGTCAGCGGGCCGATGGCCTCAATCTGTTCCAGCGTCAGATGGTGGCCCAAGTCTCCCATATGGGCAACCGTGATGTCATTGGCGCTGAAAATATGGATGATGTTTCCGCCGCGTTCGGCCCCTTCCTGTTCGTCATGGAACGTCCGGACCTCCCGGACCTTGAACGGATTCTTGCGCGGGGGCAGACGCGTTACCAGTTCAATGGCGTGATGGTCGGCGTGCGTGTGGCTACAGTAGACCTCATTGGCCTGTACTTTCAGGGTCGGGTAGCCCGGCACGCCCTTGTAGGGGTCCATGACGATGCGGTAGTCGTCATGTTCCAGCACAAAGCACGAATGCCCCAGCCATGTCAGTTTCATGATACATCCCTTCCTCTACCTGTTCCCCGGCGGAAAATTATTCCTGTTTCGGGGGTTCTTTCTCCGTTGGAGCCTTGGAAGGCTCCGTTACGGTCTCCTTCTTCTCCTTTTTCAGAACCGCGCCGATATGGGGCAGGCGCGGCGCATTGCCGCCGGCCCGCTGTTGTTGCCGCCGCCGGTTGAGTTTCACCACGGCGAAGGCGATCAGCGCAATCAGCGCCAGCCACGGCCAACTGTAGGCGAGCGACACCGTGATATCCTCCAGCCACTCGGCGAAGTCGCGCAGACCGTCCGCGAACGCGGAGCCTAACAGGCTTGGGTAACTTTTGGGCGTCTCCGGGACGTTGGAAAAGCGGTAGACTTCCTCCAAAGACAGCGTAATGGTAGAATAGTCCACCTGATTGTCGTAATGGCGGAGCGTGCCGGAGAGGTCGTCAATGGCCTGTTCGGTCTCGGAAATGGCGGACTGTATGGTAATAATGTCCTCCATATTGGCGGCTTTTTCCAGAAGGGCTTGCAGACGCTGTAACTTGATATTCTGCGTTTTGAGCCTTCCGGCGGTGTCGTAGTAGCGTTCGCTGATGTCCTGCTGGCTGATATGGTGGCGGGTTTCGTGACAAAGCTGGCTGGCCTGATCAAGAAACGTCTGGAAATTGTTGACGGGTATCCGGATCGTGTAATTGGCCCAGCGGCCGCTTCCGCCGCGTTCGCCGGAGGTACTGTCCGCGAAATAGCCGCCCAGACGGTCGGTCAGGTCCGCCAGCGCGGCGGCGGTCTCCTCAAAAGTGGTGGTCTCCATGGACAGTTCCGCCGTACGGATGAGCTTTTGGGGACGCGCTTCCGCTTCCGCGGACGGCGATGGCGCGGGTATGGATTGCGGCGCGGCGGCCGCTTTCGAGGAATTGTAACTGTCTCCGCCGTAGTAGCCCTCCTCACTGTCCATTTCCATCATGGGCGCTTCCGTTGCCATATTGTAGTCACGGGAAGAGCCTCCGCCCCCGCCGCCGCAGGCCGTCAGCAGAAGCAGGACCGCCGCGACCAGCGCGCCGAACTTCCGTTTCATTGCAAAATCCCCCTTTTCCCGGTCCGCACGCCTGAGACGTGCGCCGTACTTTATCTGTTAGACGGATTTTTTTCCGGAAAAGTTCCCCTGCGGAAACCTTCTCGTCACGAGTTTCCGCCGCGACAGTCCAGCAGATACGCGGTCAAGGCCTCTTTTCCGTGGCCCTTCTCGGCGGAAAAGGAGATCAACGGGTCCGAGGGGCGCAACCGCAACGTTTCCCGGATGAGGGTCAAGGCGGGTTCGATTTCCCGCTTTTTGAGTTTGTCCAACTTGTTTGCCGCCACCGCCACCGGACAGCCGCTGTCACGGAACCACTGGTACATTGTCACATCGTCCGCGGTGGGCCGGTGCCGGATGTCCACAATCAGGACGCCGCCGGAAATACGCGGCCCCTCCGTTTTGAAAAACTGTTCCATCAGATTGGCCCAGCGCGCTTTCTCTTCTTTGGGGACTTTCGCGTATCCGTACCCCGGCAAATCCACCAAATACAGGCTGTTATCGACCAGAAAATAATGAATCTGCCGGGTTTTCCCGGGAGAGGCCCCCACACGCGCCAGATTTTTACGTCCGGTCAGTCGGTTGATGACGGACGATTTTCCCACGTTGGACCGACCCGCGAACACCATTTTGGGGAACGGGTCCCGTAAAAACTGTTCCGGGGTCCCGGCGGAACGGACATATTCCGCTGACTGAAATTGCATAACCGCATCCTTTCTTCAGGTCTGCCGGGGCAGTTTCAGGGCGTCAGGCTCCAAGGGGACGCCCGACAGAGACTCCATATCGGGCGTGACCGTCTCCCGCAGAGGCTCCGAGGCCGGACAGAGCGCCGCGCCAAACACTTCATCGACCGTTTCCACGGGTATGAACCGCAACGCCGCGCGGACCGTCTGGTCAATCTCTTCCAGATCGCGCACGTTGTCTTTCGGAATCAGGACCGTATGAATCCCACAGCGTTTCGCGGCCATGGTCTTTTCTTTCAGCCCGCCGATAGGCAGGACCCGTCCGCGCAGGGTGACTTCTCCGGTCATGGCGATTCCGGCGCGGATTCTCTGTCCGGTCAGCGCGGAAAGCATGGCGGTCGTGACGGCGATTCCGGCGGACGGTCCGTCCTTGGGCACGGCGCCTTCGGGGAAGTGTACGTGGATGTCCTTGGTCTTGTAGAATTCGGCCTCTATGCCCAGCATGGCCGCGCGGCTCCGCAGGCAACTGAGCGCGGCGGACGCGGATTCCTTCATCACGTCCCCCAGATTTCCGGTCAGTTCGAGTTTTCCGGAGCCTTCCATCACGTTTACTTCCACTTCGAGGATTTCCCCGCCGGTTTCGGTCCATGCCAGCCCGTTCACTACGCCGACTTCCTCCCGTTGGGTGCGCAGTGCGGGCGGGTACGGCTGACAGTCCAAGAGTTTGGGCAAGGCGTCCTCTGTCACGACAAAACGCTTGACGTCCCCCTCCAACAGGCGCATATCGGCCTTGCGGCAGAGGGAAGCAAGACGGCGTTCCAACTGCCGGACGCCGGATTCCCGCGTGTAGTCGCGTATCACGGCGCGGAGCGTGTCGTCACTGACGCGCAGCATACTTTTTTTCAAGCCGTGTTCGGCAAGCTGTTTGGGGAGCAGGTGCAGGCGGGCAATCTGTAACTTTTCCTCGTCCGTGTAACTGGACAGACGGATGACTTCCATACGGTCCAGCAGGGGCGGCGGGATGGTCTCCGTAGTGTTGGCGGTGGTAATGAACATCACGCGGCTGAGGTCCACGGGAATTTCCAGAAAGTGGTCGCGGAACGCGTGATTCTGTTCGCTGTCCAGCGCTTCCAAGAGGGCGGAAGCGGGGTCTCCGTGGTAATCGTTGCCCAGTTTGTCGATTTCGTCCAGCAGAAGCAGGGGGTTCATAGACCCGCCGCGGGTGATGGCCTCGATGATACGTCCGGGCATGGCCCCTATGTAGGTTTTCCGATGTCCCCGGATGTCGGCCTCGTCCCGCACGCCGCCCAGTGACAGACGCGCTAATTTCCGGTTCAGCGCTTTGGCCACGGAAATGGCAATCGAAGTCTTTCCCACGCCCGGAGGCCCCACCAGACAAAGAATCTGGCCTTTCCCGGCGGGGTTCATCTGGCGTACGGCGATGGTCTCTAAAATACGTTCCTTGACTTTTGTCAGGCCGAAGTGGTCGCGGTCCAGCGTTTTCCGGGCGATCTCCACGCTGACGCGCTCTCTGGTTTCCGTGTTCCAAGGCAGGTCCAGACAGGTATCCAGATAGTTATGAATGACGGACGCCTCCGCGCTCCCATAGGACTGGCGGGAAAGTTTCTGCAATTCCTTCAGCAGATGCGTTTCCGATTCCTCATCCAGTCCGAGCGCGAGAATTCTTTCGCGGTAGTTTTCGAGTTCCTCTTCCTCGTCCCCGCCCTCTCCAAGCTCATGCTGTAAAACGCGGATTTGGGTCCGGAGAATCTGGTCACGGTGGTTCTGGGCCAGATTCTCCCTGACCTTCCGCTCCATTTCCCTTTCAAAGTTCAGCACGTTGCACTCCCGCGCAAGGATGGTATTCAGGCGGCGCAGACGCGGATACGGCGACATCTCCTCTAAAATAGACTGCTTGTCGGAATGGCGCATAGCGATATTCTGGGCGATGAAGTCGGCCAGATAGCCGGGGTCCTTACAGTCCAGAACGGTGTTGGCAACTTCCTCCGGGATGTTGCCGGAGAGTTCCGCGTACTCCCCGAACAGGACCATGGTCTGACGAAGCAGCGCTTCCGTACGCGGACTTTGCCGGAAGGCCTCCGTCAGGGACGGTTCCGGCAATTCCTCCACGTTGGCCTGTAAAAACGGGTCCGTCTGCCAGAGCCGGCGCAGGCGCGCCCGACACCGGCCCTGTATCATCACCCGTACGGCCGCCGGAGACAGGCGCAGAACCTGACTGACGTGGGCCAGCGTACCGATTTCGTAGAGTTCCTTTTCCCCGGGCGTTTCCACGCCGATTTCCCGTTGGGTGACAAGAAAGATGGTCTGGTCGGTTTCCATGGCGCGTTCGAGAGCGGCCACGGAAATACGGCGTTCCATGTCAAACGTCAGGTTCATGTGAGGGAATACTGTAAGGCCGCGCATGGCCAGAACCGGGACATTCCATGTGGTCGATTCTACTGCATCCATAAACTCACCTCTAATCCTTTCCGCCACTCCCGAACCTTGCGCCCCGGCTCAGGAAGCCGGAAGGGACGCCGCCTGATCTCGCTCCGCGCTTCCGGGAGTGACTTTCAGCGTGTATCTGGGCTTATTAGGGTCATAGGTCAGCGCGGGCGTCTCCGTGCCCTCGACCGCCGCTTTGGTAATATGCACTTCCGAAATCGTGGGGTCGGAAGGGATTTCATACATCAGGTTATTGAGAAGCGATTCCATGACGGCCCGAAGCCCTCGCGCGCCGATGTTCCGTTCAATGGCGCGGTCCGCGACCGCTTCCAACGCTTCCGCGTCAAAGGTCAGCTTCACGTTGTCGTAGCTGAGCAGTTTCTGATACTGCTTGACAAGGGCGTTTTTGGGTTCCTGAAGAATCCGTACCAGTTCCTCGCGGCCGAGCGCGTCCAGCGCGGTAATAACGGGAAGGCGGCCGATCAATTCCGGAATCAGGCCGTACTTCAGGATATCATGGGGCTGTACCTCGTGGGTAATGCGGCTTTCGGCCTGTTCGCGTCTGCCCTTGACATTGGCCCCGAAGCCGATGTTTTTCTGGTCAAGGCGGCGTTCAATGATTTTGTCGAGACCCTCAAAGGCCCCGCCGCAGATGAACAGGACGTTTTTCGTGTCCATCTGAATAAATTCCTGATGGGGATGTTTGCGTCCGCCCTGCGGCGGGACGTTGGCGACCGTGCCCTCCACCAGTTTCAACAGGGACTGTTGGACGCCCTCCCCGGAGACGTCCCGCGTAATGGAGACGTTTTCGCTCTTCCGGGCGATTTTGTCGATTTCATCCACGTAAATAATCCCGCGCTGTGCCCGTTCCACGTCAAAGTCCGCCGCCTGCAACAGACGCGTCAGGATGTTTTCCACGTCATCTCCAACGTAACCGGCTTCCGTCAGGGTGGTGGCGTCCGCGATCGCGAACGGGACTTCAAGAATCCGGGCCAGCGTCTGGGCGAACAGGGTTTTGCCGGACCCGGTCGGGCCGAGCAGCAGAATGTTGCTCTTCTGAAGCTCCACGTCCTCCCCGCCGCCGAAGAAGATACGCTTATAGTGATTGTAGACGGCCACGGACAGCGTAATTTTGGCCTCTTCCTGTCCGATGATATACTGGTCCAAATACGCCTTGATTTCTTTGGGTACGGGCAGTTTTTCGGGCATATCGTTTGTCGCCGGGGGGTCCGGCTCACGGTAGTTGTCGTCCAGAAGGCCCATACACAAATGCACGCACTCATTACAAATCCGCACGCCCGGCCCCTGTATCATGCGGTACACCTGATGTTCCGTTTTCCCGCAGAAAGAACAGCGGTTCAATTTTCTGCCATTGTCGCTCATAGTCAGGACCTCAATCCATGTTAATCAGGGAACCGCGGAAACGTCTCCACGGTTCCCGCGGTTGCGCTTAATCCTGCGCGGACGGCTCGAGCTTCTTCTTGTTGGCAATGATTTTGTCAATCAGGCCGAATTGCATGGCCTCTTCCGCGCTCATAAAGTTGTCGCGTTCACAGGCTTCTGTCACTTCTTCCAGAGACTTGCCCGTGTTCTCCGCCAGAATCTGGTTCATACGCTTCTTGATGGTTTCCAGCCGCTTCAGGTGGATGGCCATGTCGGTAATCTGTCCCTGCGTGCCGGCGGAGGGCTGATGAATCATGATTTCCGCGTTGGGAAGGGCGATACGCTTTCCCTTGGTCCCGGCGGAGAGCAGAAACGCGCCCATACTGGCGGCGAGTCCCACGCAAATGGTCGACACATCGCACTTGACATACTGCATGGTGTCGTAAATGGCCATGCCGTCCGTCACGGACCCGCCGGGACTGTTGATATAAAGCTGGATGTCCTTGTCGGGGTCCTGCGCCTCCAGATACAGGAGCTGCGCCACCACCAGACTTGCGGTCGTGGCGTTGACTTCCTCCCCGAGGAAAATAATCCGGTCGTTCAGCAACCGGGAGAAGATGTCATAGGAACGTTCTCCGCGGTTGGTCTGTTCCACTACATAGGGTACCAAGCTCAAAACAATAACCTCCGTTCATATACGCGTCAGGTTTCCGCCGGAGTTTCGGCGGGGGCGGGTTCGGTGGCCGTGGCGCTGTCCTTGACAATGGCAATGGCCTTCTGCGTCAGGACTTGGTTGGTCATCTGCTCATCGGTGAAATACTTCTTGATGGACTTCTTGTCCATGCCGGACTGTTCGGCGAGTTTGTCGTACTCCGCTTCCCGGTCCTCGTCCGTGGCTTCCAGATGTTCCTGCTCGATAATGGCGGTGACGGCCAGATCCATGCGGACCTGCCGGAGCGCGGGTTCCTGCGCGTCCTGCAACAGCTTTTCCTCACTGCCGCCCGTCATTTTCAGGTACTGCTCATACGTGAACCCCTGTTGATAGACCTGCCGCTTGAGGTTCTCGACAAACTGCCGGGCCTGCCGTTCAACCAGCACGTCCGGAATCTCCGCCGTGATTCCGTCCGCGACCTGATTCATCAGCTCATCCTCAAATTCCCGGTCGGCGGCGGCCTGCTGTTCCTCGGTAATCTGGCGGCGAAGGTCGGCGCGGAGTTCCTCCATGGTGTCGAACTCCGAAACGTCCTTGGCAAACTCATCGTCAATTTCGGGGACGTCCTTTTCCTTGACCTCGTGGACGGTGACTTTAAAGACCACGTCCTTTCCGGCCAGTTCGGGGGCGTAATTTTCCGGGAATGTAATGTTCAGTTCGCGCTCTTCGCCGGCTTTGGCGCCGACAAGCTGGGCCTCAAAACCGGGTACGAAGCTGTCGGAACCGAGTTCCAGACTGTGGTTTTCGCCCTTGCCGCCCTCGAACGGTTCGCCGTTCAGGAAGCCCTCGAAGTCAATCACGACCGTGTCGCCGTTCTGGGCCTCCCGCTCCACGCTCACCAGACGCGTGTTCCGTTCGGCCAGACGCTGTACGCGCGCCTCAACGTCGGCGTCCGTCACGTTGACGGGCATTTTCGGCGCGGAGAGGCCCTTGTACTGGCCCAGCGTCACTTCCGGGTAGACGGGCACCGTGGCCTTGAACGTAAAGCCCGCCGGAGAGGGAATACCGTCCAGTTCCACGGAAGGCATATCCAGCGTTTTCAGTTCCTGCGCCTTGACCGCTTCCTCATAGGCGTTCGGGAACGCCTCGTTGATGGCCTCATCGTAAAAGACTTCCCGGCCGTACACCGCCTCTATCATTTTACGGGTGGCCTTCCCTGGGCGGAACCCGTCCACGCGGTACTTCCGGCGATTTTTCTTGTACGCCTTCTCTATTGCGGCGTCAAACTCGTCCGGCCCCACTTCAATGGTCAACAGTACCTGACTTTTTTCCTGTTTCTCACAGCTTTTGACATTCATCGTGAAAAACTCCTTTCTATGTTTGCGTGAGGATTTTCCCCGGTCTCCGGGTCCGGGGGCTATTCTACCAGACCGGCGAACAAATTACCAGTCTTTTTTGCGCGACACACAGATTTTTTCTATGAGACGCTCAGTCGGCGCACTTCACGGGCGCAAAGCCGAGGTAATCGGCGGAAATCAGGGAGAATTCGGCGCCGCCGCGCTGTCCCTCAATGCGCCGCCGGATGGCGTGGCCGTGCAGATGTCCGTAACAGCACCGCCGCACGCGGTAGCGTTCCAGCAGGTTCAGAATCTCCGGGCACTCGTAGCCTGTGTAGAGCGGCGGATAGTGCAGGAAGCACAGAATCGGGCGTTCCCCCGCGGCCTTGAGGGACGTTTCCAGCCGCAGAGCCTCCCGGCGGAGCATTTTTTCATTGTGCGGCTGCCGCTCCTCCTCAAAGAACCAGCCCCGCGTGCCGCACAGCGCGCTGTCCCCGTACGGGACGGAATTGTTATGGATAAAATCCAGCGTTGTGATACCTTTTTCGGCGAAGAAGCGGCGCATTTTCGAGACCGTGCCCCACCAGTAGTCATGATTGCCCTTGACCAGCAGTTTCCGGCCCGGGAAGCGGTCCAGAAACCGGAAATCGGCTTCCGCCTCTTCCAGCGTCATTCCCCAAGAGGTGTCTCCGTCCAGCACAAGGGTATCCTCCGGGCGGAGACAGGACAGGCCTTCCTCAATCCGTTCCACGTAACGGCTCCACGCCGGACCGAAAATTTCCATGGATTTGTTGACGCTCAGGGAAAGGTGCAGGTCCCCTATCGCGTACAGAGCCATAACGCCCCTCCTCTCTCCGGAAGGCTTACTTCAGAAAATCGAGTACCACGCGGTCCATCTCCGTCTTTTCGGCGGAGAGGTCAAAGCGGCGGGGTTTCTCCTTCAGGGCGGCCAGCCGTACGGGAACGGGCGTGCCCGTGGCCTCGTGGAGCCGGTCCAGTAAGGCGGTACCCGTAGCGGCGGACGGCTGTCCGATCGCTTCCAGAACGTGGTCACAGAATTTGTACGGGGAGGCGGTGGAGGCGAACACGGACACGGTACGGTCCCCGGTGGCGGCGCGGTACTGTTCCAGCACGTCCGCGGCTACCGCGGTATGGGTGTCAATGAGGTAACGGTACTCGCGCCAGTAACGGCCGATGGTATCGGACGTGCCGCGCTCATCGCAGAATCCGCCCCAGTATAACCCGTTCAGGGCCGTTTTGATACGGTCCGAGACTTCATATTTTCCGTCCCGCGACAACGCCTCCATGTAGCCCCGGATCTCCGCGTCATTTTCCCCGGAGAGGTCATAGAGGAGCCGTTCCAGATTGGACGACACCAGAATGTCCATGGACGGACTCATGGTCATATAGAACTTCCGGTTCCGGTCATAGACGCCGGTCCGGAGGAAGTCCGTGAGGATATTGTTCCGGTTGGAGGCGCAAATCAGCTTCCCGACCGGCAGGCCCATGCGTTTGGCGTAGTAGGCGGCCAGAATGTCGCCGAAGTTCCCGGTGGGAACGCAGAAGTTCACGGGGTCCCCCATGGAAAGTACGCCGTCCCGGAGCAGGTCGCAGTACGCGGAGACATAGTAGACGATTTGGGGGAGAATGCGTCCCCAGTTGATGGAGTTGGCGGAGGAGAGAAAGACGCCGCGTTTGGAGAGCGCATCGCGGATGGACGCATCGGAAAAAATCCGCTTGACGCCCGCCTGCGCGTCGTCAAAATTCCCGGCCACGGCGCAGACGCCGACATTGGCGCCTTCCTGTGTGACCATTTGCGCCTCCTGAATCTCCGATACGCCGTCCTTGGGGTAAAAGACCATAATGGACGTCCGCGGGACGTCCGCGAAGCCTTCCATAGCGGCCTTCCCGGTGTCGCCGGACGTGGCGACTAAAATGCAGGCGTTTTTTTCCTCGCCGGTCTTGACCAGCGCGGCCGACAGTAACCGGGGCAGCATTTGAAGGGCCATGTCCTTAAAGGCGGACGTGGGACCGTGCCAGAGTTCGAGACAGTACGTGGCGTCACGGACTTTCCGCAGAGGGGCGGCGGCGGGGGTGTCGAAGCGGTCGGGTCCGTACGCGCTTTCGGCAAAGGAAAGCAGTTCCGTTTCCGGGTAGTCGTCCAGATACAGGGCCATGACTTTCGCCGCCCGTACCGGGTACGGAGCCGGAATCAGGTCCCGTAAAAAGGCCTCGTTCATCAGAGGTATCGTTTCGGGGGTGAGCAGTCCGCCGTCACGGGAGAGGCCCATTTGAATGGCTTGCGCCGCGCTCAGGCGGACGTTTTTGTCCCGTGTGCTCAAATATTTCATGTTCTACGCCTCCTGTATCGGATTGGATTATGTGAACGCGTCCGGGAGATAGTCCAGCCGGAAAAGGCCGTCCGGGTCGGCGCGGATTTCGGCCACGTCAAAGCGCGCGGGGGCGTCAAGGTTGTGTTCGCTCAGCCAGCAGGCGGCCGCTTTCCGTAGACGTTCCCGTTTCCGCGCGTCCACGGCCTCGCGTCCGGACATCAGGGCGTTGCGTTTCCGGAGCTTCACTTCCACGAAACAGATCACCCCGGACGGGTCCCGCGCGGTCAAATCCAGTTCCCCGTAGCGGCAACGCCACTGACGGGACAGGATGGCGTAACCGCGTTCGGACAGGTACCGCGCGGCAATGGTTTCGCCGGTATCGCCCCGGGCCTTTGGCGTGTCAGGCATGGCGCAAGGCCTCCCACTTTTTCAGGTAACTTTTCCGGTGTTCGGGACAGGGTCCGTACCTGTCCAGCATGGCGTAATGGAGTTTCGTTCCGTAACCCTTATGCTTGGCGAAGCCGTAGAGCGGGTAACGCCGGTCCAGTTCCGTGACAACGTACCGGTCCCGGCTGACTTTCGCCAGTACGGACGCCGCCGCGATGGACGCGCTTTTGGAGTCCCCGCCCACAATCAGCGCGTGGGGCGTACGGATGGACGCGGACCGTCCGCGGTCCCGGTTGCCGTCCACAAGGGCGATATCCGGCCGGAGCGGCAGGGCGTCAATGGCCGTCTGCATGGCCTTCATACGCGCGCTGAGAATATCCGTGGCGTCAATCTCGGCGGCCTCCACGCGCGCCACGCTCCACGCCGCCGCCGTACGGACAATGACGTCATAGAGCGCTTCCCGGCGTTTTTCGGAAAGTTTTTTGGAATCGTTCAGGCCGGGGATGTCCGCGCCGAACGGCAGAACGATGGCGGCGGCGTACACGGGACCGGCCAGCGGTCCGGCCCCCGCCTCATCGCACCCGCACACAGTCTCATAACCCGCCGCCCGCTGTTCCTGTTCGTATGCCCACCAGTTCATATTGCAAGCCTCATTCCGGAGAGTCCAGCGTCAGACGGCCCAGCTTGCCGGCGCGGTACTCGTCCAGCAAAATGCGGGCCATACGTTCCGTGTCGATTTCCCCGCCGGGGAGCAGAAAGCCGCGTTTCCGTCCGGCGGCTTCCAGCAGACGGAAGCCGTACCCGACTTCGGTTTCCGCGGCGTCCCGGGGCGGGACGTCCGGGAGTTTGTAGGCCTCCCGCAGACGTTCCGGCGCGGCCGCGGCCAGATACGCCATAAAGTGACAGCCTAACGTTTCCGTGTCCAGAATTTCGTCTTTGACGGCCCCTGTAAAGGCCAGACGCATTCCAACGGCTTCGTCTCCGAATTTGGGCCACAGGATTCCGGGCGTGTCCAGCAGTTCCAGCCGCCTGTCGACCGGGACCCACTGTCCGGCGCGGGTCACGCCGGGGCGGTCCTCCGCCTTGGCCACGTTCCGCCCCGCAACGCGGTTAATAAACGTGGACTTGCCGACATTCGGAATCCCCAGTACCATGACGCGCGCCACGCGCCCGGACTGTCCCTTTTCCGCGTACGCTCTTAACTTGTCGGCGAGCAATTCCCGCACGGCGGCGGCGAATTTCCCGGCGCCGCGTCCGCTTTTGGCGTCCGTGACCAGCACGGCGTAACCGGCGGCGCGGAAGAAGTCGCCCCAGCGCGCGGTAGCGTCCGGGTCGGCCTGATCGGCACGGTTCAGAATGATGAGGCGCGGCTTCCCCGCCGTCAGACCGGCCACGTCCGGGTTACGGCTCGATGCCGGAATCCGCGCGTCTAAAATTTCACAGACGGCGTCCACCTGCCGGAGACGTTCCGCAATCAGGCGGCGGGTCTTGGCCATGTGGCCCGGGTACCATTGTACGTTCATACGCGGTTCAGGCCAGAACGCCGATACGGGAAAACTCCCGCGCTTCGGTCTCGGAGTCGGGTCCGGGGAAGAGCAGGAACACCGCGCGGCCGATGACATAGCGCGTGTCCACGGTGCCCAGACGGCTGTGGCGGCTGTCGCTGGAATGGTTGCGGTTGTCGCCCATGACAAAAATACTGCCCTTCGGGACCGTCAGGGGGAACGCGGTCCCCTCCTCTTCGTACGTCAGTTCGTTGACGTACGGCTCGTCCAGCGCGAGGCCGTCCACGTAGACGATACCGGCGCGGAAATCGATGTCGACCGTCTGCCCCTCCGTGGCGATCACGCGTTTGACGATGGGCTTTTCGTCAAACGTTTCCTTGCGCAGAATGACAATGTCCTTGTAACTGTAGTCGTGGTACAGCAGGGAACTGAGCACAAGGAGCCGGTCCCCGTGCTGAAGCGTGGGGAGCATGGAATGCCCGTCCACGCCGATCAGGCGCACCACGAACGTAAAGAGCAGGACCACCAGCAGTACGGAGGACACCAGAGCCTGTATCCACTCGAACAAGTCCCGCACGGGGTCCTTTTTGACGGTTTCCTCTCCGCGGCCGGATTCCTCCATCATCATGACGTCATTTCCTCCCTCACTTTCAAGAAAGAGAGAGGCGTCCGCCTCTCTCCCGCGCAATCAGAGCTTCTCCTTGATTTTGGCCCGTTTGCCCACGCGTCCGCGCAGGTAGTAGAGCTTGGCGCGGCGGACCACGCCGCGGCGGACCACCTGAATGGTGTCGATAGACGGGGAGTGGAGCGGGAACACCTTTTCCACGCCCACGCCGTAGGAAATACGCCGTACGGTGATGGTTTCGCCGATTCCGCCGTGTTTCCGGGCGATGACAATGCCCTCGAACACCTGAATTCGTTCGCGGGAACCCTCTTTGACTTTGACGTGCACGCGCACGGTGTCGCCCACGGCGACCTTGGGAAGCTCTTTTTCGAGCGCCTCCCGGTTCAGTTCAGCAATCAGGTCCATGGTTATCCTCCTTGGTTATAGGCGTTCGTGCGCCGCAACGCGCAGAGGACCGCCCTTTTTCAAAAAGCCCCCACAGCGTACCACAGTTTGACCCAAATTGCAAGCGTTATTTTTCGATTTTTTCGTGTAGGCGGCGAATTTGCGAATTCCGTAGACTTGGTGAAATACGCCGCGCCCTTTTGGCGTCTCCGTGACATTGCACAGGAACGCGGGGAGGGCGTCGGGCGGCGGGGCGGCAAAAAAAATTGTGCCAAAATCGCAAAAGACGCTTTTGTTTTCGCGGAAAGTGTGGTACAATGGAGGGACAACAACAGGGAAAGGAACGCCCCGCAATGGAAGTCACAAACGCCTATGACGCCTCTGAAATTCAGGTCCTTGAGGGTCTCGAAGCCGTCCGGAAACGCCCGGGTATGTACATCGGCTCCACCTCTTCCAGCGGCCTGCACCATCTGGTCTATGAAATCGTGGATAACTGCGTAGACGAAGCCCTTGCCGGATTCTGTACCGAAATCCTCGTCCAAATCAATGACGGCGACACCGTGACCGTCACCGACAACGGCCGCGGAATCCCGGTCGATATTCAGGCCCAGACCGGCCGCCCCGCGCTGGAAGTCGTGTACACCGTCCTGCACGCCGGGGGCAAGTTCGGCGGCGGCGGCTACAAGGTCTCCGGCGGTCTCCACGGCGTGGGCGCGTCCGTGGTCAACGCCCTGTCCGAGTGGCTCACCGTTCAGGTGCACCGGGACGGCAACATCTATGAAATGAAGTTCGCGCGCGGGGAAGTCGTGGAGCCGCTGACCGTGGTCGGCGCGACCGACCGCACCGGAACCACCGTCACGTTTAAGCCCGACCCGCAAATTTTTGAGGAAACCCGCTACGATTACGACATCCTCCGCACCCGTATGCGGGAAGAGGCCTTTCTGACCGCCGGCCTCCATATCCGCACCGTGGACGCCCGTCCCGGACAGGAACAGGAACATTCCATGTGCTACCGCGGCGGAATCCGCGAGTTCGTCACGTGGCTGAACAAGAACCGTGAGCCGCTCCATCCGGAAGTCATCTACATGACCGCGCAGCGCGGGGATTCCGTGGCCGAAATCGCCATGCAGTACCATGACGGTTACAACGAGACCATCTTCTCTTTTGCCAACAACGTCCACACCCCCGAAGGCGGTATGCACGAAGAGGGCTTTAAACGCGCTTTGACGTCCGTCCTCAACGCCTACGGGCATAAAATGAAGTTGCTTAAGGACGATGAAAAAGTCTCCGGGGAGGACTGCCGCGAAGGCCTGACCTGTGTCATCTCCGTAAAGCTCACCGAAGCCCAGTTCGAGGGACAGACCAAGGCCAAACTCGGAAACTCCGAAATTCGGACCCTTGTCAACGCTATGGTCTCCGACAAACTGGAAACGTTCCTTGAGGAAAGCCCCCGGACCGCCCGCGCCATCATTGACAAGGCCATGACCGCGAGCCGCGCCCGGGAGGCGGCCAAAAAGGCCCGGGAATCCATCCGGCGGAAAACCGGGCTGGAGTCCGGACAAATGCCCGACAAGTTACAGGACTGCAACGAGCGGGACCCGTCCCTGTGCGAAATCTACATTGTGGAGGGCGATTCCGCCGCCGGTTCGGCCATTCAGGGCCGGGACTCCCGCTTTCAGGCGATACTCTCCATGTGGGGCAAAATGCTGAACGTGGAAAAGGCCCGCGCCGATAAGATTTACGGCAACGACAAACTCTATCCCATGATTGTCGCCCTTGGGGCCGGAATCGGCAACGAGTTCAACATTGACAAGCTCCGCTATCACAAAATCATCATCATGGCGGACGCCGATGTGGACGGCGCCCATATTCGTACCTTGCTTCTGACGTTCTTCTTCCGCTATATGCGCCCCCTGATTGAGCGCGGCTACGTCTACTCCGCCGTCCCGCCGCTCTACAAACTCACGCGCGGGAAAACGGTCCGCGTGGCCTACTCGGATGCCGAACGCGACCGCGTCAGCGCCGAACTGCGCGCCGGAAACCCGAATGTCAAGGTTGACATCAACCGCTTCAAGGGCCTCGGCGAAATGGACCCCCACGAGCTTTGGGAAACCACCATGGACCCCGAACGCCGTTCCTTACGCCGTATCACGCTGGATGACGCCGTCCGCGCCGATGAGGTCTTTACGATCCTGATGGGCGAACAGGTCGAACCGCGGAAGGAATGGATTGAACGGAACGCCATGTACGCCGTCAATATCGACATCTGACACGCTTTCCGCGTACAACGCGGTGCGAATAATTTTACAGGAGGTCTTTTCCATGACCATTTCACTGACCAGTATCCTTTGCGGCGTGTTCGGCTTTCTGCTCGGAAGCGCGGGCGTAGCGCAGGGGACCCGTAAGCGCAACCCGCTTTTGTTTTTGCTGGGCCTCTGCTTTTTCCTTGCCGGGGCCGTCTCGTGCTTCCTGACGCTGGTGGACCGCGCGGTAGAGGAAGTCAAAGAGGAAGAGGAGGCGGAGGAAGCGGAACAAGTGGCCGAAGAAACGGAAACCGCCGCCCCCGCCGAAGAATCCGCTCCCGTAAAGCAACCCGCCCCCGAAGAATCCGCCCCCTCACAGGAGGACGCCGAATGAACCTGTTGAAAACGCCTCTGAAAGCCTCCAAGGATTTCATGGGACGGCTGTTTCACTCCGCCGTGAAGGCCGAACGTCAACGCGCCGAAATCGAGTTTTCACGCCGTGTCCGTCCGGCGCTGGCGTTCAGCGTGGCGGAAGGCGTGCTGGGCCTGTTCACGCTCTGCTCGGCGGCGTCCCGCAAGAGCTGGTTTTCCTACGCTATGGGAACCATGCTTCTGTGCGTCTGCTGTGGACACGCCTTCCTTGATATCCGGGACCAGAAGGTGCTGGACCTGCTTTCGGAGAAACTGTCCTGATACCCTAAACCATGCAAGGAGATTTTACAATGGCGCATAACAGAGACTATCAACCACAGGACATTTCGTTTCCCGATCAGGTCATCACGGAATCCCGGCTCGTGGACGAAATGGAAAAATCTTACATTGAGTATGCCATGAGCGTCATTGTGGGCCGCGCCCTGCCGGACGTCCGGGACGGTCTGAAGCCCGTACACCGCCGCATTCTGTACGCAATGTATGAGGACGGGCTGACGTCTGACAAACCGTTCCGCAAGTCGGCCACGACCGTGGGCGAAGTGCTCGGTAAGTACCATCCCCACGGGGACGCGTCCGTGTATGACGCCATGGTCCGGCTCGCGCAGGATTTTTCCATGAGATACACGCTCGTGGACGGCCACGGAAACTTTGGCTCCGTGGACGGCGACCCGCCCGCCGCCTATCGTTATACCGAAGCGCGGCTTTCCAAAATCTCCAACGAAATGCTCCGCGATATCGACCGCAATACCGTGGACTGGGACCCGAACTTTGACGAAAACCGCAAAGAGCCTCGCGTACTTCCGGCCCGGTTTCCGAATCTGCTGGTGAACGGATCTTCCGGTATCGCCGTGGGCATGGCAACCAATATCCCGCCGCACAACCTGCGGGAAGTGATCGGGGCGTGTATTTGCGTACTCGACAACCCGGACGCCACGTTATCCGACCTCATGCAGCACATCAAAGGCCCCGACTTCCCCACGCGCGGGATTATCATGGGCCGGAGCGGCATTCGCGCCGCCTACGCCACCGGACGCGGCAGAATCCTGATCCGCGCGCGGCACGAGTTTGAGGAATTCGGCCGCGACCGGACCCGTATTGTCATTACCGAACTGCCCTATCAGGTCAACAAGCGGCAGTTGATACGCAACATCGCCGAACAGGTCAAGGACAAGCGTCTGGAGGGCATTTCCGACCTGCGGGACGAGACCGACCGCAACGGTATGCGGATTGTCATCGAACTGAAAAAGGACGCCAATCCGCAAGTCGTGCTCAATCGCCTGTTCGCCCAGACGGCGTTACAGTCCAGTTTCGCGGTCATTCTGCTGGCGCTGGTCGATAACCAGAAACAGCCCCGTATTCTCTCTCTGCGCCACATCCTTGACGAGTACCTGACGTTTCAGGAGGAAGTCATCACCCGCCGGACCCGGTACGACCTGAACAAGGCGCAGGAACGCGCGCATTTGCTCGAAGGCCTGCTTGTCGCCCAAAGCAACATTGACGAAGTCATCCGGATCATCCGGAGCAGTTACGACAACGCCCGGGAAAACCTCATGGAACGCTTCCGGCTGGACGAAATTCAGGCGCAGGCGATTTGTGATATGCGCCTGATCGCCCTGCAAGGCCTCAACCGCGAAAAGCTCGAAACCGAGTACCGGGAACTGGAAGAACAGATTGCCTATTTCCAACGGGTTTTGGCGGATCCCGCCCTTGTCCGGCGGATTCTCAAAGAAGAACTGATTGCCATTTCCGGCCGGTTCGGGGACGAGCGCATGACCGAAATACAGGACGTGGAAGATGACCTCGATATTGAGGACTTAATCGAAGAGGAAGAATGCGTCTTTACGCTCACAGAGGCCGGATATATCAAACGGACGCCCGTAAGCGAATACGCCGGACAGTCACGCGGCGGCATGGGGCGGCGCGGAATCACCACCCGCGAAGAGGACGTTGTCACGGACGTGTTCACCGCCTCCACCCATGACTATATCTTTTTCTTCACCGACACCGGAAAAGTCTACCGCAAGAAGGGCTATCAGATTCCGGAATCGGGCAAGGCGGCCAAAGGCGCGGCCGTGGTGAACATTCTGCCCGTGGAACCCGGCGAACGCGTCCAGACCATCATCCACACGAAAACCATAGACGACCCGCAATGCCGTTTTCTGGCCATGGTCACGCGGAACGGTACCGTAAAGCGTCTGCCCGTGGAGACCCTGCGCAACGTACGGAACCACGGCATTCGCGCCCTGACTCTGGACGATGGCGACCGCCTCATTGCCGTGCGCGAAACGGACGGCAATCAGAATCTGCTGATAGCCTCCCATAACGGACAGGCCGTATGTTTCCCGGAATCGGAAATCCGTCCCATGGGGCGTACGGCCGCGGGGGTGCGCGGTATCCGGCTTCGGGACGGGGACTTTGTAGTCGGCGCGGACCGCGCCGCCCCGGGAATGACCGTGCTGTCCGTCACGGAAAACGGCTTCGGGAAGCGTTCGCCGGTGGAGGACTACCGCCTGACCGCGCGCGGCGGCTACGGCGTGCGCAATTATACCGTCACCGAAAAAACGGGCAAAATTGTCGGGGTGCGTGTCGTGGACGGATCGGAGGACGTCCTGCTGATGTCCCGGAACGGAAACCTGCTCCGAACCGCGGTACAGCGTATCAAGACCGCCGGACGCGCCACACAGGGCGTCATTGTCATGCGCTTCCGGGAGGACGGCGACCAGTTGATTTCCATGGCCCTTGCCTCGTCCGAACTGGACCCCCCGGAGGAACTCCCGCCCGTTTCCGTGTAACACAGGACCCTTTCCGCGTACTCCGCGGGGGGCGTCCGCTCCATGGAGGAACCGTTCATGAAATTGAAACAGTTTGCCGCTGTCATAGTGGCAACCGTCCTGTTTGCCGCCACGGGCTACCTCGGCGTGCAATCCGCTTCCACGCTCAACGAATCCCTCGTTACGGGCATGGAGTCGGTCAGCGGCCTGTCCGCGTTCTTCGGCGCCGAGACCGATTTCAGCGACCTTCCCGCCGAACCGTTTCTTGCCCGCCTTGACATTACCGGTACCATTCAACCCTCTTCCGGGGACCCGTTCGCCGTTACGGACGGCTGGTACGACCACGACCTCTATATGGACCTCGTGGACGCGCTCATAGACGACCCCGACAACCGCGGAATCCTGCTCTATATCGACAGCCCCGGCGGCACTGTCTACGAAAGCGATGAACTTTACCTGAAACTCATGGAGTACCGCGAACAGACTGCCCGGCCCGTTTACGCCTATTTCGCCTCACAGGCCTGTTCCGGCGGCTACTATATCGCTATGGCGGCCGATGAGATCTACGCCAACCGCAACGCGTGGACCGGCTCCATAGGCGTGATCATTTCGCTGATGAATTACGAAGGCCTGTCCGAAAAAATCGGCGTCACGGAAGTGGACATTACCTCGGGGCGTAACAAGTCCATGGGTTCGGCGTGGGAGAGCCTCACGGACGAACAGCGCGGCATTTTCCAGTCTCTGGTCGATGAGGCCTACGGGCAGTTCGTGGACATTGTCGCCGCCGGACGCAAACTCGACCGCCAGCGCGTAACCGAACTTGCGGACGGGCGCATTTACTCCGCCCAGCAGGCCCTTGATCAGGGCTTGGTCGACCATATCGCCGGGGAGGCGGACGCGTTCGCCGCAATCTTGGAAAAGGCCGGTCTCGAACCGGACGCGGAAATTTACATCCCGGCGCATACGGCCTCGGGCTGGCTGAATCTCCTGTTCTCCCGCGCCGCCGCGCTCCGGCCGAAAACCGAACTCGAACTCTTTCGTGAACTGACTGCCGACAAAAGAAATGGGGCGTTGCTGTATTATGCGGGATAATGTCTGTTACGCCGGGTTTGCGGTCCGGTTCGCCGCGTGGCTCGCGGATATGCTGATCATGGCTCTGCCCATGTCGATTCTGTCCGTATTCCGTTTCGCGCTCCGCGGCTCCGCGCGGGCGGTGCTGTTCCGCTACTCCGCCCTCGATATCGCCGCCTACGCCCTCCCCACCCTCTACTTTATCGCCATGACGTGGACACAGGGCGCGACCCTTGGAAAAATGCTCTTCAAACTGGAAGTCGTCAGCGCCGAACGCGGACACCTCACCCTCTGGCAAACCGTGCTCCGGGAAGTGTTCGGACGCTACCTTTCCTCCGCCGTGCTTTTCATTGGCTACTTTACGATAGTTCCCGACCCCCAAAAGCGCGCCCTTCATGACATGATTTCCGACACCCGCGTCATTTACGCCTGTCAGGGACAGCCCGTGACCCGGCCGGAAACCGTACGCGTACGCGAAACGCCCGATGCCGGGGACACGCCGTCATGAAAACGGTCACGGTCTACACGGACGGAGCCTGTTCCGGAAATCCCGGTCCGGGCGGCTGGGCGGCGTTGCTGATGTACGGCGGCCACCGGCGCGAACTCTCCGGCGGCGAACCGTCCACCACGAACAACCGCATGGAAATGACCGCGATCATCTCCGCGCTTTCGGCCCTCAAGGAACCTTGTACCGTGGAACTGTACTCGGACAGCCGCTATGTGCTGGACGCCATAGAAAAGGGCTGGGCGGCGCGCTGGCGGCGGAACGGCTGGAAGCGCAACAAGTCCGACCCCGCGCTCAATCCGGACCTCTGGGAAACGCTCCTGAATCTCTTGGAACGCCATGACGTACGCTGTCACTGGGTGCGCGGCCACGCCGGGAACGAGTATAACAGCCGCTGTGACGAACTGGCCGTGGCGGAGAGCCGGAAATTCCATTAATTTACAGTATATTCACAAATTTCCGGCGAAATTTACGAATTGTTCATAGGTCCGTCATACTTTCGCAAAATTTGCGCGCTATACTTTCCACCATGCAGAGGGTCACTCCCAGCCCGATGCGTTTTCTCCCTCCTTCTACAATACAGGCAGGCGGAGTCCCGATCCGGACTCCGCCTGTCGCTTTTTCTTCGCATCGCAAAGGACGTTGTACATAAACGGCCTGTCCGGAACATAGAATTCCGGAGAGGTGATCGCCGTTGGACAGAAGAAATCATACCGGAACCATTCTTGTACCGGTCCTGTGCCTCTCGCTCTGCTTCCTCATTGGCGCGGGCGCGGGACAGGCCCTTGCTTTCGCCTCCCCGGACGCCGCCGCCCCGGAATTGCGGCGTTCCCTCACGGACTATTACCGCAACCGGGAACAGTCACAAATCGGCCTGTCTTTGGCGCTCTCCACGCTCGGAACATGGTTCCGCGCGCCGGCGCTCGTATTCCTCTGGGGCTTTACTTCGCTGGGCGTGCCGCTGGTATGCCTGAGCGCGGCCGCGTTCGGGTTTCTTCTCTCGTTTTCGGTGGGGTGTTTCGCGGCGGCGTTCGGCTGGGAAGGGGTACTGCTGAGCGCCTCCGCAATGGGCCTCCGCGCCGTGGTGACGCTTCCGTGTTTCTTTCTTCTCGCGCTCTCGTCCATGGAGCGCGCCGGATGGCTCTTCCGGCTCTCTATTGGACGCGCCGCCGCGCGTCCGGACCGGCGCGTATGCGTGGCGGTCTGTTCGGCGGCGCTTTTAGCGGGCGCGGCGCTGGATTTGTACGCCACCCCGCGCCTGTTGCGGCTGGCCCTTGAGTGGGTCGCGAACCATTAACGCAGGGCCTCCCGTTCGCGGGAGAGTTCCATATACAGCCTTGTCGCGCTCCAAGCGCGGTTATGCCGGGTCAGCACCGCCTTCAGGCACCCCTTCCCCGCGCCCGCCTCCGACAGGGCCGGAAGCAACGCGTCCAACTCCTCATCCAGCCCGCACAGGACGGCCATCCGTCCGGGAATGGACCCGCCAACGGGCGGGGCGTCATGATCCGGGGGCGGTTCCTCTTCCAGTCCCGCTAAAACGGATAGGGTCTTTCCGTAATCTGTTTTGGCAACGGGAATCAGTTCCGCGCCGAACGGCTCCAGCGCGCCTTGAACCGCTAAAATGCTCCGCAGGTCCTCAAACCCGAACAGCAGTACCTTTTTTTCGGCGCTCTCCGCTTTTTCCATATGCTTTCCTCAATTCTTTTTCCGTTCTTCCGGCCCCAAACGCAACGGCGTTCCGTTCAGGGCCGCGTAGGCCAGCCGCTCTCCCTCGTAGCGCAGTTTCAGGGAGAAAAACGGGGCGTTTTCCTCCAAGAGACGCAGAAACAGCGCGTCCCCGGCCCACATGGGAAGGGCGGACAGGTCTTTCTTTGCAATCCATTCCAGATCTCCTTCGTCACAGGCGTGCGGGACGCCCGTCCAGCCGGTGGCCGTGAACAGGTGCATAAGCTCCGCGGGCCAGCGGTCAGAGACAAAGGTCACGATTCCACGGTAACGGTATTCCGTCAGCGTCAGGCCGGTTTCCTCGAAAGTCTCCCGTAAAAGACACTCTTCCGGGCTTTCGCCGTCCTGAAACTTGCCGCCCACGCCGACCCATTTGTCATGATTTACGTCACGCTCTTTTTTCACGCGGTGGAGCATGAGATATTCGTCCCCGCGTTCCAGATAACAAAGGGTGGTGTTCAGCATGACAACGCCTCCGTGGCGCGGCGCAGGACTTCCCCGTGAATGTCCTGTACGGAACGGGGCTGTCCGGCGCGGACGCATTCAATGACGGACCAGCGCAGACGCCCGGCGCAATAGTCGGCGGCCTCACGGGAGCGCGCCTGATATTCCCGGTCGCGTTCGTGGATATCGTCCGCCGCGCCGCGCTCCTTCAGCCAGCGGAGACTGACCGCGGGGTCGAGCCGCAGGTACAGCACGGCGTCCGGGGCCGGAAGCCCCAGAAGGTCGTATTCGTACGAAAACAGCCAGTCCAAAAACGCGTCCCAGCGTTCGCGGGGCAGTTTGGAACACTGGTGCACGGCGTTGGAAGTGGAATAGCGGTCCGCGATAACGGTTCCGCCCTCGTGATAGAACGCGCCCCAGTCGCGGCGGTAACTGGCGTAACGGTCCACGGCGTAGAAACTCGAAGCGGCGTAGGCGTTCACGTCCCCGGGACGCGTCCCGAACGCGCCCGAAAGGTACATCCGCACCAGCGCGGAAGAATCGCTCCCGTAATCGGGGAACGATACCCGGCGGACCGGCGTCCCGCGCGCTTGCAGGGCTTGCGCGAGTAAATCGGATTGCGTGGCCTTGCCGCTTCCGTCCAGCCCCTCCAAAACAAGCAGACGTCCCATCACGCGGCCTCCGTGCGGCACACCTTCACGCCCGCAAGCGTCATGGCGAACAGGAACCAGAACACAACCTGTATGCGCGGGTAATGCCACGGATAATCGGCCATGCCGCAGAGGGCGATTCCGCAGAGGCCGGACGCCGCCGCGCACGTGATGATTCTTGCCGGACCGGCGGGGGCATTGCGCGCCGTACGCAACCCCCGCTTGACCGTGGCGAAAATGGACGCCACAAACGCCGCCAAGCCGATCACGCCGGTTTCGATACAGACCTGTAAATAGAGATTATGGGCGTGGACGAAGGGCGCGGAGCCGTGATAGAGGAGGAAGTCTTTAATGTACTTCCGGACCACATCGGAACCCAGTCCGGCCCCGTCCAGCGGGGCGCGGCGGATGAGTTCCAGCGCGGCCTCATAGAGCGGGAAGCGGCTGGACGTGGTGGTGTCGTTAAAGTTGGTGATGGTCAGGATACGCGTCCAGACGGCGGACGGGAGGAACGGAATTGCCGCCACGCAAAGCGCAATCAGCGCGGGAAGCAACGCCGGACGCAGACACAGAACCATCAGCCCCACGGAGAGCGCGAAGCCGACCCATCCGGCGCGGGAGTACGTCATGAGCAGGGCCGCCACGCCGACAAAAAACGCCCCGGCGGCGGCTATTTTGCCGCTTTTACGCTCCGAACAGAGCGCGAGAGCCAGAGTCAGGGGCAGAAGCATGACCAGAAACTCCCCGAAGGTATTGGGGTTGTCGAAATAGGACTGTACGCGTCCGGGCATATCGGGGTTGAGTTTTGCGTCCACGTAGGCGATATTGACCTTGACGCCCTGAATCCGCTGTAAGACGCCGTAGCACGAGGAGACGGCCACGCAGAACGTACCGCCGGCGCACAGGCGTTTCAGGTCCGAGACGTTCCGCACCGCGCTGAGCGTCACGAGCAGACACACCGCCGCCGCCAGATGATAGCCCAGAAACCGCCACGAGAGTTCCGGCGCGTACGAGAGCGGCGCGGACAGGACCATCAGAAAGCAGAACGCCACGGGATAAACGCCGATGTCGGGGATGTCCAAGCGGAACGTCTTTTTCCGCATGGCCCCCGCGTGGAAGAGCAGTAACAGGAAGGCGAATACGAGTAAACTCCAAGCGTTGTTCCAGTAGATGAAGGGAATCACCCACAGAAGCATGATGACCCAGCTTTCAAGGATTGCGGTCCCCTCGCCGAGTTCAAAGACGAAGCGGGCAAACAGACTGTCGTCAAATGTCGCCTGCCACGCCTCATACCAGCGGTGAAGCAAATCGCCCGGAAACGTGGCGGCGGCCGTCAGAATCCGACAGAGGCGGCTTTCCTCCCAGCCGCGGCCCTCCCGGGACAGTACGGACACTATCCGGCTTCCGGACGCCTGACGCGCGCACCATCCGCCGAACGCGTACAGAATCCGCCGCGCCGCGCTCTGTTCGTACGCCGCCAGTACGGTTACGTAAAGGCTGTATAACAGGCTCTCTTTCCAAAGCGTCATAAGCAACTCTCCTTTGTACGTCACGTCACATCCTGTTCTTGAACCGGTACAACAGCGTCAAAAGCCGGAACATCCGGCGGCGGACCAGAAACGCCACCATTGCCTTGTTCCGTCCCATACCCGCGGGCTTGTACCCCCGGATGGCCTCCGCCATGTCCGGACGGCGGCAAATGGCCTCCACGGTTTCCCGGCGTTCCCGGAACGGCTTCTCAATCCCCGGCGCGTACTCGTTGCCAATGGCAATCAACAGGTTTGCCCAGCGCGTATTGTCGCGCCAGTCCGGACACTCTGCGGAAAAGCGATGGGTCCGGTCCAGTTCCTCCTTGACTTCCATATAGCGGTCCATGACGTTCATCAGGTCTTTCATATAGTGGCGGGTCGCGGAAGCGGGGTTTTGCAGGTAACGGTAGAGGGGCGTTTCCGTGACGGCAAGGCGGCTTTCCGCGCCGAAATATTCCAGCAGAAACAGCTCGTCCTCCAGATACGGTCCCTCGAAACGCGCGCCGCTCCGCCGAATGCGGTCCTTCCGGAACAGGAAGCGCCAGATGTAACCGTTCGTCAGCGGCGCGCGCAGACGTTCGCCGAACAGCGGTACCAGAAACCGCTTCCGGATTTCGTGCGCGTCATACGCCCCGGCGGGCAGAAGCGTTTCCACGCTTTCCCGGCCTTCCGGCGTCACGTTCCAGTGCGCGCAACCGGCACTGTCCGCGCCGTTGCGTTCGCACAGGTCCCGGAGCGTTTCCAGCGTTTCCGGAACGTAGCGGTCATCGGCGTCCAGAAAGGCGATATATTCTCCGCGCGCCTCTTGCAGTCCGCGGTTACGCGCCTGACTTACGCCCAGATTCCGGGGTTGTGAAAACGTACGCACGCGCGGGTCTTGGGCGGCGTAACGTTCGCACAGGGCGCGGGAAGCGTCCGCGGAGGCATCGTCAATCAGGAGCAGTTCCCAGTCGGAGACGGTCTGCCTTCGCACACTCTCCACGCACCCCGGCAACAGGGCTTCCCCCTGATAGACGGGCACAATCACAGAAATTAGCGCCATAATGCCACCTTCTTTCTTTACGTAAAAAGTCGGCGGCCCACAGCGCGGGTCGCCGGACGGAATCACGGCCGCCTGTCCGGCTGCTCGTCCCGCGCCGGATGGTACGTTGAAACGATTTCCATAAGCATACGCCGGAGTTCCACGCCGTCCACGTTCTGATAAGCCGCGTCCATGAGGGTTTGCAACTGCCGGAAAAAGCTGTCCATCTCGAACTGAATAGGGTGGCTGATAAAGATCAGGTTATTCTGCGTCTTTTGCAAGCCCTCTTCCGCCATAAGCATTTCTTCATAGAGCTTCTCGCCGGGGCGAAGGCCGGTGTACTCGATACGGATATCCACATCGGGCCTGTAGCCGGATAGGCGAATCAGGTTCCGCGCCAGCGTGTCGATTTTGACGGGACTGCCCAAGTCAAGCACGAAAATTTCTCCGCCCTTGGCGTATGTACCCGCCAGAAGAACCAGACTCACCGCTTCCGGGATGGTCATAAAGTACCGGATGATGTCCGGATGGGTCACGGTGACGGGTCCGCCCTTTTCGATTTGTTCCTTGAAAATCGGGATGACGGAGCCGTTACTGCCCAGCACGTTTCCGAACCGTACCGCCACGTATTCCGTATGCGCGTGGCGTAAGGCCTCTGTGATGTCGGGCAAGGCATAATCGGCCGTGTCGGTGGCCGGGTCATGCGTAAAGAGCTGGGGAAGGTCCTCCGCCGCTCCGGCTTTGATTTTGGCATCAAAACTCTGAATGATCATCTCACACAGGCGCTTACTGGCTCCCATGACGTTCGTGGGGTTGACGGCCTTGTCGGTGGAAATGAGAACGAAGCGCTCACAGCCGTAAAGCATGGCCGCGTACGCGGTCTTATACGTGCCGATGGTGTTGTTTTTAATGGCCTCACAGGGGCTGTCCTCCATGAGCGGGACATGCTTGTGCGCCGCCGCGTGATAGACCACGTCCGGATGGTATTCGGAAAAGAGCGCGCAGAGTTTCCGGCTGTCCCGTACGGAGCCAATGAGCACCACCAAATCGAGGTCCGGATATTTTTCCAGAAGTTCCAGTTGCAAGGCGTAGGCGTTGTTCTCGTAGATGTCGAAGATAATCAGCTTTCCGGGCTGGTGGCCCGCAATCTGCCGGCAAAGCTCGCTTCCAATGGACCCCCCGCCGCCCGTAACCAGAATGGTCTTACCGCGCAGAAAACGAAACACGTTGTCAAGGTCCACCCGGATGGGCGGACGCCCCAGAAGGTCCTCCATAGAGATGTCCTGCATGGCGCTTACGGTCACGTTTTCCTGCACCATCTGATAAATCCCCGGCAGTTGCTTGACCTGACAGCCGGTCTCCATACAGATATCCAGAATTTCTTTTTTCTGGGCCACGGACGCGCTGGGAATTGCAATGAAAATTTTCCGGATTCCGTACTTGACCACATTGTCCGGAATGGCGTCCCGGCCTCCCGCCACCGGGACGCCCTCGATAAAACGTCCCCACGTGTTGGGATCATCGTCAATGATACACATCACGCGGCTGACCGACCCTTCTGTTTTTGGGAGGCCATCCCCGCCGTACTCGTTCTGGTTGATATCGCGGAGTATCATCTGTCCGGCCTTCCCGGCGCCGACCAGCATAATCGGCTCATAGTGCGCCGCATTCTTTTTTAACCGGCTCCGTTCCATGTTCAGGAAGCGGTATCCGAAACGGATTCCCAGCGTAAAGATCAACTGAAATGTCGCGCCCCAGACGTAGTAAGACAGCGGCATTGTGACGCTGAAAATGAGCATGGTCCAGCCGAGCTGTACCAACAGCAGAATCCCGGAGGCAAGGAATACCTGCACCAATTCCACATAACTGGCGAAGCGCCAAATACTGCTGTAAAGTTTCAAGGCCCGGAACACGGCCACGCAACACAGGGCGTAGGGAAAGATGGAGTAAAGCCACGTGTCCAGATACCGTACCGGAATCTGGGCAATGTTCATATCGAACCGTAGCAGAAGCGCAAGAAAGTAGGCGATACAGACCGCGACAAAATCATACCCCATCAACAGGACGGCAACGCTCTGCCAGTGCTTCCATGGCCAGCGCTTCCGCCCGCCAGTGTCCTCCGGATATTTCATAGTAGGTTCATTCCTTTATATAACGATTTATCCCAAGATTGCGCGGCGTTGACAGGAGCGGCTCTTCCGTCCGCCGCGTAAAGCAACCCGAAAAGGAAAAATGATTCCTTTTTTAAAAGATGGATTCAGTATATCACCGATTGTCCGGAAATGCAAGCCTGAATATCGAAAAGAGACGTCAAGGAATCATTGGAAACCGGAACAAATCTCCCCGCCACAGAGTACGGCGGGGAGGCAAGGCGGGAGAAGTCAAATTTTCGCGGCGTCCCGGAGCAAGGCCGCGAACTGGTCAAAGGACATTGCGCCCAAATCGCCGTCCGTGCGGTGGCGCGGGGAAACGGTACTGTTTTCTATGTCGCGGTCGCCCACGATTACCATATAGGGCACCTTTTCCATCTGGGCGTCCCGGATTTTGCGGCCGATTTTCTCGTTCCGTTCGTCCACCTCCGCGCGGAAGTCCAAGGCCTCCAGACGCGCGCGGATCGTTTCGGCGTACTCCTGCGCGCGGTCCGTGACGGGCAGAATTTTTACCTGTACGGGGGAGATCCAGACCGGGAACGCCCCGGCGAAATGTTCCGTCAGAATCCCAAGGAAACGCTCAATGGAACCGAACCCCGCCCGGTGGATCATGACCGGACAATGTTTTTCTCCGTCCGCGCCGGTATACTCAAGGTTGAAGCGTCCGGGGAGCTGGTAGTCAAGCTGAATGGTGCCGCACTGCCAGACCCGGCCGAGGCAGTCTTCCAGATAGAAGTCGAGTTTCGGACCGTAAAACGCGCCGTCCCCTTCGTTCAAGGCGTAATCCTTGCCAACGCTCTTGATCGCGTCCGCCAGCGCGGAGACCGCACGGTCCCACGTTTCCACCATGCCAATGTGGTCCTCCGGCATGGTGGACAGCGCGATTTTATAGGACAGGCCGAACGTATTGTAAAGCTCGTCATACAACCGGGCAATCCGCGCCACTTCGTCCTGAATCTGGTCTTCCGTCAGGAAGATGTGGGCATCGTCCTGCGTGAAGCAGCGGACGCGGAACATCCCGTGGAGCGCACCGGAAAGCTCGTGGCGGTGGACAAGGCCGAGTTCGGCGTAACGGAGCGGCAAGTCCCGATAGGAATGCGCGTCCTGTTCGTAGACCAGAATGCTACCCGGGCAGTTCATCGGTTTGATGGCGTAGTCCTCTTCGTCAATGACCGTGGTGTACATATTGTCTTTGTAATGTTCCCAGTGTCCGGAAGTCTCCCAGAGGGTACGGCGCATAATCTGCGGCGTGGAGATTTCATCGTAGCCGTAACGGCGGTGGACTTTACGCCAGTAGTCAATGAGGGTGTTCCGCATAATCATGCCCTTCGGCAGATAGAACGGGAAGCCCGGGGCCTCATCCCGGAACATGAACAGCCCCAGCTCCCGGCCCAGTTTCCGGTGGTCACGGCGTTTGGCCTCTTCCAGCCGTTCCAGATAGGCGTCCAGCTCGTCCTTTTTCGGGAAGGCGATTCCGTAAATACGCTGTAAAGTGGCCTTACTGGAATCCCCGCGCCAGTAGGCGGCGTTACAGGCGGTCAATTTGATGGCGTTGCCCTTAATGCGCCCGGTGGAATCGAGGTGCGGGCCGGCGCACAGGTCCGTAAACTCCCCCTGACGGTAAAAACTGATAGGCTCCCCTTCCGGCAAGTCCTGAATCAGTTCGACCTTGTACGGCTCGTTCCGTTCGGCCATAAACTTCAAGGCTTCCTCACGGGGCAGTTCAAAGCGTTCGAGTTTGAGCTTCTCCTTGCAGATTTTGCGCATTTCGGCCTCAATTTTTTCCATAATCTCCGGCGTGATGGCAAACGGGGAATCGAGGTCATAATAGAAGCCGTTCTCAATGGCCGGGCCGATGGCAAGTTTCACTTCGGGATAGAGGCGTTTTACGGCCTGCGCCAGCACATGGGAACAAGTGTGCCAATACGTATGGCGGTAGTCGGGGTTCTCAAAGGAGAACGCGTTTTTGGTTTCTTCACTCATCATAATAACCTCCCCGGGGCGGAAAAAATCCCACCCCCGAACTGTTCAGGGGTGAGACAAAATCCCACGGTTCCACCCTGCTTGCGGACGTGTGAGACAGTCCGCCGCTTGCGTCCCCTGTAACGGGAGGACCCGGCCCGTTTGCGTTCGCGGGCGGCTCGGGAGTGGTACAGCCGCCGCGTACCGTGGGACACTCACAGCGCTGTGTCCCTCTCTGAAACGTCGCGTTCGCGGGTTCTTCTCCGTCAAGGCCGTTTTATTGAGGGACAGTGTAGCACTCCGGACGCGCTTTGTCAAGCGGCAATGTGGCGCGCGTGTCGGCCGTGAAGCCGCGCGCGAGAACTTCGTACTGCCGTACTTCTGCGGCAGTATTTCGCCCGCAGATGCAACAGGGGAAGGAACAGATAAGCGGTACAGAACAGGGCCAGCAAATTGACCAAAGCCCACGCGCGCCCTCCATAGGAGATACCACGGGGCTGAAACCGGTTGGCGAACCGGGCCAAGGGCGTGGCGTCATCTTCGATTTCTGTCAGTTCCAGCGGTATCCACGGATTTCCGCCGCCGCGTTCCAACGTCTCTTCGTCCAGTATATATACGCCGCCGTTTCCCGGGATACCGTTGCCCGGTCTGTCCGGCGTACCCGGTTCTATACTGTCCGGCGTATCCGGTACAGGTTTTTCCGGTTCGCCGGGTGTCCGTTTTGCGGGGGCGTACCTCAAAACCGCTTCACGACATTTGTTCCGCCTCAGAATAGCTGCTAATACGTCCCCTTGTGATGTGCCATTCTGTCACGTTTTCCTGTTCGCCGTCATTGGTCCAAAATCCGGAACGCCTTGACAACAAGGAAACTTTGAAGGTAGGCTGTCACGGAAAACGCCGCGAATGCCCACAGAAAGACGGCGGTCTGGAGCATTGCGGGATTCATAAAGAAGGAAACGTACACGGCCGCGATAGCGATTCCGGCCACGCCCAGTGTCTGCGGCAGGGCGGCGGCGCTGAGAAAGTACGCCGTCTTTAAAACGTCCCATGGGGACTTTTTCTTTCCGGCGCCTTCCATACGGCTGAAACGCGCCTGTAACGGAAAGACGTACTGCCCGCCCATAAGAAACAAAAACGCCAAAATCCAGAACGTCACACGGTAGAGCCTCTGTAAATCCGCGGTCAGCGCGTCCACGGCGCGGGAGTACGCCCACAGAAACAAAGCCGCCGTAAGCAGAATCAGCCAAAGGGCCGTGGCGCGCCGGAAGTTGCGCCGGAAGGCTTGCCAGAACTGCGCCGCAATGAAGGACGCCTCCCGCTGTTCCACGATGGAAAGCGTGCAGTCGTACAGCGCCGATGCGGACGCGCCGATCGTGAACAGCGGGAGCGAGAACAGGCAGAACAGAAGATTGCAGAACACCAAATCGGACAGAGTGCCCAACGCGGACATCAAAGGCCCCTCCGGGTCGAACAGTTTCATCACGTTCCGTCTCCTTTCCGTAAAGCAAACCTCCCCTGTCCGGGCGGACAAGGGAGGTTTAAAGCGTTACTTTACCGCGCTTTCTCCGCCGTTTTACGCCATACATCGCTGATGAATGCCGTATGCGGAAGTTAAAGCAAGTACGGCAACAAGTTATTTTCAAAAAAGTCAAGCATATCGCCGACATCGTTCGTATCGCGCCACATATAGTAATTCTTTGTATACTCTTGAAACCAATACGCGATTTCCCTGTTCCGGCGGGGGTCTCTCGTTATATCTCCTACTATAACGAGCCAAAACGGGAGTATTTCCTCTGATAATCCGCCCGTTTTACGTATTATCCTCATAAGCCCCGGCGTGAAGTATTTACAGCTTCTTTCATGCGCGTTTCCGCGTCCGGCCTGCATATCCGTTGTTTCAACCCATCCGTCCTGACGTTTGATTTCTCCAAACAGTATTTTTCCGTTTATCAGATTTCTGATGGCAAAGTCCATGGAAATGCCCCATTCGTATTTGGGCTTTCCGTTGGCTTTCTTCTGCGTTACATCAATGTCATAAATCTTATCCAGCACGTCTTGCGGCAGCGGATAGGTAGAATAAATATCGCCAAATTCGCGGGGATGTCTATCCACAAGAAATTGTTCCGGAAAAGCCGAATCCAACGCGCTTTGCAGGGAAGTTTGAAATAACTCCTCTGTTTTTAACGCTTTTGCTCCGCTAATTGTCTGCCAATTTGCCCTTTTGCGCAATTCCTGCGTTGCCATTCGCCTCAACTCCTTTATCACATTCCCTTGAAGAGTTCTTCAAGCGTTATGCCGAAACCGTCCGCAATTTTGCTGATGTTTTGAATGGAGATATTCCTTTTCCCGCTCTCAACTGAGGCGAGATACGTCCTGTCCATGCCAATATGAAGCGCAAATTTCTCTTGGCTCATATTATTTTGCGTTCGCAGTTTGCGGATGCGTTCGCCGAATTTCTTTGTAATCATAAGGAACCCCTCCTCTCTTTATGTTATAATCCGCCTCCCAAAAGTCAACGGGTTATAAGTAACAATCAGAAAAATTTGCGCGGTTGATGTTGACTTTAAGCGGCATATATTGTATAATTATAATGTTATCCTGCGCAGAAGGAGCGATTCTAATGGACGCGACTAAGAAACCCGCAATCAGCGGCTATTCTAAGTATAACCCGGAAGCGCAACGCCGAAAAAAGATAAATCCTCTGAAAGAACTGTATCCGCCCTTGCCGCCCGAAAAATATGATGTCATTTACGCCGACCCTCCATGGGACTACGGCGGAAAAATGCAGTATGACCGCTCAAGCATTAAGTCTTTGAATGTCGGCTTTGAACGAAACGTATTTATCAGCGCGGCGAATTTCAAATATCCCACTTTGAAGTTGAAGGAATTGAAAGAACTGAATGTCAACTCCATTGCCGCGGACGACTGCATTTTATTCATGTGGACTACGGGTCCACAGTTGGCCAATTCGATAGAATTAGGGGAAGCGTGGGGCTTTGAATACAAGACGGTCGCTTTTGTATGGGATAAACAGGCGCATAACCCCGGACGTTACACATTGTCGCAAACAGAATTTGTTCTGGCTTTCAAAAAAGGGCGTTTTCCATCTCCACGCGGCGCGAGAAACGTCCGCCAGTTACTGTCAGCGCATCGCGGCGAACACAGCGAAAAGCCGGAGCAGGTGATTGAAGGAATCACACGAATGTTTCCACAGCAAAAGAAAATAGAGCTTTTTGCAAGAAAAAGTTACGTTGGGTGGGATCATTGGGGGCTTGAAATTCCCGATGGCAAAGCGGAAGTCATGTCACAACAGGATACGGAAAAGTCCGCGCCTCACAGCGATTGATTTGGCGGCGTCCGTTCAAAACAACTTCCCTTGCGATACGAATCCCCCCGGTTACAAGCCCGGAGGGATTTAAAATACGTATTGAAGAGCGTTACTTTACCGCGCCTTCCACCATGCCGCTCATAATCTGACGCTGCGCAATCAGAAAAATGATGATCATGGGAATCATAGCCAGAAGCGCGGCGGTCAAAATCAAATCCCACTGCTTGACGTAGGAGCCGACAAACGCCTGTACCGCAACCGGCAGAGTTTTCACTTTTCCGTTCTGTCCGAGCATAAGCGAGGGAAGCAGATAGTCATTCCAAATCCACATTCCGTTCAGGATCGTTACCGTGACCACGGACGGACGCAGAAGCGGAAAAATAATGCGAAAGTAAATCCCTTCATAGGAACAGCCGTCAATGGAAGCGGCCTCTTCCAAGTCATAGGGGACGGTCTTGACCATGCCCGTGAGAATGAATACCGTCATGGCCCCGCCGAACCCGCAGTAGGCGAACACAATGCCGGGGATGGACTGCAACATGGACAGGCCCACAAAGTTGCCCACATCGCGGAACGTTGAAATCAGCGGGAGCATAACGACCTGAAACGGGATAATCATAGAGGCGATAAAGACCATGTAAATGGCATTGCTCCACACGGTTTTGTTCCGGCAGATCACCCAAGCCGCCATGCCGCCGAAGAGCGCCAGCAGAATCAGGGAAAGAATCGTAATGAGGGCGGACGTGCCGAAGGCGTACCAGAAACTGAAGTTGGAATTGTTGATGACGTTGGAAAGGTTCGTCATAAGCTGTCGGACACTGGCCCCGGCGAAAGACACGGGGTCGGCCACAATGCCGTTGGCGTTCTTGAACACGTTAATGCACACCAGAAAGAACGGCGCGAGCGTGTAAAGAGCCACAATCACGGCAATGACCATAATTGTAACGAACGTAGAGGTTTTGAGTTTCGTTTTCATTACAGTTCCACCTCCTTACTGTTGGAAATGCGCACCTGAACGAGCGACACACACGCGAGGATGATAAAGAACAGAACCGCTTTCGCCTGACCGAGCGCGTAACTGTTTTTGGAAATTGCGGTGTTGTAGATGTTCAGGGCGAGCATTTGCGTGCCGTTGGAGAGGTACTGTCCCATGAAATCCATAACGGACCCTGTGCCGTTCGTGAGGGCCATGTTCACGTCAAACTGCTTAAAGGCGGATGTCAGCGTCAGGAAGGTGCAGATGGTGATGGTGGACGCAATCATGGGAATTTTAATGCGCAGAAGCGTTGTGAACGCGTTCGCGCCGTCAATGGCGGCGGCTTCCAGCACATCGCCGGGGACCGTCACAAGGCCGTTGACGTAAATCAGCATGATGTATCCGGCGTACTGCCAGATATAGACCACGATAATGGCGGCGAACGCGGACGGCGTTTTCGTCAGCAGGGACGCCCCCGTGACTTTCACAAGCACGTTGTTAAACACAAACTGCCAGACATAGCCCAAAACGATACCTCCGATCAGGTTCGGAAGGAAATAGGCGGCGCGGAAGAATCCAACGCCCTTCAGGCGGCTTGTGCACAGCAACGCCAGCGCGAACCCCACCAGATTTACCAGAACCATGTTAAAGACCACGAACAGCACGGTAATGAGCAGGGACCACAGGAAACTGACTTCATGAAACATCTGCGCGTAATTGGCGAGGCCGACAAACTGCGTATAGCGAATGCCCGTCCAGTCGGTCATGGAGTAGAAAATACCGAGGAGCAACGGAATAATAACCGTGACGCCGAAAGTAAAGAGCAGAGGGAACAGAAAAATGACGTTGACAATATCGCGGTGATGGGTCAGCGTAGGGAAGAGGTACAGCCCCGCAAAAAACAGCAGAATGCCCGCAATCAGGATGAGGCCGCGATACTGATAGAACGGCGGCGGACCGCCTCCCATGCAGTCCATTGCCAAAGACGCGCCCAGAAGCGCCAAGCCGCCGATAAGAAACAGCGGGGACAGCACTTTCCGGACAGGGTGAATAGAATCCATAACGCGTTCTCCTTTCTTTGCAACACGGAAGCGGGCAGAATGACTGCCCGCTTTTTCAATCAGAAACGATTATCCGGCGTAAGCGGTGGCGCAAACCTGTTGCATAACCTGTACGAAACGTTCCGTGTCAAGGTTGCCCTGTGCGTAGTCATTGAATACCTGTCCGGTGTAGTTCTGCGCGAGGCCTTCCTTATTGCCGAGCCAGTGCCAGCCGGACGTTTTCCCGGCGTTCTGATAGTCCACAATCGTCTGCGCGAAGGGGTCCGTGGCGACATACGCGCTGGAATTGAAGGGACTGATAAAGCCAGCTTCCATGACGAGCACTTCCTGCGCGGCGTCCGTGGTCAGCCATTGCAAGAACGCTTTCGCGGCGTCTACGTTGCCGTCCTTATAGACCGCCCACCATGACGGAGAGTTTGTCAAAATGGTGTCAATGCCGTCTTGGAACGCATAGGGAGCCATGCCGACTTTGAAGTTTCCGGCGGCGGCGTAAGCGTCGGCGTCATCCGTGGTCATGGTCGCGCCAATCCACGAGCCTTGCGTGACAAAGGCGTACTTGCCGGAGGCGAAATTCAAAATCTGCTGGTCATAGGTGCCGGAAATCATCATGCTTTGGTCCGCGTACTGTTGGAGCAACGCCACGAAGTTCGCGAAATCGGTAAAGCGGTCCACGTCAAGCTGTCCGCCGTTGCTGAGGAGGTCGAAATAGGTTGTGTCCTCGCGGTCAAGTCCGGCGTCCTCGTAATTGCCGAACAGGTGGTTTCCGGTGGACCAGTAGAGGTTGACGGGTTCGGTATAGTAGCCGACAACGGCGGTAATTCCGAGTTCGTCCTTCATGCCGTCAATCGTGGCGAAGGCGGCCTCGTAGGCGGCGGGACTGGTGAGGGTGGCGGGGTCCACGCCCGCTTTTTCGAGAATATCGGCGTTGTAAGCAAGGCCAATGGCTTCCACCGTGTAGGGGAACCCGACAACGCCGTCCTCATTGACGTAAGCGGCGTCCGTATCGGAGACCCAAGGCTGGTCGCTCATATCGGCGCACAGTCCGCCCCAGTTGGCGAAGTCGGACGCGCCGCCGTTGACGAAAATGTCCGGCATATTCCCCGCCTGATAGTAGCCTTTGAGCGTGCCCTGAATGTCGATTCCGCCGCCCATGGACTCAATGCTGACTTCCACGCCGGTTTCTTCCTTGTACATGGCGGCGAGCTTTTTCAGCGCCGCGTCCACCTCGATTTTACCGTTGACAAGGCGGATACTGTCGGCGGACGGCGCGCCGCCGGAGCTGTCCGCGGGGGATTCGGCGCCGCCGGAGGCATCGTTTCCGGCGGGAGCGTTCCCGCCGCAGGCGGCAAGGCTCAACGTCAGAACCGCCGCCAGAAGCAGAGACAACCATCTTTTCATTCTTTTACGCTTCCTTCCAAAAAGATTTATTTGCGGGGAAATTGTCACTGAGGGCGCAATCTCCCGACAAAACGGATTAGCAGACTTCCCACGCGTCCGCCTCCCACGGAGACAGGCGCAGAACGGGAGAAAACAACGGGGTACCGCTGTTGGAAATCAGGAGACGCGTTTCCGCGGGGGCCGGGGAGAGTCCCGGCGCGAATTCCCGCGCCTTGCCGGACAGATTGCAGACAATCAGCAGACGCCGCCCGTGCAGTTCGCGGACATAGGCGTAAATATCGGGGTCATCGGGGGCCAAAAGCGCGTAGGTTCCGTAAACTATCAGGTCTTTCCATTCGCTCCCGCGCCGCAAGGAAATCAGGCGGCGGTAGTAGGAAAACACGGAGTCGGGGTTATCAATCTGCGCGGCGGCGTTGATTTCGCGGTAATTCGGATTCGTCATAATCCACGGGACGCCTGTCGTAAAGCCCGCGTTCGGGGAATCGTCCCATTGCATAGGAGTGCGGGCGTTGTCGCGGCTCTTGTAAGCAATGCAGTCCAGCAGTTCGGACGCTTCCCGAAGGCCGCTTTCCGTCAGTTCCCGGTAGGCGTTGAGGGATTCAATGTCGCGGTAGTTCTCAATCGGGCCGAAGGGACAGTTGGTCATGCCGAGTTCCTCGCCCTGATAGACGTAAGGCGTACCCTTCTGGAAGTGCAACATGGTGGCGACACATTTCGCGGACTTGGGGCTGTCATCGCCCAGACGCGAGACAATGCGCGGCTGGTCGTGGTTGCACAGAAAAAGCGAGTTCCACGCGCTCCCCTCTAACGCGTTCTGCCATTTCGTCAAATTCTCCTTCAGGGCGCGCACGGACAACGGGTTTCGCGTCCATTTCCCGCCCGCGCCGCCGTCCAGTTCCACATGCTCGAACTGAAAGACCATGTTCAATTCCGTGCCGCCGGCGTTGGCGTACTTTTGGGCTTCCTCCACGGTCACGCCGGCGGTTTCGCCGACCGTCAGAAGGTCGTATTTCGACAACACGCGGCGGTTCATCTCTTGTAAATACTGATGTACGCGGGGGCCGTTACAGGTAACGGAGGAATCGCCGTACAGTCCGCCGTGCGTGGGGGAATCCTCAAAAATGTCCGGCTTGGAAATCATGGAAATGACGTCCATACGGAAGCCGTCCACGCCCTTGCGGCACCACCAGTCCATCATGTCAAAGATTTCGTTCCGGACGGACGGGTTTTCCCAGTTCAAATCGGGCTGTTTTTTGGAGAAAAAGTGAAGGTAGTACATCCGCGTCCGCGGGTCCCACTCCCACGCGGAGCCGGAAAAACAACTTCCCCAGTTGGTAGGCGGGTCAGGACGCGAACCGTTGCCGGGCGTTCCTTCCCGCCAGATATAGAAATCCCGCTTGGGATTGTCCTTTGAGGAGCGGCTTTCCACAAACCACGGATGTTCATCGGATGTATGATTCACCACCAAATCCATGACGATTTTCAGTCCCTTGGCGTGGGCTTCGGAGAGAAGCGCGTCAAAATCGGCCATTGTGCCGAACTCGTCCATAATCGCGCGGTAATCGGAGATATCGTAGCCGTTATCGTCATTCGGGGAGCGGTAGACCGGACTCAGCCAAATGACGTTGACGCCCAGCCGGACCAGATACTCCAGTTTTGAGCGAATGCCGTTCAGGTCGCCGATTCCGTCCCCGTTGGAATCGCAAAAAGAGCGGGGGTAAATCTGATAGACTACGCTTTCCTTCCACCATGCGTGTTTTTCCATGCCGCGGTCCGTCCTTTCCCTGTTTCCATACTCACAGATTGTACCATTCTATCGGAAAACGCGCTTTTTCGCAATCCGTATTTTTCACAAAGGTTTCGCGCGAAACTGTTCACAATGACGGGCTTGATTTTTTCTCCGTTTCTGCTATGATGGAGGCGGAAAACATCAAGGGAGGAGACTTTGACTTTATGGAATACCACGAAAAGCGCAGAGAGAGCGGCGTTTTACTGCCCGTATTCAGCCTGCCGGGACCGTATGGAATCGGCTGTTTCTCGCGTTACGCCCGCCAATGGCTGGACTTTCTCGCGGCGGCCGGACAATCCTGCTGGCAGATACTCCCGCTCGGCCCCACAGGTTACGGCGATTCCCCGTATCAGTCCTTCTCCACGTTCGCCGGAAACCCGTACTTTATCGACTTGGAAGAGCTGATACGACGGGGCGCGCTGACGCCCCAAGACTGCGAATGCCTCACGCCCGACAACGCGTCCCGCGTTGACTACAAAACGCTCTATGAAAAGCGTCCGCCGCTTTTGCGGCGGGCGTTCGCAAACGGAGACAGTCCCCACGATCCGGATTTTCTCCGCTTCTGCGCGGAGAACGCGCGCTGGCTGGACGATTACGCCTTGTTCATGGCGTTGAAAAACGATTCCGGCGGCAAGCCGTGGACGGAATGGCCGGAAGCGTTGCGCCTCCGCCGTCATGACGCGCTGGAACGCGTCCGGACGGAACTTTCCGGGGAAATCGCGTTTCATAAGCGCGCGCAGTATGAATTTTTCCGGCAGTGGGACGCGCTCCGGGAATACGCGCACGGACGCGGAATCCGGATTATTGGGGACATCCCGATTTATGTGGCGATGGACAGCGCGGACGCGTGGGCCAATCCGGAACTGTTCCAACTGGACGCGGAAAACCGTCCGACCGCCGTGGCGGGCTGTCCGCCGGACGGCTTTTCCGCGGTCGGGCAACTGTGGGGAAATCCGCTCTACCGCTGGGACTATCACAAGGAAACGGGCTACCGCTGGTGGATGGAACGCCTCAAAGCCGCGTTCCGGCTCTATGACGTTCTGCGTATTGACCACTTTCGCGGCTTTGACGAATATTATGCCATTCCCTACGGGGAAACAACGGCGATACATGGAGAATGGCGTCCCGGTCCCGGACTGGACTTTTTCCGCGCTATGGAACGCAACCTCGGACGCCGGGAAGTGATCGCGGAGGACTTGGGATATGTAACGGAGAGCGTGCGCCGACTGGTCAGGGACAGCGGCTTTCCCGGCATGAAAGTCTTGCAGTTCGCCTTCGACTCCCGCGACACCGGCTCCGCCGCCGATTATCTGCCGCATAATTACCCGACAAACAGCGTGGCCTACACCGGAACGCATGACAATGAAACGGCGGCGGGATGGCTGCGGAACATCAAGCCGGAGGAGTTACGCCAAGTGCGGGAGTATTTGTGCGATGACTATACGCCGGACGCGGAACTTTCCCGGCCCTTCGTATCGCTGGCGATGGGCAGTCCGGCGCGGCTGTGCGTAATCCCCTTGCAGGACTACATGGGCCTTGACAATTCCTGTCGGATGAACCGTCCTTCCAGCGTGGGGGAGAACTGGCTTTGGAGAGTCCGGGAGGACGCGCTTTCCGATTCGCTCCGCCGGAACATTGCCGATGTAACCCGGCGTTACGGGCGTTTTCAGGAAATCGGATGATGTTCCGCCGAATCAATCAAAGATTTGCGTTTCCGATGAACATCAGCACAACACAGGGACGGTCGCGTGACCGTCCCTGCGCCGGTTTCAGCCGAAGAGCGAAAAGCCCTTCTTTTCATAGGGTACGCTGTCGATATCGCCCACGGCGTACCCGGTTTCCGTGATGACGGCGCGGAGTTGTTCGGGGTTCAGCGGCTCCGCGGAAAGAATTTCCGTCCGGCCCTTTTTGCGGGAGGACGTCACCCTTTTGACGGAAAACGCCTTCCGTACCGCCTCGTTGACGTGGCTTTCACACATCCCGCACGACATCCCGTCCACGCGTACGGTCGTTTTGATCACGGGCGCGCCTCCTTCCGGACGTGTCCGGGACAGCGGGCGCAGTGTCCGTTACCGCACCCGGCGCACCCCGCGCAGCCGCCCCGTTTGGCGTCCTTCCACAGATACCGGGCGCAGACCGTGACCAGTAACGCCACCGCAAGCAAAGCAATCGCGTTTCCCAGAATCGGAGACATAACGCCCCCTCCTTTCCATTAGGCCGCCGCCTGCACGCTTGTCAGGTTACGGCTCCCTTGTTGCGGCTGGTAGCCCTTCCGGAAGAGCAGATAGACTATCAGCGCGGCCAGCGCGACCGCCGCGACCGTCCCCGGACCGAACGCGACTTCTCCTGAAATCAGTCCGCCCAACTGGTAGATCATCAGCGCGAGCACGTACGCCCACAGGCACATATAGCCAATCGCGCCGGCGGTCCAGCGGGCGTTGTTCATTTCGCGCTTGATGGCGCCCATGGCCGCGAAGCACGGCGCGCAGAGCAGATTAAAGACCATAAACGCGAAGATTTCCAGCGGCGTAAAGTCCCGCGCCACTTTGGGCCAGATTTGTTCGCCGTTCTCGTCCAGTTCTTCCTCTCCGTCCATATCATCGTAGTTGTAGAGCACGCCGAAGGTACCGACCACGTTTTCTTTTGCGACCAGTCCGGTAAACGTGGCCACCGTGGGACGCCAGCGTCCGAAGCCCAGCGGACGGAATATCACGGAAACGCCGTTGCCGATTCCGGCAAGGATGGAATCGTCCATGGGAGAGACTTCTTCCGCGTCAATGCGCATCCGTTCGGCGACCTGTTGCGTATAGGTTTCGTCCACGTCCTCCCAGAGGGGATCGACCATGCCGAAGCGTCCGTTGACCGTGCCGAAACTGGACAGGAACCAAATAATGATAGACGAAATCACAATCACGCTTCCGGCGCGCACAATGAACGACCAGCCGCGTTCCCAAGTGGCCCGCAGGACGTTTCCCGCAGACGGGACATGGTACGCGGGAAGCTCCATGACAAACGGGGACGGCTCCCCCGCGAAAATCTTGAACTTCTTCAGCATAATGCCCGACAGAACAATGGACGCCATTCCCAGAAAATAGGCGGACGTGGCAACCCATGCCGATTGATGGAACAGCGCGCCCGCGACCAGTCCGATAATCGGGGCTTTGGCCCCGCAGGGCATGAACGTTGTCGTCATGAGGGTAAGTTTACGGTCCTTGTCCTGTTCGATGGTACGGGAGGCCATCAGGCCGGGAATGCCACAGCCGGTGGCGACCAGCATGGGGATAAAGGACTTCCCCGACAGGCCGAAGTGCCGGAAAATCCGGTCCATGACGAACGCAACGCGCGCCATATAGCCGATATCTTCCAGAATCGCGAGGAAGAAGAACAACACCAGCATTTGGGGCACGAAGCCCAGTACCGCGCCAACGCCGGCTACAATGCCGTCCTGAATCAGCCCGTACACCCAGCCGCCTTCCGTGACGCCCAGAATGCCAAGGAACGTGTCAATCAGGCCGGGGACCCACTCTCCGAAAATCACGTCATTGGCGAAGTCGGTACAAAACGTGCCGATAGAAACGGGAATGCCGTTGACCTCAAAACTGCCCATGGCAACCGCGTAGACGCCGAACATGATCAGCGCGAAGATGGGCAGGCCCAGAATACGGTTCGTTACAATCCGGTCGATTTTGTCGGACGCGCTCAAGGCGTGTTCGGCGTGGCGCTTCTTGACGGACTTGGCGACTATGTTGGCAATGTACGCGTAACGCTGATTTGTGATAATGGATTCGGCGTCATCGTCCATTTCGCGCTCGCAGTCGGCGATATGCCCTTCCAGATGGGCGGCAAGGTCCGGGGAAAGATGGAGTTCCTCCATGACCTTTTCGTCCCGCTCGAAAATCTTGACGGCGTACCAGCGCAGATAGCGGCCGTCCACCATGCCCTGTATGGACTCCTCAATGTGCGCGAGGGCGTGCTCCACGCTCCCCATGAACACGTGCGGCAGTTCGCCGGTACGGCGGTTCTGCGCGGCCTGTACGGCCTCCTCGGCGGCGTGGGTACTGCCTTCCCCGCGTAACGCGCTCATCTCCACGGCCTCACAGCCCAGCGCGTCCGAAAGCGTTTTCAGGTCAATCGTGTCGCCGTTCTTCCGGACAAGGTCCATCATGTTCACCGCGACTACGACCGGAATCCCCAGTTCGATTAGCTGCGTGGTCAGGTACAGGTTCCGCTCAATGTTGGTGCCGTCCACGATGTTCAAAATCGCGTCCGGATGTTCCTTGACCAGATAGTTTCTCGCCACGACTTCTTCCAGCGTGTACGGGGAGAGGGAGTAAATGCCGGGCAGGTCCTGAATGACCACGTTCTCGTGGCCTTTGAGCCGTCCTTCCTTCTTCTCGACCGTGACGCCGGGCCAGTTGCCCACGTACTGCCGGGAGCCGGTCAGGGCATTAAAGAGGGTGGTTTTCCCGCAGTTCGGGTTACCCGCCAGCGCGATTTTCATTTCCATTACTCTACCTCGATCATTTCCGCGTCCGCCTTCCGGATGGACAGTTCATATCCCCGGATGTTCAATTCCATGGGGTCGCCCAGCGGGGCCACTTTCCGGACCAGTATTTTTACGCCCTTGGTAATCCCCATGTCCATAATACGCCGCTTGACGGGTCCCTCTCCGTGGAGCCGGGCCACGGTGGCCGTCTCGCCGACACGCACGTCTTTCAGAGTTTTCATACGCGCCCTCCTTAAATCATAATCCGTGTCGCCATGCTTCTGTCAAGGGCAAGGCGGCTGTTACGGACCTGCACAATCAGGTTTCCGCCGGCCTCGCTGACGACCGTCACATCCGCGCCAACGACAAAGCCCAATTCCGCCAGATGACGGCGGATATGGTCCTGTCCGCTGATTTTCCGGATGGTTACCGCTTCACCGGGTTTGGCTAACATCAGAGGCATCATGTCGGGCCTCCCTCTCTATTCTGTGATATTCGCTGATTAGGCCAAACTAACCCAAGCCGGGGTAGAGTTTAGCATAACTAACCGTGTTTGTCAAGGCCTTTCTCAAAAACGTTCCCCATCCGTCCGCGGCGGAACGAATGGGGAACGGCCATATCAAGTATCCTGTAAGACTTCCCGCAAGAGTTCATCGGCGGAACGGTAACGCTTGTAACGGTCCGGATTTCGCTTCATTTCCCCGTACTCCGCAAGCGCGGCTTTTGTGACGGCATCCGGTTCGGCGCGTTTGATTTCAAAGGGAATCCCATAGTTGTTCACGGCGGAGCGGAGAAACAGCGTGACAGCCCCGGGCATCGTAAGGCCAAGGTCATGGAAGAGAGATTCCGCGCTTTTTTTCAAATCCGCGTCCACGCGGACATTAATATTTGCAGTGGTTGACATTGATAACGCCTTTTTTTCACGTCAGTGTCATTAGGCCTGTTCGGAAACCTTGCAATCGGCGCCACAAAGCGGTATAAACGGCGTGGGTGATGAAAGATGAATAACGCGGAAAGAATCGCAAACCTGAAGCCTGAACAATATCAGGAACTGTTCGTAGTGAAAAAGGAAACTTTTGATAAAATGCTGGAAATCTTAGAGGCGAATTATCAAAAAAAAAACATCAGCGGGGCGGTCGGCCTCCGAAACTGAGCGTTTTGGATAAGCTGATTATCATGCTACGATATTATAAGGAATACCGCGTGATAGAATGCGTTGCCTTTGACTACGGCGTCCATAAAGGTACGATATGCGATGCGATACATTGGGCGGAGGAGACGCTTATCAAAAGCGGTCGGTTCCGCCTTCCGTCCAAACGGGAGTTGTGGCGGAATCCTGAACTGGAAGTTGTCCTTTTGGACGCCACGGAATGTGAAATCGAACGTCCGGAGAAAAAACAGCGGCAATATTACTTCGGTAAAAAACGGCATACGATGAAAATCCAAATCATCGCGGATAAAAAGACGCGCAATATCCTATGCGTTTTCTTCGGAACGGGGAGAACTCATGATTTTCAACTGTATAAAAACAGCAAAACCCACATGCCGGACAAGATTGAATCCGTGGAGGATAAAGGATTTCAAGGTCTGCAAAAACTTCACGCGAACAGTACGATTCCCGTCAAGGCGTCCAAAAATCATAAGCTGACCAAAGAAGAAAAGAAACTCAACCCTGAGATTTCCAAACGCCGGATTGAAATTGAACATATCAACCGCTATATCAAGCGGTTTCACATCTTCTCTTATCGCTACAGAAACAAACGGAAAAGATTCGCCCTTCGCGCCTCTTTGATTTGCGGAATTTACAACTTTCAACACGCCTCTTGACGGGTTTCCGAACAGGTCTATTGTAAAAATATCCTATCAGCAACATTTTGATGAGCAATACCGGGTCAACCGATGGTCTGCCCCGGTCGCCGTATAATGGAGCCATAATCTCATATACAAACTCAAAGCTGACGGTCGCGTCCAGTTTCCGCAGAAAATGCTCCTGTCACCCGCACCCATTATACCACAGAACCACCCCGAATGCAATTTGTCAACAGACCCAGAACGGTCAAAGCGCTCCCGGCGATTCTCAAAGCGCTTTGTCGGGTTTCAGACGAAGCGATCTGCGTGAAATTGTGTATGAAAACCTCTTTTTCCCCACAAAAAGTCCGCCTGTGCGTCTTTCAGTGTATGCGCGTGGTAGCTCCACATCCACAAAACAAGGCGGACAACGGGCGTTTGCGGCGGGAGTGTGGGCGTTCATTTGCTCCTTTGGCAATGTTGCCAACCCCCCCACTTTAACAAAAGAAAGCGCACTCCCGGCAACACTGCCGAGAGTGCAAACGGACAATTATAGCCGATTGAAAATTGTTACGCATTTTCGCGGACTTTCTGCTACAATCCTTGTTTTGAGACACGGAAGCGAAAACCTCATGGAGAAAATCAAGGAGGCCTACGATGAACGCTTACATAATGACCCGCGAACAGATTCGCTTTTACGCGGAAACGCTCCGTATTGAGGAACGCTGCGAAGCCACAATACAAAAGTACGTCGGCGCGGTAACGGCCTTTTACGATTTTCTCCCGGAGGATAAGACAGTTTCCGCAGAAACGGCGCTCGCGTGGAAAGCGGACATCAGCGGCAAATTCAGTGCCGGCACGGTCAACGTCATGCTTGCCGCCGTGAACCGTTTCTTTGCCTGCGTATCGTGGGATATTCGCGTAAAACAACTCAAAGTCCAACGACGGGTTTTCCGCGACCGCGAGCGGGAACTGACGAAAACCGATTATATGCGCCTTCTGAACGAGGCGTGGAAACAGGGGAATTTGCGTCTGTATTATCTCATGCAGACGCTGGGCGGCACGGGCATTCGAGTATCCGAACTGCCTTTCATCACTGTTGAGGCCGTCAAAAACGGGAAGGCGGTCGTTGACTGCAAGGGCAAACGGCGCGAAATTCTGATTCCGAAGAAACTCCGGGAGAAACTGCTGGCCTACTGCGCGGGAGCGAATATCGCGTCCGGTTGCGTGTTCGTGACCAGAACCGGAAAGCCTCTGAACCGCTCCAACGTCTGGAAGGAGCTTCAGAGGCTGTGCGCGGAGGCGGGCGTAGACCGCAGGAAAGTGTTCCCGCACAATTTTCGCCGCCTGTTCGCCGTGTCGTTCTACCGGGCGGAGAAAGATATAGCAAAACTGGCTGACCTTCTCGGTCATGCCAGTATCAACACCACACGAATTTATATTATGGAGAGCGGCGAGGAACACGAGCGTCAGATGGAAAAGCTCGGCCTTGTCATCTGAACAGCAACGAAATAAGCCTTCTGTTGCTGGATAATGCGCTTTTACCCGCGCTTTTACTTTCGTTAGGCACGTAAAATCCGAAAATTTAAAGATACATAGCCCAAAAAAGGCGTGATAAACCGGCTGGAA
>JAFSRH010000019.1 GCA_017446225.1 Oscillibacter sp.
CTTATCGTCCCTTTATCGATTTGAAATTTTAACATTTCAAATCGTCTTTGTGGAAAATACAGGGATTTTCTACGCTTTCGCCGCGTTCTCTTTCCGGACGCGCTTTCCTTACCCTTTGCCAAGAAACTCTTTACACATACTTTGAAACGCTGACACCATAAAACGTCATTGACTTTTCCCGTCTCCGGTGCTATGATTTTTTCATCCGTCCGGAGACGGTCTTTCTTTACATAAGGAGCAAAAATCATGAAAAGATACGTAAAAACGCTCTCCCTGCTGGGGGCGTTGCTGATTGTGCTGGTCTGTTGCGCCGGACCGTTAGAGGACCTTCCGCCCGGTCCGTCCCCCGCTGATACCGATACCGTTACGGAACCCGTCCCCGAGCAGCCGCCCCCGGAGGCGCAAGCCGTGCTTATGCCGGACCCGGTTTCCGTGGTCAGCGAGGAGGCCGAAAACTGCGCCGTGTTCGGTTCGGACTTCACAAGAGGCCAGATTGCCACCATCACCGTCTTGTCCGACCCGTCCAAGGCCCCGGAAGGCGCGTGGGACGTCTCAGAGGCCGGGGACCGTTCCGTTTTGGCGTGGACGCTCAAAACAAGACCGCCGTTTGACCTCTATCTTGCCGCGGAAGGAGGCATTGTCGCGCCGTCCGACTGCGCGGGCCTGTTCTGCGGTTACTCCCATCTTCTGAGCGTACGCTTTGAAGCCCCCTTCGATACCTCCCGCGCCACGGACATGAGCAGTCTGTTTGACTCCTGCGTCAGCCTTACGGATCTGGACGTCAGCGGCTTCGACACATCGCAGGTCACGGACATGCAGTCCATGTTCCGCCACTGCTTCGCGCTCGAAACGCTGGACGTCAGCGGCTTTGACACGTCACAGGTCACGGACATGCGTTCCATGTTCCGGAACTGCTCCGCCCTGAAAGCGCTGGACATCAGCGGCTTTGACATGTCCCGCGTTACGGACGTACGCTGGATGTTCGCCGGCTGTACCGCGCTGGAACGCTTCGAGCGGAACGGATTCGATTTCTCCGCCGTGGAGCTTCGCGAGGACTATATGAAAAACGTGCCCGTACGCTTTTCGGCCACCCCGCTGGCCGGGACGCCCGGCTTTGACGAGGCCCGCGGCTACCGGGCGCTCTTTGACGGCGACCCGAATACCAAATGGTGCCTGATTCTGAACAACGGCGCTTATGTGGAATGGAAAATGGACTGTCCCGGAAGCGTGGCCCATCTGTCGCTGACTTCCGGCGACAACCACAACAAGTACCCGGGACGGAATCCGGGTTCATGGCGTCTGCTGGGCACGGACCGCGAACGCCGCCGCGATGGCGTCTGGACCGTTCTGGGCGAAATGGACCCCGCCGGGTTTGAAGCCTACGATGACCGGAACTATCTGACGCATACGACCGCTTTCAGCGGGGAAGCCCCCGCCTTTGCGTATTACCGGCTGGAAATCACGTCCACCACCGGCGCGGAAATCCTGCAACTTTCGGAAATCGACATGGATTACCGCTGAAATTCCCGGACTTACAGAAATGAACTCGACAGCGGCGGAATTCTGTGCTATACTGAGCGCGCCGCGCGGCGGCGGAAGCGTCAGAGAACGCCATTCAGGGAAAGGGGACCAAGTCATGGACCAGAGCTACAGGCCGAGATATCACGCGAGCGTGACGTCCGGATGGGCAAACGACCCCAACGGCACCATCTTCTATCGCGGAAAGGCACACCTGTTTTATCAGCACTACCCCCACAAGCCCCAATGGGGTACCATGCACTGGGGACATTTCGCCACAACGGACTTTGTCCGCTGGGAACGCCTTCCGATTACGCTGGTACCGGATCAGGATTACGAAATCCTGTGCGGGTGCTGTTCCGGCTCCGCGATTGAGAAGGACGGCAAGCTGTACCTGCTCTATACGGCCGCACAGCCGGACCTGCAACGCCAATGTCTCGCGGTCTCCGAGGACGGAATACAGTTCCAGAAGGACCCCGGCAACCCGATTGTCACGGCCGATATGCTCCATCCGGAAGTCTCCCGGACCGACTTCCGGGACCCCCGCATGTTCCGCAAAGGCGACTGGTACTATCTCATCGCCGGGGCGCGGGTGCTGAACGAAGAACAGGCGGCCGCAAATCCCAACGGCGGCTATTTAGAGCGCAAAATCGACCCGCTTTCCGTCTATTCCCCCTCTTTGGGCAACGTCTCCGGCATGGACCCCGAAAAGGCCGGTTACGGAAACCTCATTCTGTTGAAAAGTCGGGACCTTTATCACTGGCAGTACGTGGGCAAACTGATCTATGAACAGGATGAATTTGACCTTGCGTACTTCCGCCTGAACGGGGTCTATGAATGCCCGGATTACTTCACCGACAACGGGGAGGAAGTCCTGATTTCCAGTCCGCAGAATCTGCCGACCATGGGCCGCCGCTACCAGAACATTCACTCCTCCCTGTACATGCTGGGCAAACTCAACTTCTCAACCGGACGCTTTCAGATCCGCGCCATTGAGGAAATCGACAGCGGCTTTGACTTCTACGCCGCGCAGACGCTGCGTATGCCGGACGGCCGCGTGATTATGATCGCGTGGAAAGAGATGTGGGACCGCAATTACCCCACGCAGTCGGAAGGCTGGGCCGGTACGTACACCCTGCCGCGGGAACTGACCGTGGAAGAGGGGCGGCTGATTCAAAAGCCGGTCCGGGAAATCGCGGCGTACCGGAAAAACCGGGCATCGTGTGACAGCCTGTCCGTAACGAATCAGTCGGTGTCGCTGGACGGCGTCTCCGGGAATGTCGTGGAACTCCATGTCACGCTGAAACCGGGCGCCGCGTCCAAGGCCGGACTGAAACTCTTCAAGGGCGGCGAACACGAAACCCTGATTTACTATGACCGCGCGGACGGCGTCCTTGTCTTTGACCGCAGCCGTTCCGGCCAGCCCTTCCGGGGACAGGAGAAGGACACCGTGCGGAGGTACTGCGATATCGGACAGGCGGAGTCCGTAGAACTGTCGCTCTTTCTGGACGTCTGCTCACTGGAAGTCTTTATTGACGGCGGCAGACATACCATGACCGGGAACGTGTACCCCGAACCGGAAACGGATACCGGCATCGAATTTTTCTGCGAAGGCGGAACCTGTCAGTTCCGGGATATCGAGAAATACGACATTGTGGTTGACCCGTGAACGCGCGCCAAAAACAGATTGACAAAGGGGACAATTCTGTTGTAGAATAGCAACGCGAGGAAAACAGGCGGTCGCGCGGACACGCCGAAAGGCCGTCCGTGAGGAAAGTCCGGGCTTCACAGGGCAAGGATAACGGGTAACGCCCGCCGAAGGCGACTTCAGGAAAAGTGCAACAGAGATATACCGCCGGACTTGTCCGGCAAGGGTGGAAAAGTGCGGTAAGAGCGCACTCAATGACGGGGAACCGCTCATTGCTGTAAACTCTATCCGAAGCAACACCGTGGAGTGGAAGCGCACAGGTCGGCCCGACCGCTTCCCGGAGGTGGCTTGAGCGTACCGGCAACGGTGCGCCCAGATAGATGACCGCTTAATACAGAACCCGGCTTACAGTTTTGCTCGTACAAAAAAAGTCACCGGCGGCGGTAACGCCTCCGGAGGCTTTTTTTCATGCTCAGTCGGTCTCCCAGTTGTGCCAGACGTTTTGCACGTCATCGTTGCCTTCCAGCATATCGACCAGCTTTTCCATATTTCTGATGTCGCCCTCGGCGGAGAGTGTAATGTAGTTCTGCGGCACCATCTCCACTTCCGCCGTAACGAACGTATACCCTTTCTCTTCCAGCGCCTTGACGACCGCGTTGAAGGAATCGGGGTCGGTGGTAATTTCCAGCGCGGGGCCGTCCGCCTCGAAATCTTCCGCGCCCGCTTCCAGCGCGTCCTCCATGACGGTATCCTCGTCCAAGTCGCCGTCCTCGTTGTCAATGACAATCACGCCCTTACGGTCAAAAGACCAGCTTACGCAGCCAATCGCGCCAAGATTGCCGTTGCACTTGTCGAACGCGTGCCGGACTTCCGGGGCGGTCCGCTGGCGGTTATCGGTCAGGGCCTCCACGATCACGGCCACGCCGCCGGGTCCGTAGCCTTCGTACGTCACGGCCTCGAAATTCTCGGTACTGCCCGCGCCCAGCGCCTTGTCTATGGTGCGCTTGATATTGTCATTGGGCATATTGACGGCTTTGGCCTTCGCAATCACCGTGGCCAGACGGGAATTGTTGTTCGGGTCACCGGAGCCGCCGCCCTCTTTCACCGCCACAATAATTTCCTTCGCGATTTTGGTAAAGGCCGCCGAGCGTTTCGCGTCCGCCGCGCCCTTTGTTTTCTGGATATTATGCCACTTGGAATGACCTGACATAAAAACCTCCTGTCATATTTCCTGTTCCGGGTCACGCGCCCCGGCGAACTCGTAGCGGACGACATCGCCGTGTGAGACGGCTTTCCGCACATGAAGCGCGGGAAACTCCGTGCGCAAACGCGTGACAAGGGTTTCACATACCGGGTCCTCGGTGGGGAAGTGCCCGGCGTCAATGAGGTTGAGTCCCGCGGCGGCGGCGTCAAGAAAGCCATGGTACTTGACATCCGCGGTCAGGAACGTGTCACAGCCCGCGTTTAGGGCCGCGTCCGCGTACTCCCCGCACGCGCCGCCGCCAACCGCCACCCGTTGCGCCGCTTTTCCGCCATCGGCGTAACGTATCCCGCGACAGCCTAACGCGTCCATCGCCCGCCGCACAAACCGCCGTAACGGCATCGCTTCGGGCAGTTTCCCCACGCGGCAGATACCGTCTCCCCCGGGCAGCGGTTCCACGTCCGACAGTCCCAGCGCTTCCGCCAGACGGTCGTTGACGCCTCCCGGCGCGGCGTCAAGGTTCGTGTGCATACAGACGCACGCCACGCCGCCGCGTAACAGTTCCGTCAGAAGGCGTCCCTGCGGGGTATCGCGGCGGATCGTCTGTACCGGGCGCCAATGGCAGTTCATCACCGGATGATGGGACACAATCAACTCGTATCCGCCGTTCAACGCCTCCTCGGCTACCGCCCGCGTGATGTCCAGCGACACCAGCGCGCGCCGGACCTCCCGATCCGGGTCGCCCAGCAACTGCCCGACATTGTCCCAGTCCGCGGCCAGTTCTTTCGGCGCGAGCCGGTACAAAAACGCCTCAATTTCCCGGACGGTTGTCATGACGCCACGCCTCCCTCATCTCTAAAAGTTCCGTGAGAATTTCCCGGAGTTCCTCGGCGCGGGTTTCCTTGTCCGGATTCCGGGCGCCCGTCCGGATACTCCGGTTCAGTCCCGCGAGCGCGTTCTGGAGACGGAGTATGTTTTCGATCAGGTACCGGTCGCCCAGCGGGTCGCGCGAGAGCTTCGCGCCGCCGTAACACTGGCCGCGCGTCAGGCGCATTTCCCCGCCGGACGCCTCCATGACGGGGTACAGAATCCCGCGTTCCCGTACGAGCGTTTCCCGGCGGATTGCGTAACCGCGCTCCGAGAGGAAGCGGCGCAGGACTTCCACACGCGTCATAGGTTGCAGTAACAGGACGTGGTTCCCGTCCCGGGTCCACGGCGCGTTCTCCAAAATGGCGGCGATATTCTCCCCGCCCAGTCCGGCTATCGCGATGGTGTCCGCCTCCTCCGGGCGAATGCCGGACAGCCCGTCGCACAGGCGGAAGGCAATCCCCGACACGTTCCAGAGTTTCGCCGTGGCCCGGGCGCGCCGTAACGGTTCCGTGCGCAGGTCGCTGGCGATACAGCGGCGAACCCGTCCCTGTAAGACCAGCCACACGGGAAGCAACGCATGATCCGTGCCGATATCCGCGAACGCCGCGCCTTGCGGGGTCCAGTCCGCCAACTGCCGTAAACGGGGCGTCAGTTCCAGTTGCTTCACGCGTCCCCCGCTTTCCGTATCCAAGGGGACAGGGCGCGTCCGGCACCCCGTCCCCGAATTCGCTTACGCCTCTTTCCGGTTGGCTTCCTCATTGACAAGCTCAATGAGCTTATCTACGTCCACGCCGTGCACGTAACAGGCCTCTTCCACGGTCTCCCCGCGCGAAGCCGGACAGCCCAAGCAGTGCATACCGATGGACATGAAAATGGGCGCGGTCTGCGGCGCGATGTCCAGAATGTCGCCAATGACCGTATCTTTGGTGATACTCACCATGAAAACTCCTCCACTCGTTTTGAAATTGCCGTTATTATACGCCTTTTTCCGTTCCGATTCAATAGGGATTTAGAAACTTTCCCTGTGCAGGACGCCGGCGCGGCAGAGTTCCACGAACTGTTTCGCCACGCGCGCGCTCCGTCCGCCGGCGCGGATGGCGAACGCTTCCGCCCGTACGGACAGTTCCGTGTCCCCCATGCTGACGCCGTAACGCTCCGCCAGTTTGCGCACAATATACAGGTAGCGTTCCTTGTCCGGGGTGCCGAACGTCACGGTCAGGCCGAACCGCGCCGAAAGGCTCATCAACTCCTGACGGGTGTCGGACGCGTGAATGTCGTCCCCTTCGCGGTCCGAGAAGGTTTCTTTAATCAGGTGCCGCCGGTTACTGGTCGCGTATACCGCGACATTGTCCGCGCGTCCGCCCACACTGCCTTCCAGTATGGCTTTCAGCGCGGCAAAGTTGTCGTCATTGACGGTAAAGCTCAGGTCGTCAATGAAAATCAGGAACTTTAACGGGTTTTCGGAAAGCATCTCCATCAGTCCGGGCAGTTCGTACAACTGGTTCTTCTTGACTTCCACCAGCCGAAGGCCGCGGTCCGCGTACGCGTTGACCAGAGCCTTGACCGTGCTGGACTTGCCCGTGCCGGCGTCCCCGTACAACAGAACATTGTTCGCGGGCTGTCCGTTCAGGAGGGCTTCCGTATTGCTGATGATTTTTTCCCGTTCGCGTTCGTAACCGGGCAGTTGTTCCAGCGTCTGGGGGTCCGGGTGGCGTACGGGCAGGAGCGCGCCGTCCGACACCGTGAACACCCGGTAACGCGCGAACAGTCCGTAGCCGACTGTGCCCACGTTGCGCATACGCTCGCGGTAGGCGGCGGGAATGTCGACTTGGGACGTCTGCCAGCCCGTCATAAAGTGCGGGACGCCGGGCAAATCTTCCAGTTTCAGGCACGAAAGACGCTGTAAGAAGTCGAGTTCCTTTTCCAGCGCGCCCAACAGCGCGGCGTTCAGCGGGCCGTTTCCGCATTTGCGGATACACACGTTTTCACTCTCGGACACGCGCTGGAACAGATACCGGCTCCAGTCCCCGTCCGCCTCAAAAATCCGGGCCTCAAAGGCGGCCAGACGCCGTAAGAAACGTTCCTGCCGTCCCCGTACGCACTCGCTCAGGGCAACCGACAAATCGCGGACGGCCTCATCTCGCAACAGTTCCCGGAAGATAACCAGCGTATCCAGACGGCGGCAGAGGTCCAGCATTTGGGCCATTTCGGCCGTATCGCCGACCGGGGCGGGCGTCTTTTCCATGGCGCTGTCCATCAGTGCAACACCGCGCCCTCATCGGCACTGGACACCATACGGGCGTAACGGCTCAGCCAACCGGAAGTAATCTTCGGTTCCGGCTGGACGTACGCCGCTTTCCGTGCGGCAAGTTCGGCGTTGTCCACCAGAAGCGTCACGGAGGCGTTCGGGATGTCAATGGCAATCCGGTCGCCTTCGCGCACAAGGCCGATCGGACCGCCGGACGCCGCTTCCGGACTGACATGGCCAATGGACGCGCCACGGCTCGCGCCGGAAAAACGTCCGTCCGTAATCAGGGCAACCGTTTTGTCGAGTCCCATTCCGGCCAGCGCGGAGGTGGGATTCAGCATTTCCCGCATACCCGGGCCGCCCTTCGGCCCTTCGTAACGAATCACGACCACATCGCCGGGTACGATTTTTCCGGCGTAAATCGCGGAAATCGCGTCCTCTTCGCTGTCGAACACGCGCGCGGGGCCTGTGTGGGACTGCATTTCCGGGGCCACCGCGCTGCGTTTCACGATGCAGCCGTTGGGGGCCAGATTGCCCCACAGGATTTGCAACCCGCCGGTCTGGCTGTACGGGTCCTCAATGGGCCGGATGGCCTTGTGATTCCGGTTGACGGCGTTCCGGATATTCTCGCCGACCGTGTGTCCGGTGACGGTCATGCAGTCCAAGTCCAGCAGATTCTTCTTCGCAAGCTCCGACTCTACGGCCGCAATGCCTCCCGCGTTGTACAGGTCCGGCATATGGGTCGGACCCGCCGGGGCCAAGTGACACAGATTCGGTGTCCCCGCGGAAATCTCGTTGAACACTTTCAGGTCAAGGTCAATCCCGGCCTCGTGCGCGATGGCCAACAGGTGCAGGACCGTGTTCGTGGAACAGCCCAGCGCCATATCACAGGTCAGGGCGTTGCGGATACTCCGTTCGTTGATGATGTTGCGGGCCTTGATGTCGCGGCGTACCATTTCCATGATGGCCGCGCCCGACATACGCCCTAATTGCAGGCGCCGGCTGTACACCGCCGGAACGGTACCGTTCCCGGGCAGGGCGATTCCGATCGCTTCGCACAGGCAGTTCATGGAGTTGGCCGTGTACATCCCGGAACAGCTCCCGCAACTCGGGCAACAGTTCTGTGTGCACTCTTCCAGCTTCGCGTTGTCAATCAGTCCGGCCTTGTACGCGCCGACCGCCTCGAACATCTTGGAAAGGCTGACTTCCGCGCCGCTGTACGTCCCGGCCAGCATGGGTCCGCCGCTGCACACGACCGCGGGGACGTTCATCCGGACCGCCGCCATGACCATACCCGGCACAATCTTGTCACAGTTGGGCAGAAGCACCATACCGTCAAACTGGTGGGCCATAAACATGGTCTCCACGCTGTCACAAATCAGTTCCCGGCTTGCAAGGGAGTATTTCATGCCCACGTGGCCCATAGCGATACCGTCACAGACGCCGATGGCCGGTACCATGAACGGCGTACCGCCCGCCGCCTCAATGCCCGCCTTGACCGCCTCCGCGAGCTTGTCAAGGTTCATATGTCCGGGGACAATGTCGCTGTGCGCGCTGACGACCGCGATGAGCGGTTTTTCCAAATCTGATTGCGTGTAGCCCAACGCGTAAAACAAACTCCGGTTCGGCGCTCTCTCCGCGCCCTTGGTTACGTTGTCGCTTCGCATAACTTTGACTCCTTTTTCCTCACTCTGTGATATGGGTTTCCACCCAATCGCCAAGATTTTCCCAATCCACGTTGGTTTCGTCCACAAAGCCGCTGTTTTCCGCCTTTTCAAGGCGTTTTGCCTCATCAGGGGTAAGTTTCGTAAAATCCGGGTCCCACGCAAGAACCAGTTTTCGGATAAGCTCACAGGCAAAACGCTGCTCCGCTTCCGGCAGGAGTTCCATCATTTGCGCGGCCTCTTTGACAAGCTGAGACATCCGTTATGCCCTCCGTTTATAGATATCGCCACGGTTTCCAACGTCAAGAACAAGCAAAACTTCAACCTGATTTTCCGTAGTGTACCGATATACTGATTTTCCGTAGTGTACCGATATATAATGCGCCATGAGCCAACCCGCAACCGTTTTCGGTGGTCGGAATAACCCTCTAAGGTTTTTATATCGCCAACAGGCGGTTTCAAGGTTAAACCTTGAATAGCCTCTTTCACACGGGAGACCGATTTTTTATCGAGACGCGCCAGAAATTTCAGCGCGTCCTTTGTGTATCGGATAATCAAAACTGTTCACTCCATGTTTTACAAAGAGGCGGGACAACCGCCCGCCCCCAAAAACTGGTATTCACCTGCGTTTACCGCACTGGGCCTGATTCCGACTTTCATTAGTGTCCGGCCCCATAGTCCTGTAGGGCTGAATCGCTTCTTACTTCTTAAGCCAGCTCATCATAGAGCGGAGTTCCGCGCCGACTTTCTCAATGAGGTGTCCGGCCGCCAAACGCCGCTGTGCAAGGAACTTCACGCGCCGTCCGCCCTTCGGGGACATCTCCGTGAGGAACTCGGAAGCAAAGGTGCCGTCCTGAATCTCGGAGAGCACTTTCTTCATTTCCTTGCGGGTCTCCTCGGTAATCAGGCGCTTACCCGTGCGGTAGTCGCCGTACTCGGCCGTGTTGGAGATGGAGTAACGCATTTTGGCAAGTCCGCCCTCGTTGATGAGGTCGATAATGAGTTTCATTTCGTGGCAAGTCTCAAAGTAGGCCATTTCGGGGGCGTAACCGGCTTCGACCAGCGTCTCGAACCCGGCGGTGATCAGTTCGCACACGCCGCCGCAGAGTACGGCCTGTTCGCCGAACAGGTCGGTCTCGGTCTCCTCTTTGAAGGTCGTTTCCAGAATGCCGGCGCGGCCCGCGCCGATTCCGCACGCGTACGCCAGCGCGGTTTCCTTGGCCTTGCCTGTGTAGTCCTGCTCCACGCAAATGAGGCTCGGCACGCCCTGTCCTTCCGTGTACGTGCGGCGCACGATGTGGCCGGGACCCTTCGGGGCAATCATAATGACGTCCACGTTCTTCGGCGGCTGAATGACCTTGAAATGAATGTTGAAGCCGTGCGCGAACGCCAGCGTTTTACCCTCCGTCAGATAGGGAGCAATGCTCTTTTCGTAAATCTCGCCCTGCAATTCGTCCGGGGCCAGCATCATGATGACATCGCCGGCCTTCGCGGCGTCCTCCACGCTCATAATCTTGAAATTGGGGTGCGTCTCGGCGAACGTGGCGGCCTTCTGCCAGTGTCCGGACCCTTCCCGGAGGCCCACGACCACGTTGACGCCGCTTTCGGCCAGATTTTCGGAATGCGCGTGACCCTGAGAGCCAAAGCCGATAATCGCCACAGTTTTCCCGTCCAGTACGCCAAGGTTACAGTCGGAATCGTAATACTTTTTGATTGCCATGTTGTTTGCGCTCCTTTTTCGGATGGTGTGCGCCGTCTCGCAACGGCAAAAAATCCCGTACTCTTATATAATACAGGAAAACCGCCTTGTCAAGCGTAAAATTTGCTGAAATTCCATGTTTTTTCCGCGCCGGACTTGTGACAAGGCGTTATCCTTTTCAGAAGTCGGGGGTGTAATCGGCCACGGCGGAGGCGGCGTCCTGTGTGTAACCGTCCGTAATGCCGCAGTTTTGCGCGTACGCCACGGCGGCGCGGTACTCCCCGCCCGTGACGCGTCTTGCAAGATTCCCGGCCGCGCCGGGTTGCGGCGTGTACTGGCGCATGAGGGAGAAGAGCACGTCCCCCGGCCGGAACGTACGGGAAAGCCAGTCTATGACGCGCCGGGTATTCTCCATTTCCCCGGGGAGTATCAGGTGCCGGACGAGGACCCCGGACACAAGTTGTCCGCGCTCCATCCGGTACGGACCCGTCTGACGGAACATTTCCAGAATGGCCGGCGCGGCCCAGCGAAAGTAATCGGACGCGCCGGAATAGCGTTCCGCCGGACCCGGAAGCGCGTACTTCAAATCGGGCATATAAACCTGTACCAGAGTTTCGAGCGTGCGCAACGTCTCGACTTTCTCATAGCCGCTGCTGTTCCAGACGACCGGAAGCGGCCAGTCCTCCCCGCGCAACGCCTCCCGGATAAACGGCGTAAAGTGCGTGGGCGTGACAAGGTCCAGACACGCCGCGCCGCGCGCGATCAGGTCGCGGAAGATTCCCCGCAGTCCGGCGGTATCGACCGGTTTCCACGCCCCGCCCGGGCGGGATATCGCGCGATTCTGACAGTAGCCACATTGCAGAGAACAGCCCGCGAAAAAGACCGCTCCGGCCCCGTGTTCGCCGGTTAGACACGGCTCCTCCCAGCGGTGCGTCATGGCCTTGGCCACGACCGCGCGGGACGGCATTCCGCATACGCCGCCGCCGTCACGCTCCGTCCGGACCGCGTGACAGTCACGCGGACACAACGCGCAAATCATTCGTTGCTCACCTCCGGAAGCTGTTCCAGCGCCGCCGCCCGGAAGCGCGTAAACGCGGACGGCACCGCGTAACGCCGCAGTTCGGACGCGTCCAGCCACGTCAGCGGGACGTTCTCCGTACCGGCCACGGAGAGGACGTAGCCCGTCATATGCCATTCGATATGCGTAAAAACGTGGACAGCGGAGAGTTTCCGGTACCAGTCCACGGGTGACAGCCCCCACGAGCGCAAACGCGCCGTGACTTCCGTTTCCGTCAAAACGCCGTCCGTATTGGGAAACTCCCAAAGGCCGGCCAGCAGTCCGCGCCCCGGACGCTTCCGCAAAGCCGCGCGGCCGTCCCGCAACAGGACCAGTACCGTACGTTCTTCCGCACGGCGCGCCCGTTTCGCCGCGCGTACCGGCAAGGCCTCCGCCGTGCCGCGTTCCCGCGCCAGACACTGCGCCGATACCGGACAGCGTTCACAGCGCGGCGGGCCGTTCGGTACGCAGACAGTCGCGCCCAGTTCCATGAACGCCTGATTAAAAATCCGCGCCTCTTCCGCCGATTCCGGGAACCGCGCCGCAACTTCCGCTTCGATTTCCCGCCGGACGGACGGCGCGGTAATGTCCCCGTGATTGTCCGTCAGGCGCGAAACAACGCGTGACACGTTGCCGTCCACGGCCGGGACGCGTACCCCGAACGCGGCGGACGCAATCGCCCCGGCGGTGTACGGACCGATACCCGGCAAGGCGCGTAAGGCCTCGTACGTCTCGGGAAATCCGCCCCGCGCGGCGATTTGTTTCGCGGCCCGTTGGAGATTCCGCGCGCGGCTGTAGTAGCCCAGTCCCTGCCAGAGGGACAGTAACTCCTCCTCTGAGGCGTCCGCGAGCGCCTGCACGGTCGGGAACGCTTTCAGAAAACGCGTGTAGTAGCCGATCACGGCCGCCACGCGCGTCTGTTGCAACATAATTTCGGAAACCCAGATGTGATACGGGTCCTGCGTATGTCTCCACGGCAAGTCCCGGGCGTTCTGGCGGTACCAGTCCAGAAGGAGCGCCGCGAACGAAAATGAATGTCTGTCCATTGCCTGTTTCCTCATGAAAAGCCGCCGCCCCGTGCGGAAACGGCGGACTTTTTTCGTGCGCTGTTACATGCCAAGCATATCCATGACGCCAAAATATTTTGCGATTTCCTTCAGTTTGGAAGTGGAGGAGACCAGACTTCGCGCGTAGTTCGCCAAGTCGAGGCTCTCCTGTATCGTGGCCGTATTGTACTTACGGAGCAACTCATCAAGGTCCGCCTGATAGTGGCTTTTAAAGTAATCGGCGTCCACAATGGTCCCCTGACTTCTTGCTTCCCGCATTTCCCTGAGTCCTTTGATCAGGATTTCCATGGAAGAGCTGATATAAGAGCCTGCCGGGGGATTCGCTTCATAGGCGGCAATGAGTTCGTCTATATAGCCAAAAATTTCGGCCGCGTTTTCGGGTTCCCGCGCCGGGACAACCGGCGTAACGCTTCCGCCGCCACCGCCGGAACTGCCGGAACCGCTTCCGGAACTACTGCCGCCGGAACTGCCGGAACCGCCTCCGGAACTCTTCTTTGTGTCGCCGGTATCAGAATTGGTATCGCTGTCTCCGGTATTGCTGTCTCCGGTGTCGGTACTCTCTCCGGTATCAGGTTCCGGTTCGGATTCCGGGAGTTTTTGGAGGTCGGGCATACGCTGGACCGCAATGGAGAGCACCTTTACCACTGCCGCACGGCTTGCCGATCCCGCGGGGTCAAAAATCGTGACGCCGTCCGCTTCCCGGCCGCTGATAATGTCCATGGCGCCCATCATGGAGACGGCTTCTTTGGCATAGGCGGAAATGCTGTCACTGTCCGCGAAGGACGTTTCTCCGGCGTACGCGGATAAGTCATATCTCAGGTAGTCCCGGAGGTAGCGGACCAGAATGGCGCACATCTGCTGACGGGAGACGTTTTCTCTTGGCGCGAACGTCTCCTCATTTTTGCCCGTAACAATCCCGTGCGCGACAGCCCAGAGAATGGCCGATTGAAATTCCGCGTTAATGTCGCCGATATCCGTAAAAGCGGCCGTTCCCGCGCTCATGTCCGCGCCTTCCAGCGTTGCGGACAGACGGTACAGCACGGTGACAAACGCCGCGCGCGTCATAACGCCCGTGGGGTTAAAGGCCGTTTCACTCACGCCCCGTACCAAATCGTGCTCGTAGGCGTAGAGCACATAAGGGAAGCACCAGTTGTCCCTGTCCACGTCCGTAAAGGGAAGGGGGGACGGCGTTACAGGGGGTTCGTTTTCGCCCGTGTCGACAGGCGGCTCCAGTTCGCCGGTATCGGTGGGCGTTTCATTTTCGCCGGTGTCCGCGGGGGGTTCGTTTTCGCCCGTGTCGACAGGCGGCTCCAATTCGCCGGTATCGGCGGGGGGTTCTAATTCGCCGGTGTCCGCGGGGGGTTCGTTTTCGCCCGTATTATCGGCGGGCGTCTCGTTTTCGCCTTCGGACGCGGGGGCGTTCTCATCCGGGGAGGTGTCAAGAACGGATTCGCCCGAAAGCGTACCCATGACATCGTCCTCTTCGCCTGTGTTCTCGTCCGTGTTGCCGGACGCCGTGCCCTCTTCGACCGCCGTCTCTCCAATGGCGGCCGCGTCTCCTTCCGGGTCCTCAATGCTTTCGGAAGTCGCGGTTCCCGCGGTCAGTTCCAACGCTTTCGCCGGGACGAACCCGGACATCAGAGAAAACACGGCCAACAGTGCGATCAATGTTCGTAAATGTTTCATAAAGTCGTTACATGCCTCCTGTAAATGGAAACCGCCGCCCCGCCCATGATTGGGTGGGAGCGGCGGTCTCCCGCGCTTTCAGCCGTCTGTCTGTTGTTCAGTCATCCACGCTGTTGGCGCGAACGAATTTCAGGTTTCCGCGGGGGGCGTAATGTTCTGCGTGACTTGGAGACCGAAGCGGATGCTGTTGGCGTTATTGTCCACAGCGCCCAGTTGTTCTCTCATCGCCTGCACCAGTTGCGAGACGCTGGCACGTTTCAGAGCATTGATGTCCGCGGCGAGCGTCACGGATTGATAGCCCTTGCTCTCAAACTTCTGCCACGCGGCGTCAACGCTGGTGTCAAGCGGAGCCATAATCAGCTCGGCCAGCAGATTCGCCAGTTCCTTACGTTCCGCCGTGGTCATGCTACGGCCGCCGCTTCCGCTGGAAACAATGGACGTGCCCCACTTCGTGGCGGTAACTACGGCTCCGCTCTTGCCCTGCTGAATCTGACCGTAAATCAGGTCGGCAACAACGCTTTGCGCCGTCTGGCCGGTGGTGTTGTGGTCACTCAGGCGGATATCCGTTGCCATGCCGTCACGGAAGGCGATCATCAGATCCATGAGCTTCTCATACGGCGTGGAGTCCGAAGGAGTCGCGGTATCTTTGAGGAGCTGTTCAAAGTCGAGCGTAACCACAAGGTTGTCGCCATCTACCTTGCCAACGACCGGATACGTGCTTTCATCGTTGCTTCTGGTCTTGAGGGTGAGCAGCCGGTCGGTGTTATCCTCATTGAACAGGACAAAGTCACGGTAGAGGTTCATAAAGGCGGCTCTGGTAGCGGGGGCGTCCTCGCCGCGCTTCAGGCTCTCGAACTTGCCAATCAGCTTTTCAATAATGCTGTTCAGCGCGTTGTCTTCCACGACATCATCAAGCATGTCCTTAGTCAGTACGTTGCCCATGGGCACCTTCAAGGTGTTGGTGCTGTCCAACAGTCCCGTCTTGGTGCTGGAACCCTTCAGGGTTTCGTTCCAGATGGCGGTCACGCGCTGGTCCACAGAGGCCAGATTGCCGGAAATGGTGTTATCCAGAGCAGTCTTGTCCACCGCGGAGGAGTTTTCAAACTTGCTGATCGGGAAGGCCTGCGGGTTGACCGTCACGGATTCCGTGTTGCCGTTTCTTACCACTTGGACAGACAACGTTGTCTTGACCCAGATGGAAAGTTGCTTCACATAGGAATCGAACTTCAACGTTTTGTCCAGTTCGGGCAGAGTGGTAAACTGCGCCGTGGCGGAGACCGTAAGTTCGGACGGGATAGCGGTTACCGTGTCGATACGGTTGCCGTTTTCGTCATAGCCCTTCACATTGACCTTGACTTTCGCTTCGGGCAGATTGTCCTTATAGCTGGGGTCAAGTTTCAGGTTGCGGAGGTAGTCCATGATGAAGAACTGGAGCTGTTTTTCAAGACTCTTGTCCTTCAGGTCGGCAATGCCTGTTTCATCCTGAATGGTCAGGACCGGTTCGACCGTGGCGGTAATCGTAAAGCTGTTGTCATTGATATCGCCATTGGTGTAAGCGGTGTTGAGGTCGGAATTGCTGCCGAGGATGGTCTTGATGACACTGGCTTTGGCTTCGCCCGTAACCGGCACGTTGGAGTAAACCGGCGGGTTGTCCATAGTCAGCGCGGTTTTCAGGTTGCCCTCAATGGTTGCGGGCGTATCGCCTGACATCAGCGTTTCCTTCTCGCGCTCAATGGTGCGGGAGAGGTTGTCGCCGAGGTTCCGCTGAACGTTCTCTTCCAACATTCTCTGCAAGGCCTGACGACCGGTTTCGCCGTCCTTGTTCTTCGCCCTGTTCAGGAACTCGTCCGTAATCTTATTGAGATTGGCGAACGTGTTGCCGACATTGTTGTCAATGCCGTCCTTGGAGGCGCCGTTGTTCAGAGAATCCAGCAACTGACTGAGCTTATGACCGCTGTCCCCGCTCAGGGCGTTAATGTTGGTGCTCTGGGAGTGCAGGTCAATCAGGCCGTTGGGCGTGCCGATAAACGGAGCCTGTAACAGCGCGCTGTAGGCGGAATTCGTATTGAACGCGCCGAAGCGTACGTTGGCCCGGGTTTCTTCTTTCAGCGTGAAGGAGAAGCCGGTGGAGGACAGCTCATCGGAAACTTCGTCCCCGTTGACTTTGACGGAGTACGTCTTGTAAGAAGCGTTTGCCTCCGGAACCAGCGTAATCACCGTGCCGCTGTAGGCGTAATAGTATCCTCTGTCCTCGCCAGTCAGGGGTTCAGACTTTACGAGAGTGGAAGCCTTGTTATCCAGCGCCGTTTGCGCGTCCGCCTGATTTACGACATTGCCATTGGGCACGAGACTGCCGTTTTCGGCCTTGACGGTCACTTTGCCGTTGTTGCCGACATACACGTTGAACGGAATAGCGACACGGTCTTTTTCGTGGATAGACACGACCAGATCCAGCATGGCGCCTTCCTGAAGCGTGATATCCTGTCCATACGCGCCGGTCACAGCCTGTTCCGTGCCGTTGACGGTCACGGAAGCCTCAAGGGCGTCATACTCATAAGCGCTGTTCGCCGGTACCGGCGTGGCGACACGGAGAGCCACGTTAGAAGCGTTGATTTCGACACTGCCGCTGGTAAAGGTCTGCGGCGTATCCTCCGTGTTCGTATGGGTCACGGTCTTGTTGTTAAACGTGACATCCACGGAGCCTTTCCCAATGATGGTAAGGTTGTAGCCGTAGGTCTTGACCTTGTCAAAGGCAACCTTGATTCTCAGGATCTGGTTCGGACCGCGTTCAAGCTGGAAGGCGGTGTTTTTGCCAACGTTCTGTCTGGCGCCGTTGAACGTCAACTGGTTGGAGTACGTGTAGCCGTTCGAGGCAATCGGGGTGTTGGTGACATAGACGGGAACCTTCCAGCCGTCCTTGGAAACATCCGTGTCCGGATATTTCTTCAGGAACTCGGACTGCTTCATCGTGACGGCAATCCCGTATACGCCGTTGGTCTCGTCCGTGACGTAAGCGCGGTCGGGAAGGGCGTAGTCCTTGCCGGCAATGTTCACGACCATGCTGCCCTCGCCGTCAAAGTCGACTTCGACCGTGTAAAGGAGGTCCTCATCGGGGTTCTTCTCATAGACCACGGTCACTTCTACGGGTTCATTGGGCATTCTGAACGTATACTCGGTATCGCTGTTCGCAACGGGCTTTACGGTCGGGGTCGTGGTGGCGCCCGCAACGGAGATACCATCAACACGGAGCCGGTAGCCCTCGCCGTAGCCGGTGGTATACGGAACCTTGACGGTAACCATCTGTCCGGCGGTGGCCGGGGTATCCGCGCTGGGTCTGGGTACTTCCGTATCCGCGTCCGTCAGGTTGCGCGGGGTGTTGGCAAGCGGTTTTCCGTCCGCGTCCACCTCATAGAGCTTGGGCGTAACGGTTACGGCGTAAGTGGCGGCCGACTGCTTGGTCATGTCAACCGCAAGGGCGCCTTCCACCAGCGTTTGGTTATTCGTGGCGGTAATGTTGCTCTTCTCAATGGTGTAAACCCGGAGGGTCGCGCCATCGGGAACGCCGTTGACATTGGCATTGTCGGCGGTCGGCTTGTTCGTATCAAACGAAAAGCCGGGTTCCGGAGAAATGGCCAGCCAGACTTTACCATTGCCGTTGTTTGCGACCTTGGTCGTCAGGGTAGTGACGGCCGTCTCCTGTGTCACGGCGGCGGTGGGAACCTTGGTTTCGTCATCGGTCAGGAAGACGTAGGCGCCCACGATTTCCGTCTTGATGGTCCAGTTCAGATCGCCGATGGGAGTGCCCGATCCGGTGGTGAACGTACCGGTTACGGACACGCTGGGAGCCTTGGTCTGGTCCGTGTCGCCGTCAGCGGTCACGTTTACCCATGTGGCGGTCACTTCGGGGCCGTCAGCGGTACGCTTTACGGTTACGGTATTGGTAGCGCCAACCGTGGCATTGGTAGAGGTCGCGCTGGTGAACGTGTAGTTGTCATTGGGCACGAACACTGCACGCACAGTGACACTCTTGCCGGACTCGTTGGCCTGCTGGAAGGTGCCGGAGGCGGTCGTCTTGATCACATCGCCGTTCTGCGGCTGGTCCTTCTGCAAGTACACGGTGCCGCCCGCGGTAGGCGTCACAGAAGCGGAAACGGTCAGGTAGTAGGTGGTCGTCTGCGTTTGGCCGCCTCCGCCGCCGCCTCCTCCGCCGCCGGTGCTGCCACCGGAATTGCTGCTGCTACTGCTGGAGGAGAGCTTGGAGTAAGTCACGGTGACCGTTACGGGCATATTCTCAGGCATGACAAAGGTCGAGGTACTGTCGTTTACTTTCGTGACAGTAACCGTCCTGCCCTTGGAGTCCTTGACGCGGACAGAAACCGTATAGCC
>JAFSRH010000020.1 GCA_017446225.1 Oscillibacter sp.
AGCGCCGGATTCTTCGCCCGCAAATACTCCCATTCGTCATAAGAGAGTTTCCGCCCCGCCTGCGCCTTGGTCATGATTCCGGACATTTTATGATCGGTTTCGTCCGTATCCGGCAGAACGGAAGAAGCCTTAGTAAAGTTCACATAGTCCTGCAAAGACTTCTTGTGGCCCGTAAAATCTCCGCTCTGTTTCTTCAAGTTCCACCGGGTTTTCAGGCCCTGCGTTTTCGCGTACTGGCTGGCGGAACCAATCGAAAGCAAGTCCATAAATTTGCGCCTCCTTTCCAAACGCGGCGCGTATTTTCGTCAAAACGCCGGATTTGCGCGTAGACAGCGACCGGTCTTTCATCTATGTTATCGTCCGTCCGTTCAAAAAATTAAGGGCGGACGGCGCCGGATTCAAATCAGGCTTGACAACCGGCGGAAAATGGTCTATGCTTGCCTGAGCTTTAGAGAGAAAAACCATTAAAGGACAAAAGCCGGGGTACGTCCCCGCGCACCGGAAAGGATGTTGCCGCTTATGCCAATTACCGACCTGTTGGAACGCAACAGCAAACTTTATGGCGATGAAATCTGTCTTGTGGAGATGAACCCGGACATACAGGAAGCGCCCCGCGTGACGTGGAAGGAATACGAACTCATTCAGCCCACCGCCCCCACGCCGTACGTACGGCAAATCACGTGGAGCGTATTTGACGAGAAGGCCAACCGCGTGGCGAATCTGCTGTTGTCGCGCGGCGTACGGAAGGGGCAGAAGGTCGCCGTACTGCTGATGAACTGTCTGGAATGGCTCCCGATTTACTTCGGAATTCTGAAAACGGGCGCGGTCGCCGTGCCGCTGAACTTCCGTTACACGGCGGACGAAATCGAATACTGTCTGAATCTGGCGGACGCCGATGTGCTGTTTTTCGGCCCGGAGTTTATCGGACGCGTGGAAGAAATCGTGGACAAGATTGGACAGAACCGCATTCTGTTTTTTGTCGGCCAGAGCTGTCCGTCCTTCGCCGAGAGCTACCATGACGCCACCGCGAACTGTTCTTCGGCCGCGCCGAAAATTCTGGTACAGGATACCGATGAGGCCGCGATTTACTACTCGTCCGGCACCACCGGCTTCCCCAAGGCCATTCTGTTGGACCACGCGGCCCTGTCGCAGTCGGCCCGCATGGAGGCCGTGCACCACGAGACCACCCATGACGACGTGTTTCTGTGCATTCCGCCGCTCTACCACACCGGCGCGAAAATGCACTGGTTCGGCTCCCTGTACACGGGCGGGAAGGCCGTCCTGCTCAAGAGCAACTCGCCCAAGGCGATTTTAGAAGCGGTCACGCGGGAAGGCTGCACGATTGTGTGGTTACTGGTGCCATGGTGTCAGGACCTGTTGGCGGCGCTCGACCGGGGAGACCTTCGTCTGGAGGACTACCGCCTTTCCCAATGGCGGCTGATGCACATTGGCGCGCAACCCGTGCCGCCGTCCCTGATCAAACGCTGGATGGAGTATTTTCCCCATCACAAGTACGACACCAATTACGGCCTGTCCGAGTCGACCGGCCCGGGCTGTGTGCATTTGGGGCTGGAGAACCTCCGCAAAGTGGGCGCGATTGGCGTACCGGGTTTCGGCTGGAAGTGCAAAATCGTGGACGAACAGGACCGGCCCGTACAGGCGGGCGACGTGGGGGAACTGTGCGTAAAGGGTCCGGGCGTCATGCGCTGTTACTACCACGACCCGAAAGCCACGGCGGAAGTCCTGAAAGACGGCTGGCTCCACACCGGCGACATGGCCAAACAGGACCCGGACGGATTCTATTTTCTGGTGGACCGCAAGAAAGACGTGATTATTTCCGGCGGGGAGAATTTGTACCCCGTACAGATTGAGGACTTTCTGCACGCTCACCCGAAAATCCATGACGTGGCCGTAATCGGACTGCCTGACCCGCGTCTCGGGGAAATCGCCGCCGCCATTATTCAGGTCCGCGAGGGCCAGACTTGCACGGAAGAAGAAATTCAGGCCTTTTGCAAGGAACTTCCCCGCTATAAACGCCCCCGTAAGATTATCTTTGCCGATGTCCCCCGGAATCCCACGGGCAAAATCGAGAAGCCGAAACTCCGTGAAATTTACGGGGCCACGCGTCTGGTCGAAAGTCAGAACAAAGGCTGAAAGAAAACGCTCCGCGCCGCACACGGCGCGGGGCGTTACGTTTCTATGCTTTTACAATTCCGCAACGGTAAATTTTACAGCCGTGGGCGGCGACTTCCGGGGCCAGCAGTTCCGTTACGGTTCCCATATCCTGATTTGTCAGGCAGTCGTAAAGACGAAGCCCGTGCCCCGAAACCACGGACAGGCCAATGTCCCAGAAATTCAGCGTCATGGACGTTGACGCCTCCCCGAAATTAAAGAAGCCTATCGCGTATTCGCCGTTGCAAAGCGGCTTCACCAGAACAAACGCGTCCGGGTGTCCGTAAACGGCGACTTTATAGCAACTCCTGCATTCGGGGTCCTGATTGACGGCAATCAGGGCCGGATTGGTCAGGAGCGTCCGCGTTTTTTCCGGCATGGTCCGAATGTCACAGCCGATCATCAGCGGAGAACCCAGCATAGCCCAGAGGACGAAATGCGTCCGGTACTCCTCATCCGTGCACCCGCCCATGGACGTTTCCGGATTCATGCCGCCGCCGTACATCCCGGCCACCAGTATGTCCATATCGTGAAAACATCCCGGCGCGCTGACCTGACGGTCCAGCTGAGACAGCGCGATGGTCTCTATGGACTTCCACGAATCCTGTATGTCAACGGTGGAGCGGAACGTCTGCGCGCCCGTGGAGCGTATCCACTCGTGGACGTTCTCGGTCCCCCACTGACAGGCCGCGAAAACAATGTCACGGCCCGTACTGCGTAACGCCATAGCCATTCTCCGGTAGAGGATATGAGACGGAACGCTTCCCGGGCGGTGACAGTTATCGTATTTCAGATAATCCACGCCCCAGTCGGCGAACTGCGCGGCGTCCTGAAACTCATGCTCAAAACTGCCCGGGAACCCCGCGCAGGTCCGGACGCCGCAACAGCCGTAAAGGCCGAACTTCAACCCTTTCGCGTGGACATAGTCCGCCACGACTTTCATACCGCGCGGGAACTTTTCCGGGTCGGGCGTCAGCCGTCCCCGGGCGTCGCGTTCCTTTAACGCCCAGCAGTCGTCCACGATTAGGTACCGATACCCCGCGGACAAAAGGCCTTTTTCCAGCATTGCGTCCGCCGTTGTGCGGATCAGCTCCTCGTTGATTTGATTGTAAAACGTGTTCCACGAGTTCCAGCCCATGGGGGGAACCGGACAAAGCATACGGCCGTTCATAAAATCGCCTCCTGTACTGCCGTTCCGCCGCGCTGACGGTATTCCGTGGGGCTGATTCCGTAAGCGTTCCGGAACATCTTTGAAAACGTCATCTGATTGTCATATCCCACCTGCGCCGCGATTTCCTGTACCGGAAGCGCGGTCCGCGTCAACTGCTGACAGGCAATTTTCAGCCGGTATTGCATTAAGTATTCCTGCGGGGACTGTCCTGTCCACTTTTTGAACAGGCTTGTAAAGTAACTCCGCGTAAAGCCGACATAGTTCACAATGTCACCGACCCGGATGGTAGCGTAATTATAATGGATAAACTGTATGGCGCGGTCAACATAGGCCTTGGCCGGGGACTCGGGACGCCGAATCCGTTTCGCGTTTCCCCTGACGGATTCCATGGCCAGTGACAGGAATTCCAGAAGGATTCCGCACCGGTAGAGGTCGCTTATGTAGTTCATCTCCGGCCGTTCGTACATCCTGAGGACCATTTCATAAAACAGTTTCGGCTCGGCCTCGGATTCCAGACAGTAAACGCCGTCCGTAAAGCCGATTTCATCGGAGAGGCGTCCGGCCTCCCGGCCGTTGTACGTTACCCAGCAGTAGCGCCACGGGTCGGACGCGTCCGCGACATATTCCGCGACTTCCTGATTTTTCAAAAGGAACAACTGTCCGAATCTCGGACGGAACGTCCGGTTTCCGGCGTACAACGTGCCGGTTCCGGACAGCACCATATGCAAATGATACCCTTCCCGCACGTCCGGGCCGTACCGGACGCCCGGGTCACACCGTTCCGCGCCGCAGGCAATCAGAAAAATGTCCCCGCTCCTGTCGTAATCGTACTCCAAACAATGATAATGCCGGTTCCGTTCCGCGGTGTCCACGCCTTTCATCTTATACGCCCCCCGCCGTCCAATATAGCACGGGCGGAAGATAACTGTCAATCGTTTCGCGGAAATTTTCCGCGTTTCAAAAAACGGGCGGGTCAGGACTGCGTCCCGGCCCGCGAGCATAAGACTTTACGCTTCTTCCGCCAGAATGTTGTTCATTTTCGCGGCAACGTCACGGCATACGTCCGCCATTGCGGACGGGTTCTGCCATCCCGGGATTAAATCGGTCGTGAACATGCCTTCCCAGCGCGTGGTATATTTGGAATAGGGGTGCAGAATCAGGGTTCCGTTTTCCTCCACGTTCAGGAACGGGGACAGGTCCATCCCCTCAAAGGAATTGACGAACGCATCGGAGCAGCCTTTGTAAGCGGCCATCGTCACGCCCAATTCCGCCTGTTTTAACTGGCCCTCTTCGGAACAGAACGCGGCAATCAGGTCATACGCCGCCTGCGGGTCCTTCGTCTTGGCGGACGCCGCCCAGCCCAGACCGTTATACAGGGACACACGTTCTTCCCGTTCACAGGTTCCGTTCCCGTTGGCGTCATAGTACGGAATTTCCGCCCAAGCGTAATCGGCGTTGCCGCCCTGCTGGAACTGGTAGAACGCCCCGGCCATCCACGAGCCTTGCAACATCATGCCGACAAGGTTGCTCTGGAACAGCACATCCGGGTCACTGGTGGACATCAGCGACTGATCGGGCATATACGGGAACAGGTTGTCCGCCAGCCACGTCATAGCGGCGATCGTGTTTTCATCGTCCATGCCGGACTTCGTCTTGTCGTCACTGATGAGTTTGCCGCCGAAACCGTAAATCAGGTTATACCAGCCGTCCTGCCCGTCATTGGTGTTCATGGCCGTTCCGTACACGCCGTCAGCGGCGCCGGCCTCGGAAATGGCCTTCGCGGCGGCCGCGTAATCCTCCCACGTCCAGTCGTTGGTGGGATAGGAAATGCCGTAGCGGTCAAAGATCGCCTTGTTGTAGAGCAACGCAATGGTATCGTGATCTTTGGGAAGGGCGTACTGGGAGCCGCCGGAGCTGTAAATCTCAACGATACCGTCATAGTAGTTGGCAAGATCAATCTGTTCGTCCGCGTCAATGTACGGGGTCAGGTTCAGAAGGACATCGGCGCCCATGTAACGCTGGGCCTCGTTGATGTGCATCCAGAACACGTCCGGAAGCGTGCCTCCGGAAGCGCCCGCTTCCAGAAGGGTCCAATACTCGTTCCATGTAATGACCTCCACGCTGACCTTGACGCCGGACTTCGCGGACCATTCGTCCGCAATCTGCTGCAAACCGGCGCGCTGGTTGTTGTCCCAGATGTTGACAACGAGCGTGTCCGTGGCGTAGCCGCTCCCGGCGGATTCTTCCGCGTCCTGCGCGGTCTCCGCGGGGGCGGCATTGTCGGCCGGCTGTTCGGTTCCGCCGCCGCAAGCGGCCAGCGTAAGCGTCAGCGCCAGCGCAAGAAGCAAGGACAAATACTTCTTTCCTTTCATTGCACAAACCTCCCTGTTGTTCCGAATCATAGTTGCCGCCCTGCGTTCACGGAAAGATTGTAACGCCGGAGGCGGTAAAATGGTATGTCAACGTGCGCGCAAGATATGGAGAAATGTTCTTTTCCCGGCGCGCCGGAAAAATTTCCGCTCCGGCCCTTGTCACTCGCGCAAAACTCCGCTATAATGGACCGATAGCGGGACGCGCGCGTCCCAGCAACGCAGAAGGAGAGAATATCCATGAATGTTCTTGTCATCAACGCGGGCAGTTCTTCCCTGAAGTACCAGCTTCTGAACCCGGAGAGCGGCGTTCTGCTGGCAAAAGGCCTTTGCGAAAGAATTGGCATTGACGGGAAATTTACGTACAAGGCCGCCGGCAAGGCCGCAAAGGACGCGGCGGACGTGCCCATGCCGACCCACGCGGAAGCGATTCAGGCCGTTATGGACGCGTTGACCGATTCCGAAAACGGCGTCATTGCCTCCATGAAGGAGATTGACGCGGTGGGGCACCGTGTCGTTCACGGCGGGGAAGCGTTTAACCAGTCGGTCCTGATTACGGACGAAGTCCTCAAGGCCATTGAGGACTGCATTCCGCTGGCCCCGCTCCACAACCCCGCCAACCTGACCGGAATCCGGGCCTGTCAGAAGGTCATGCCGGGTGTGCCCATGGTCGCCGTCTTTGACACGGCGTTCCATCAGACCATGCCGCCCCGCGCCTATATGTACGCCCTGCCCTACGAATACTACGAACAGGACAAGGTGCGCCGTTACGGCTTCCACGGCACGTCTCACAAGTATGTCGCCGGACGCGCCGCCGCCATGCTGGGCAAGAAGCCGGAAGAACTGAAAATAATCTCCTGCCACTTGGGCAACGGCTCTTCCGTCACGGCCGTTGACGGCGGAAAGAGCGCGGACACCTCCATGGGCTTTACGCCTCTGGCGGGCGTGCCCATGGGAACGCGCTCCGGCGATTTGGACGCGGGCATTTTGCAGTACCTCATGAACAAGTACGGCCTGAGCATTGACGAAATGCTGAACATTCTGAATAAAAAATCAGGCGTACAGGGCGTGTCGGGCGTGAGTTCGGACTTCCGCGACTTGACCAGCGCGTTCGAGAAGGGCAACGAGCGCGCCGGACTGGCGGTCGATATGTTCAATTACGGCGTAAAGAAACTCATTGGCGCGTACGCGGCGGCGATGGGCGGCGTGGACGCGGTCATTTTTACGGCCGGCGTGGGCGAGAACAGCGCCGAACAGCGTATGGCCATTGCCTCCGGACTGGAGTTCATGGGCGTGAAAATGGACGCCGAAGCGAACAAAGTACGCGGCAAGGAAGCGGTCATTTCGGCGGCGGATTCGCGCGTCAAGGTTCTGCTGATTCCCACGAACGAGGAACTGATGATTGCCATGGATACGGCGGCGCTTGTGAAGTAATCACGCGCAACGGGGGCCGCGTCCGCGGTCCCCGTGAGGTTACGATATGGAAATGATAAGGTCAGCGGAAATCCGAAACGCTTTTTTCTGTCTGTTATGGCTGGCGCTCATCATTTACGCGCTCCGTAAAATCAAAATACGCCGTCCGCGCGCGTGGCGCTCCCCGGAAGAGCCTTTAGAGGAAGAGCCGCGTTCCCGCGCCGAACAACTGGGAAAACGCGGAGAGGACGTAATCGCCGATATTCTTTATGATACGGTCACGGGAACGTTCGCGCTGTTCCGGAATGTGTACGTTCCGAAAGGGGACGGCACAGCGGAAATCGACCTTGTGATGGTCCATGAGAAGGGCATTTTTGTTTTTGAGAGCAAGAATTATAACGGCGTAATTTCCGGATCCATGGACGCCCTGAACTGGGTACATATTCACCCGAACCGGAAAAGATATCCGTTCTATAATCCGATCCGGCAGAACCGGAACCATATTCGGGCGTTGTCAAGATATTTGAAAATACCGGAAAAGAATTTCGTTTCCTGCGTTGTGTTTGCCAAGCGGTGCAAATTGGAACGGGTTCCGGAAAATACGCGTTCCGTTGTGATTACACAGACCCCACGGTTGGGAGAGACGTTACAAGACACGCTTTCCGCGTTTCCGCCGCTGTACGGCGCGAGGGAAATACGGAGCATTTCAAACCGCCTCTTACCCCTGACCAATGTCGACCCGTCCATCAAAGAAAAACACATTCAGGATATCCGCAACGTACAGGAATCGAAAATCTGTCCGTGGTGCGGCAGTCCGCTGGTGTTACGGGAAGGGCGTTACGGTTCCTTCTTCTGGGACTGCGGCTCTTATCCAAGATGCAAATTTACAAGAAGGATACTATGAGGTGACAATATGAAAATCGGCTTACAATTCGCCATGCCCGCCGAGTTCCACGCGCTCCCCGGCGCGAAAGACATGGAACCGTTTCAGATCATATCCGGCGTCCCGTTCTACAACGTGGCCCCGGATCTCATCGCCTGCGCCGGGGGGATCGGCAAAGTCAACGCCGCCATGGCCTGTGAAATTCTGTGCCTGTCCTTCGGCGTGGAGATGGTCGTCAACGCGGGCGTGGCGGGGTGCATGACGGACCTTCCCACGGGTACGCTCGTGGTCCCGTCCGACTACGTACAGCACGACATGGACACCAGCGCAATCGGGGACGCGCCCGGATTCGTGTCCACGGTGAACCGGCTGGAGTTCCCGACATGGAGGCCGGAACGCTGTCTGGAACTCCTGCGCGCCGCGGGCGTGGACGCCTCCACGGGCCGCGCCGCCACCGGCGACTGGTTCGCCACCGGCACCGGCCGCGCGACATGGATTCGGGACACGTTTCACCCGCTCCTGATGGACATGGAAGGGTGCGCGATTGCGCAAGTCTGTTGCCGGAACGGTACGCCGTTTGTGGCGTTGAAATCGGTGTCGGACCACCTGTTCCGGGCGGGGCAAGTGGAAGAGTATTTCGACTTCGGACAGGCGATCAAAAATCTGGGGGAAGTTCTGCTTCCCTTGGCGCTGTCCCTGCAAAACGAACGCCTGTGACGGGAGGGGCTTTTACAATGGAACGTATCGCGAGTTTTGAAGTGGACCACACGAAACTGTTGCCGGGACTGTACCTGTCGCGGCGGGACGGCGACATTGTCACCTTTGACTTACGCCTGAAGCGTCCGAACGTTGGCGACTTGCTCTCCAACGCCGAATTACACTCCGTGGAACACCTCATTGCCACGCTCCTGCGCAATTCCAAGGAGAAGGACGCGGTCATTTATTTCGGGCCGATGGGCTGTCAGACGGGATTCTATTTCCTGTTCGACAACCGCCGCCTGTCGCTGGAAGGCGCGGTAACGCTGTTAAAGGAAGTCTTTTCGGAGGCGTCCGGATTCACGGGGGAAATGCCCGGGAAGAGCGCGAAGGAGTGCGGAAACTATGCCAATCTGGACCTTGAGACCGGAAAGAACGTGTGCCGGTTTTACCGGGACGTCATCCGCGACTGGACCTCCGCGCAGCTTTCGTATGACTGAACGTACACGGACAGAGAGATGGAATGTCGCGTAATGTTGTCAAGGAGAAAAAAGGACGTAATTTGAATTTTTTATCCGGACATATTCACGGTGTTCTTTCCGCAAAGCGGTTTCATATCCGTAGAGAGCAGAAATGCCGCGATAGAATTCGCGTTCGCCGTCTCCATGCGAACGGAAAAGGGTCCGGAAAAAGCGTTTTCAATATGGACGCTCTCCGATGCAATGCTCAGCATTTTTCCGTTTTTATTGTAGGCCGCAACGAACAGCACACCCTCTTCCGCCATGCTTCCGTTCAGCGAAACGGAAACGGTATCATCTTGGACAGAAACGCTTTCTATGGAAACGGAAGAAGCGGAACCGTCTTGATCGGCGGACACATGATGGGAGCCGTTGCCAATAGAGAACGAACGATTCTTTCCGTCTTTGGTCACGGTGACGACCGCCGAATGAAAACCGCTAATTTCAGCGTTTTCCTCTCCCGTTTCTGCGGAAAGAGCCGCAATGCCGTTCGCCGTGCCGCTGGCTGAAATCACGGTCTCTCCGTTATTGACGGTATATGAAATGGAAACCGCCTTATCGTTATCCGGCGCAACCTGTACCGTATAGCGTTTTGCGTCCATGCCAACCGTTACGGAGGAATGGGAACCGGACGTAACCGCAATATCGGCGGTATCATTGACAATCACCGTTTCAACGGCTTTTTCCGCATCGTTCACAACCGAAAGCAGAGACTCGTCTTCCAAATAAAACACGACTGGATCCGATTTCCGTAAGTCATCGGAACCCAGAAGAACGCCGGCTGTTTCCATTGGAATCAGTCCGGTTTCTTCGTCCCCGGTTACACGTCCCTGCTTTACCGATACGGTATGCCCGGATTTCGTGCTGACAGAGAAATTGTCGGCGCTGGAATACAGCATAGGAGCGGTCGAGACTGTTTTCGTAATGTTCATCAACGCCGCCTGTTCGGAAAGGTTGTCCAGATAGGACATACTTCCGGTTTCCGAACTGAAAACAACACGGGGACTGTCTTTATCCTCCGGCTGAATTTCATAGTACCAGTTGTCCAGAACGCCGTGATGATAACCGAACAAAATATATCTGCCGTCATCGTTCTGATAACTGCAATCATAGACATATACCTTTAAGGTAACGTCCGTCTTTTCCGTCTTGTAAGGGATTAAAACATGACCTTCCATTTTAGACGGTTTTCCGCCGCCCGGAAACCAATCCCGTATGATAATGGCAATGGGATTCTCCCCGGTATCGTGAAACTGATTGGTCTTGTCGACAATAGTTTGATAGTTCCGCGCTTTCAACTCCTTTTTGTGCGCTTTGGTCTCTTTTGCCGCGTCCGCGGAAAATTGATACGCCCATATGCCCTGCATATACTCGGCAATCGTCCATCCGAATGACTTTGAAGGATTATTCAAAAATCCCGCCGTCAGCATGGACGCGTTTTGAGCGTTTTCGCTCCATGCGTCAGCGGACGGATAACCGGAATAGACCAGCGCGGAAGTTACGGCCATTCCCTGACACAAACCGTGTTCCGCTCCTCCGCTGTGAAGGAGGTAATTTTTTTGATTCTGCCATTTCGACTTGTCATAAATCGCATACCAGACTTTTTCCGAAATGGTCTTAGAATTAGCGCAAGCCGTTGCGTGCTGGAATCCCCATCCGTCCGTGGAGGGAAGATAGGGGAATAATACTTTTACCGGGGTGTCAGAATTCTCAGTTTTGCCATTTCCCAGTTGACCGGAATATCCATACCCCCATGTCCAGATTGACCCGTCCGACGTGACGGCTACTGTGTGATACAAACCCGCGCTAACCGCTACCACATTTTCCAGATCTGGTACCCGGCAAGGAGTATCTGTAGAGTTAAAATTGGTTATATCATACCCATGCTTCCAATCATAGATGATCTTTACTCCTAATTGTCCATAATCATTCCGGCCCCATGTCCAGAGCGAGCCGTCAGACTGAATAGCGGCTGCATGACACTCCCCGGCGCTGACAGCGGTTACATTCTCCATAATCTTGGTTATGGAATCGGAATAAAAAGGCGTATAATGCTGATACTTAGTACACACATCTTTATTATAGCCTAATCTTCCAAACTCATTCACTCCCCAAGTCCATAAGGAAGCGTCAGAGCGAATAGCGGCAGTATACGCACCTCCCGCGCTAACTTCGATAGAGTTATCATAAATTTCTAATGGCGTATCTATATCAGGCTTGGCATGACGACAGAGAGTTATATAATTGCCCCAGTCCCATAACACAGCGTCTGATGTAATGGCGGTTGTGTGAGAACTTCCGGCGCTGACAGCAACGACATCGTCAAGTACCTTCAATGGTATATTGGAATTCTCTCCAATTTTGCCGCTCCCCAGTTGTCCGTTCTTGTTGTAGCCCCAAATCCAGAGCGAGCCGTCCGACTTAATAGCCGCCGTATGCCATGCTCCGGCGCTGACAGCAACGACATCGTCCATGATTTTCAGAGGAACCAGAAAATACGCGTTTTCTCCCTCATCGCCGTTGCCCAACTGTCCATACCGGTTGTCCCCCCAAACGTAGAGTTCCCCGCTTGATGTGAGGGCTGCCGTATGCAGATAGCCCGCGCTGACAGAAGTCACGTTATCCATGACTTTTACCGGAACGGAGGAATTTTCTTTCGTGCCGTTGCCCAACTGTCCGTACGCATTGCCTCCCCACGTATAAAGCGAGCCGTCCGGCATGACCGCCGCGGTATGACCGCTGCCCGCTGAAACGATATTGGCGCGCCCGATTTTCCCCGTGTCGTAGGCTTCCGCTTTGGGACCTGACAGCGCGGGAAACAGGCAACACAGGAAAATGAACGTCAACATTACACGCAAAATCCGCTTTTTAGTACCCAATGACAGCACATCCTTTCCAACACAGCGGCACAACGTCACGTGACTTTGTGCAAACGGCGATTTTCATACCGCCTTCTTCAAAGATAGCGCAGGATGAGATACGTTTCAGTACGCGATTGTGAAAATTTGCGCTTACGGGATCTGTTTCCGTTTTGGCGTCTAAAGACGCGGGAAAGCCAAAGGAACTTATCGGGCCGCGGTCTTTTCGTACTTTTCCAGAAACGTGACCAACGCCTCCACGCCCTCTTTCGGCATGGCGTTAAAGATGGACGCCCGCAGGCCGCCGACGCTCTTGTGTCCTTTCAGATTTTCAAATCCGGCCGCCTTGGCAGCCGCGACAACTTCCGCGTCCTGTTCGGGCGTGGGCGTGACAAACGTTACATTCATCAAAGAGCGGTCCGCCCTGTCCGCGGTCCCGCGGAAGAACCGGCTCCGGTCGAGAAAGTCGTACAAAATCGCGGCTTTTTCCCGGTTACGGCGTCCCATTTCTTCCAGTCCGCCGAGGTCGAGCAGGTACCGGAACACTTTCCCGCAACAGTAGAGCGACCAGCAGTTCGGCGTATTGTACATGGAATCGTTGTCGGCGTGGATACGGTAACGCAAATAAAGCGGTACTTTCGGGTCCAAGTCGTCCCGGATGAGGTCGTCACGTACGATCACAATGGTCATACCGGCGGGGCCAACGTTCTTCTGTACGCCCGCGAAAATCAGGCCGTACCTTGTCACGTCGCACGGACCCGAAAGGAACATGGACGACTGGTCCGAAACGAGCGGGATTCCGCGCGTATCCGGAAGGCGGTAAAACGTGGTGCCGTGGATGGTCTCGTTTTCGCAGACGTAGACGTAATCGGCGTTGGCGGGGAACGTCAGCGCGGAGCAGTCCGGGACATAGGAGAAATTCCGGTCGGCGGAGGACGCCGAAATAATGACGTTGCCGTAGCGTTTCGCCTCGGGAATGGCCTTGTGAGACCATGCGCCGCTCTCAATATAACAGGCCGTCCCGTTGCGCAACAGATTCAAGGGAACCATGGAAAACTGTAACGTCCCGCCGCCCTGTACGAACAGGACCCGGTAGTTGTCGGGAACGCGCAGAAGCTGGCGCAAATCGGCTTCGGCGTCATCCCGGATTTTCTGGAACACGGCGGAACGGTGGCTCATTTCCATGACGCTCATACCGCTTCCGTGGTAGTTCATCACCTCCGCTGCGATTTCCTCCAAGACAGGTTCCGGCATGATGGCCGGTCCCGCCGAAAAATTGTAGACACGTCCGTATTTCATGACGACAACCTCTCCTTTTCACAGACGGGTGACAACGGGAATCACCATCGGACTGCGGCGGGTATTCTTGTAAAGATAGCCGCTCACCGCCGCCTTGACCGCGCCCCGGAGTTCGCCATCGTCACGGGGCCGGCGCGGGCTGACGGATTCCGCCGCTTCCGTGGCAACGGACTGTAACTCGTGCATCATGTCCCCGGACTCTTTCACGTAAATAAAGCCGCGCGTGATGATTTCCGGCGCGGCGAGCAGTCCGCCGTCACGGGAAGAGATGGGAAGGACAATCACGACCATTCCGTCTTCCGCAAGGCGTCTGCGGTCCCGCATGACCACGGCGCCCACGTCCCCCACGCCGGAGCCGTCCACGTAGATTTCCCCGGCGGGCACCGGCGCGCCGAACTTAATCGTCCGGGGCGTAATCTCAATGACGGACCCGTTTTCGGCAATCGCAATGCGGTTGCGGTCCATGCCCATCTGCTGGGCCAACTGGCAGTGGATTTGTAACATCCTCTGTTCCCCGTGGAGGGGCACAAAGAACTGCGGTTTTGTCAGCGCGTGGATAATCTTCAACTCTTCCTGACAGGCGTGCCCGGATACGTGGAGCATATCGGCCTTGTTGTAAACGACCTTCACGCCCTTCTTGAACAGCTCATTGATCACCCGGCTGACCGTTACCTCGTTGCCGGGAATCGCGGAGGCGGAAATAATGACTTTGTCGCCGGGGCCGAGTTCCACCTGTTTGTGAATGGAAAAGGCCATACGGTACAGCGCGCTCATCTCCTCGCCCTGTGAGCCGGTCGTGACAATCACCTGTTTGTCCTTTGGAAACGCTTTCAGGCGGTTGATGTCCGTCAGGGTGTTGCGCGGGACCTTCATATAGCCCAGCTCCATGGAGACGCGCATAATATTTTCCATAGAACGTCCGGTGACGGCGACTTTCCGCCCGCACGCGGCGGCGGCGTCCAGTACCTGTTGAATCCGGTGCACGTTGGAGGCGAACGTTGTCACCAGAACGCGCTCCGAACAGCCCTGAAACTGCCGGAAGAACGTTTCCCCAACGGCGCGCTCGCTCATGGTGTAGCCGGGGCGTTCCACGTTTGTGGAGTCCGCGCACAGACACAGCACCCCTTCCCGGCCCAGTTCGCCGAAACGGGCAAGGTTGATGACTTCCCCGTCAATGGGGGTGGCGTCAATTTTAAAGTCCCCGGTGTGGATCACGGTTCCCATTTTGGTATGAATGGCAAAGGCCACGGAATCGGCGATGGAGTGGTTGACGTGGATAAACTCCACGGCGAACTTCCCCGCCCGTACGGTCTCGCCGGCCTGTACGGTAATCAGCTTCGTGGACTGTAGAAGGTCGTGCTCCTCCAGTTTCAGTTTAATCAGGCCGGCGGTCAGGCGGGTGCAGTAAATCGGCATATTGACCTGTTTCAACACATGGGGAATCGCGCCCACGTGGTCCTCATGGGCGTGGGTGACGAACAGTCCCCGGATGTGCGCGCGGTTCCTGACCAGCCAAGTGATATCCGGAATCACGCTGTCGATTCCGTACATATCGTCTTCCGGAAAGGCCATGCCGCAGTCCACGACAATGCTTTCTCCGCCGTACTCGTAAACGGTCATATTCTTTCCGATTTCGTTCAGACCGCCGAGGGGAATAATTTTCAATTTTTCTGCCATAGAATTTGCTAAAACTCCTTTTCAATTTTTATGATCTTTGACAGTGACCCGGCGGGGAAGGGCGCGGAAAACTACGGACGCTCCCTTTGTCCGCGCGGCCCCGTATCGCCGCGCGGAACATGGTTGACGCCCCGGCTTCGGTATCAGACTGTCTATTATTTGACTGCGGGAAGCGGCGTCCCACAGTAAAATACAAATCGTTCGGCGGAACGTTCCGGAATGTCCGCCCGCCGATGTACAGCTAACATACAGGTTATATAGAAGAGAAGCAAGGGAATGCTTCCGGATTTCCAAGAGGAATACAGTATACCCGTTTTACGGGGAAATTGCAAGAGGGAATTTTGAGTGTTTTTCTGTCGGACGGGCGCGCATTTCAGGGGCGGGGGCGATTTTCCGTCTTACGGCATCGAGCGCGCACAGCGTTGGCGTTTTGCACGATTGCCCCTGTACAAAACGGAAAGTTTATGGTAGAATCTGAGAAGAGAGGTGTGCCTCTCACAGATACGAAAGGAGCGGTTGTCATGAAGTACACCTACACCTGCAAGAAGGTCCCGCTGAATGATTCCATCAAGGCCTACGCCGAAAAGAGAATCTCCAAGCTGGCCAAGTACCTCCGCAACGAGGACGCCCCCGTGTCGGTCACGTTTTCTGTCCAGAAGAATCACCTGTGCACGGTAGAAATTACCATTCAGGACGGTGCCACCATTCTGCGCGCCCAGACGGAAGCCCCCGATGGCGATATGCGCGGCGCGGTGGACGCGGCGGTCCGCTATATCGAGCGGCAGATCCTCAAGAACAAGACGCGCCTTTCCAAGCGGATGCGTACGGAGAACATCCCGGCTCCGGCCCCGGCGGACGACTTTACCGTCAAGGAAGAAAAGGAATTTGAGATCATCCGGACGAAGCGCTTTTCCGTCAAGCCGATGAGTCCCGAGGAAGCCATCTTGCAGATGAACCTTCTGAACCACGACTTTTTCGTGTTCCGTGACAGCGAGAACGAAAGCCTGTCCATTGTCTACCAGCGCAAGAACGGCGGTTACGGCCTGATCGTGGCCAACGACGCCAACTGAAGCGGACCGGACCTTGACCGGCAGGGGGACCCGGACACAGGATGAGAGATGACGGCGTCCCGTAGCACGGGCCGCGGGAAGTCCCCGTTCGCGGCGCAGCGGATGGGGACTTTTGCAAAAACCGCCCTCCGGAATTTTCCGGGGTTACGGAGAGGCAATGCGCGTAAACTGAGACATAAGCGGTGAAATAGAAAGGAACTCGTATGCCATGAGCGATGAAAAAGAAAAGATGAGCTTTTTTCTGGAAAATCTGGCGGCACAGCTCAGGGAAGGATTGAGCAATCTTTATTTATCGGAAAGACGAATGGTTTCGCCGGAAAAAAGAAAAAAAATTTCAAACGCTGACCAGAATTCCGCTTACGCCGACCAGAGCCGGATACGGCTGACCCGGCTGGTACGGAATCTGGAGGAAAGCGCGGTCCTTCTGCGGGAGGAAGCCATGCGGAAAGAAGCCTGCGACATTGTGGGACTGGTGTCGGATATCTGCGAGGAATCGGCGGATCTTGCGAAATATCTGGGGCTGGAACTGCGTTTTTCCTGTGCGGAGGCGCGGCATAGTTGTCTGATAAACCCGGAGCATATCCGGCAGTTGGTCTATCATCTTCTGTCCAACGCCATGAAGTACACGGCCCGGGGCGGGTATGTCCGGGTAAAGTTAAGTTTTCAGCGTTCGCCGAAGAAAATTCTTCTGTCCGTGGAGGACAACGGGCGCGGCATTTCCGAAGAGGAGTTGCCCAAGCTCTTTGCGTGGTCGTGGAATGTCCGCCGGGGCGATGACACTACCCACGGCATGGGGCTGGGACTGGCCATCTGTAAGCGAATCGCGGAAGGACACGGCGGCGTCCTGTCCGTGGAGTCGAAACGCGCAAAGGGGACCCGGGTCACGCTGTCCATCCCGGAGGAAACGGCAAACCTTTTGACGTTCCGCCAGCCCGGACTTCCGGACCGGAACAGCGGCATTCATCCGTCCCTGCTCATGCTCTCGGACGCCCTTCCGTGGGAGGCCTTCCGGATCGACAATCAGATGTGACGCGCCCTATGTACTGGCCATCAACTTTCCATCCGGGCCGAAACACACGGGGACAACCTGATTTCCGGTTTTTCGCGCGATATCGTCCATACGGAGCCGGGAGGGATAGTCGCCGATCAGGGACAGCGCGATCCCCTGCCGTTTGGCGCGGCCCGTGCGGCCAATGCGGTGGATGTAGTCATGGGATTCTTCCGGGATATCGGCGTTAAAGACAATGTCCACATCGTCCACGTCAATGCCGCGCGCGGCCACATCCGTGGACACAAACACGGGCAGTTCCCCGCGCCGGAAGCGGGTCAGGATTTGTTCCCGGCGCTTCTGCGGGATGTCGCCGTGTATGCACTCCGCGTCCACGCCGCGCATACGGAGAAAGTAGGCGATACGTTCGGCGGACGATTTTGTGTTACAAAAGACCATGCAGCGGTCGAAGCCGGTTTCTTTCAGGATATCGGCAATCGCGGAGGCCTTGTCGGCGGTCTCCATGCGGAACTGCCGGATGTCGGGCTTGTTCTCCTCATCTTCCTGTACGGTGACTTCCACGGCGTCCCGCTGGTACACCCACGCAATATCCAGCACTTCCCTTGAAATCGTGGCCGAAAACAGCCCCAGATTCTTTCTCCGCTTCATACGGTCGAGAATGCGCGTCACGTCATGGACAAAGCCCATGTCCAGCATCCTGTCGGCCTCGTCTAAAATGACGGTGAGGGCGGTTTCAATCCGTACGCTGCGGCGTTTGATATGGTCGCTGAGGCGGCCCGGGGTCGCCACGACAATTTGCGGCTGTTTCCGGAGGCTCTCAAGCTGTTTTCCGATAGGCGCGCCGCCGTACAGACATACGCTCCGCACGCCCGGGCGGCAGACGGACAATGTCTCAAACTCTCCCTGAATCTGTAGCGCGAGTTCCCGCGTGGGCGCCAGAATCACGGCCTGCACGTGAGGATCGGCGGGGTCCGTGTGTTCCACGATTGGGACGCCATAGGCCAGCGTCTTACCGGTTCCGGTCGGCGCTTTGGCGATAACGTCCCGCCACTCCATCATGGGCGGAATGCACCCGGCCTGAACGGGAGTGCTCAGGCGCAGTCCGGACTTGTACAGGACTTCCAGCATGGGCGCGGACAGGGACAGGGTCTCAAAGGGGACTCCCTTCGTGTACTCCAAAACGTCATCTCCTTCCGGAAAATACAGCATTACCTTTTATATTATAGCCGTTTTTTCCCTGTTTGTAAAGCAAAATGACGCAAAAAAAGCGGAAATTCGTTTTTTTGGTGGAAAGTTCAGGAATTTAGTAAATTTTTGCGCAAATTGCCGATATGTTTTGTGCTTTTGTTTAAAAAAGAAGAATTTTTATAGTAAAATTGTGTATCTTTCTCACAAAAAGTTCCCATCTTATGATAAATTCTTGCTACCAGAAATCAGGGACGGCCATATGGAGGTGTCAAGTATGGATGCGATGGACTATGTCAAAATCCTGCGCGATTTGCGGGAGGACGCCGATAAGACACAAACCCAGATTGCGGAAGTGTTGGGAACTTCTCAGACCATGTACGCGCGCTACGAGAGAGGGGCGAACGAGCTTCCCATCCACCATCTCATTACCCTGAGCAAATATTATGGTGTCAGTACCGACTATCTTCTGGGGCTGAGCCGGGAACGGTAGAGCATTTCAGGACCCGTCAGTCTCTGTCCGCGGACGGAACCGCCGAGTAGTGCGTCATGTGGCCTCATCGGACAATCCTGCTTGCGTCATCAAGTCATCCCTGATTGAAGGAACCGCTGACCGCGTTACGCAATGTCGTCGGACCGGTCAAGACGTGAAGGCTGCGGAATGCTCCCGTTCAAACAGAAGCGCCTCCCCATTCCACGAAAAGCGCCTCCCGGAACCCGGGGGGCGCTTTAAATCGGTTACGCCTGAAATTTGTGCGGTACGTGCCAGATATGATCGGCGTATTCCGAAATGGACCGGTCAGCGGCAAACAGTCCGCTGCGGGCGATGTTGTGAAGGCTCATGCGGTTCCACGTCTTACGGTCGGCGTAAGTGCGGACCATTTTGGCTTCGGCCTCACAGTAATCGTTAAAGTCGGCCAGCAACAGGTACTCGTCCGCCATGCTCCCGCCCGAACCGAAGAGCAGACGCTGATAGAGGTCCTCATAGGAGATACCGTCCCGGAAACCGGCGCGGATCGCGTCCAGACAGCGGCGGAGTTTGGGGTCGGAGTGGTAGAGACGCTGGGAAATATAGCCTTCCCGTTTCATCCGCTCGACTTCCTCCGCGCGAAGGCCGAAGAGGAACATATTTTCGTCCCCGAGGAGTTGGTGCATTTCCACATTCGCCCCGTCCAGCGTGCCGATGGTCAGCGCGCCGTTCATCATGAACTTCATGTTGCCGGTGCCGCTGGCCTCTTTTCCGGCGGTGGAAATCTGCTGGCTGACTTCGCTGGCCGGCATGAGGCGTTCGGCGAGGGAAACGCGGTAGTTTTCCAGAAAGACCACTTTCAACTTGTCTTTGCAGACGGGGTCATGGTCAATCTGGTCGGCGAGGGAGTTAATGAGGCGGATAATGCGTTTCGCAACGGCGTAGCCCGGGGCGGCCTTGGCCCCGAAGAGGAAGATATGCGGCTGGGTAATGGCGTTGGGATTGTCCTGTAACGCCTGATAGAGCGCGATAATGTGCATGGCGTTGAGGAGCTGGCGCTTGTACTCGTGCAGCCGCTTGACCTGTACGTCAAAAATGGCGTTGGGGTCAAGTGTCATGTTGCGCTTGCGGTTGACGTGGGCGCAGAAGTCCTCTTTATTGGCACGCTTAATCTGGTCCAGACGTTCCAGCGCGGAAGCGTCCTCCGCGAAGGCGTCCAGCTTTTTCAGCGCGGACGGACGAAGCAGGTATTCCGGCCCGCCGGTCAGTTCCTGAATGAACGCGTCCAGACGGGGATTGATTTCACTGAGCCAGCGGCGGTGATCGATTCCGTTGGTGACGTTCTTAAACTTTTCCGGCTCCATGTCGTAGGCTTCCTTGAACACGTCCCGGCAGAGAATTTCGGTGTGAAGCGCGGAAACGCCGTTGACGGCCATCCCGCCCGCGATACACAGGTTGGCCATCCGGACTTCTCCGTCCCAGACAATGGCCATTTTCGCGGTCTTTCTCTGGTCATGATAGAAGTTGTCTACTTTCTCCTGCCAGCGGCGGGAAATTTCAAGGATAATCTGCCAGACGCGCGGCAGCAGACTTTCCACCAGATTCTGGGGCCAGCGTTCGAGCGCCTCGGCCAGCACGGTGTGGTTCGTGTAAGCCACGGACTGGCGGGTGATTTCCCAAGCCTCGTCCCACTCCATGCCGGCCTCGTCCACGAAAATACGCATGAGTTCCGGGACGACTAACGCCGGATGGGTGTCGTTAATTTGAATCACGTTCTTCTGGTGGAAGTTCTTGAGGGTGCCGTAGGTGGCAAGGTGGCGCGTGACAATGGACTGGATGGTAGCCGAAACAAAGAAATACTGCTGTTTCAGGCGCAGGGACTTGCCCTCATAGTGATTGTCGTCCGGGTAAAGGATTTTGGTAATGGTTTCGGCCATGGCCTCCTCTTCGGAAGCCTTGAGGTATTCGCCGCGCGCGAACAGGTCCATGTCCACGCTCTTCACGGGACGGGCGTCCCAGAGGCGGAGCGTATTTACGTTTTTGGTGCCATAGCCCGCGACCACCATGTCGCAGGGCACGGCCAGCACTTTACTGGAATTTTCCTGTACCACGTGCAGGCGTCCGTTGTCCCAGAACTGACGGACGTTTCCGCCGAAGAGGACTTCCTGCGCCTCTTCCGGTTTGGGCAGGAGCCACGCCGAACCGAGTTCCCGCCAGTCATCGGGGAGTTCGACTTGCTGTCCCTCCACGATTTTCTGTTTAAAGATTCCCAGTTCGTAACAGATGGAGTAACCGGTAGCGGGGATGTCAAGGGTCGTCATGGAATCAAGGTAACAGGCGGCCAGACGGCCCAGACCGCCGTTCCCGAGTCCCGCGTCCGGCTCGACCTCAAAGATGTCGGAAGCCTTAAAGCCCAGATGTTCCAGCGCCTCTTTCAACTGCGGCAGTACGTCCAGATTGTAGGCGTTTTTCATCAGACTGCGGCCAATGAGAAACTCCAGAGACATATAGTGTACCTGTTTCTTACGGTAGCGGCGGGTCTCCTTGACGGCCTCCACGCCGCGAATCGCCATGACGTCCCGCAAGACAAGCGCGCTGGCCTTCATCATTTCCTCGTCCGAGGCCTCATCGGGGGCTTTGCCGAAGTTGAGCATCAGTTTGGCGGTTAGGGCTTCTTCCAGAGATTTTGCGGTATAAGGTGTCATGCTTCCTCCTTCATCCGGCGGTTACTTCCCGGAGTGTTTTTTCTTGGCGGATTTCTTTTTCTTGGCGCCTTGCGGCTCTTCCTCAGCCGCGGGGACATCCTCCGCGGTCTCTTCCACAGGCGCGGCGGCGGGTACGGCTTCCTCAACCGCGGGAGCGTCCTCCGCGGGTACGGCGTCCTCAGCGGCGGGGGCGTCCTCGTCTTCCAGAGCAAGGGCGGGGTCGGGCCAGACCTGTCCCCACAGGCTCGCGTAAATGCTCAGGTAGGCGTTGGCGCTTCTCTTCCAACTGAAATCGGACTCCATCGCCCGCCGGCGCAGACGCGCGAACGCTTCCGGATAGTCCTTGTAGAGATAGACCGCCGAGCGGAGCACGTAGAGCATATCGCCGCTTGAATAATTGGCGAAACTGTAGCCGTTTCCGGCGTCACGGAGCGCGTCATAGGGCTGGACGGTATCGCGCAAGCCGCCCGTCTCGCGCACTACGGGCACGGTACCGTAACGCATAGCGATCATTTGGCTGAGTCCGCAAGGCTCGCTTCTGGAAGGCATAAGGAACAGGTCGGCGCCGGCGTAAATCGCCATGGACAGCTCTTCGTTATAGTCCAGCACAACCGACATCCGGCCCTGATACTGCTGACCGGCCCAGCGGAAAAACTCCTCATATTTCTGGTCGCCCTTGCCCAGCATGACCAACTGCATGGGCAGGCCCATCATGTCGTGGATCACCTCACAGACAAGGTCAAGGCCCTTGTGCGATACCAGACGGCTGACAATGCCGACAATCGGCAGATCGGGGTCTTCCCGCAGTCCGAGCATACGTTGAAGCGCGGCTTTGTTCTCCGCCTTGCCGGTCATGTCCTCAATGGAATAATTATGGGCAATGCGCTTGTCGGTCGCGGGATTGAACGTTTCCGTGTCGATTCCGTTGAGAACGCCGTGGAGCTTGTATTCGCTCTGCCGCATAATGCTTTCGAGGCGGTGCGCGAAATAGGCCATTTTCAGCTCGTTGGCGTAAGTCGGGGACACCGTGGTGACGGCGTCCGCGCTGACAATGGCGCCTTTTAACAGGTTTAAGTCTCCGTCCATTAACATGGTGCCGTCCTGTACCCAGCCCGGATCCAGCCCGAACAGGTCGCCGAGGACGTAGGGATTGAACCGGCCCTGATACTCAATGTTATGAATGGTAAAGACTGTTTTAATGGAGCGGTAACGGTCCTCCCGGACGCCGTCGTCTTCAAGATAGATAGGAACCAGCGCCGTTTGCCAGTCATTGGCGTTGATAATTTCAGGCCAGAAGGCGAGACGGTCCAGCATGCGCACCACGGCCCGGGAGAAAAACGCGTAACGTTCGCCGTCATCGAGGTAGCCGTAGAGTTCCGGACGGTCGAAATACTGTTCATTGTCGAAGAAGTACCATGTCACGCCGTCCTTTTTCATGGAGAACAGGCCGCAGTAGATATGCCGCCATGCCAAGTCCACGTAGTCGTAGCACTCGAACGTGAGTTGGTCGCCGAAGCGGTCCCGGACCCTGCGGTACAGGGGGAGGGCAACCGCCACTTCCGCGCCCTCACGGGCGAGAGCGACGGGAAGGGACCCCGCCACATCACCGAGACCGCCTGTTTTGGCGAAGGGGGCGGCCTCACTGGTCACGTATAAAATCTTCATTAGATACCACTCCTTCATGATTCCTGTCCGCAAGAAGAACGGGAAGTTTGCTCAAGGGAATGCAATCTCCGGCGGTATCCGGTAGAACCGCCGGAGATAATTTTACACCATCGCGGAGGGAAAATCAAGGCTTTTTATACGCGGCGGTTCTTCTCCACGACAATCGGGTGAGTCGGATAACCCATCAGGCGGTGGTTTTCCTGAATTTCCACGTTCTTGTCGCCAATGATGCACTCAATGGCCGCGCCCTTGCGGACCACGGCGTCACGGAAGAGGATACATCCGCGCACGACCGCGCCCTCTTCCACGACCACGCCGGAGAAAAGGATAGAGTTTTCCACGGTGCCGGCCACCAGACAACCGTCATTCATCAGGGAATTGACGATATGTCCGCTGGGGGCGACATAGGCGGAGGACTTGTCAACGGCCTTGCCAATGATGGGGCGGCTGGGGGTAAAGAGGTCCGCGCGGATGTTGGGGTCAAGGAGCTGCATACTGCGGTCATAGTATTCCTGTACGGAACGAATCTGGGCGGCGTAACCGTTCCAGATGTACGCCTGAATCTTTAACTGGTCCTTGCGGGCCTGAAGCACGCTTCTGCGCCAGCTGTATTCGTTCCGGGAAGTGCAGTCGTCCACGACCTGTTTGAGAAGTTCCGTGGAGATGATGAAGGTATCCAGACCGCGGTGTCCGCGCGGGTGGGCCAAGTGCACGAGCACTTCCATGACGCGGTTGTCCTTATCGAGTTCAAAGTACGTGCCATCGTCAATCTCGAAGCAGTCCTCGCCCATGACAACGGTAATGTCGGCTTTGGTCTCCAAATGCTGGGCGAAGATATCGTTAATGGGCAGGTTGGCGACAAGGTCGCCGTCCGTGAGGACCACGTACTCCTGACGGATGGTGTCCAGATAGGACCGGATCCCGGCGAGGGCCTCCACGTTGCCGCGGTAGGGCATAAGGGCGCGACTGGAGTCGTAGTTAAACGGGGGCAGGAAGCGCAGGCCGCCGCGCTTGCGGGACAGGTCCCACGCCTTGCCGGTGCCCAGATGGTCCAGCAGGCTTTGATACTGCCCGTGGGTCACAACGCCGACATCCGTAATGCCCGCGTTGACCATGTTGGACAGGGCGAAGTCCACCGCGCGGTAACGTCCGCCGAAGGGGATGGACGCCGAACAGCGGGGTCCGACCAGTTCCTTTAAGCCGGCCCGCTCTTCATTGGCAAAGATAATTCCGTGCAGTCCATTCATTTTCTGGACACCTCCTCACCGTTCTGGCTGAGCATTTTGTTGGCGGCCACCTTGCGGCCCTCCGCCACGTCACAGCCGGGAGCAAGCACCGTCAGGCCCCATGTCGCCGGGTCGCTTTCCTCCGGACGGGCGCCCACACGGGCATTTTTGCCGATATGGCAGTTTTCGCCGAGAATGGCGTATTCGACTACCGCGCCCTCCTCGACTTTCGCGCCGGGGAGCAGAACGGAGTAGCTGACCTGTGCGCCCGCGCCCACCGTGACGTTAGGCGAAAGCACCGAGTTTTCGACCTTGCCGTAAATTTCACAGCCGCGGTTAATGGCGCTGTGCGTGACGGAGGCGGAAGCGTCCACGAACGTGGGCGGCGCGTTGACGGAGCGGGCGTAGATGGGCCAAGTGGTGTCGATCAGGTCCAGACCGGAAGAGGGGGAGAGCATATCCATATTCGCGTCCCAGAGGGATTCGAGCGTGCCGACATCCTTCCAGTACCCCTTGAAACGGTAGGCGATGAGCTTTTCCTTGTTGCCCAGCATGGCGGGGATGATGTTCTTGCCGAAGTCGTTTTCAGACTTGGGGTTGGCCTCGTCTTCCGTCAGGTACTTTCTCATTTCCTTCCACGAGAACACGTAAATACCCATAGACGCCAGATTGCTCTTGGGCTCCTTGGGCTTTTCGGCGAACTCGGTAATATTGTCCTCTCCGTCCACGCTCATGATACCGAAGCGGGGGGCCTCCGCCCATGGCACTTCCATGACGGAAATCGTGCACACGGCGTTTTTCTCCTTGTGGAGACGGACCATGTCGGAGTAATCCTGTTTGTAGATATGGTCACCGGAGAGCACGACCACGTAGTCGGGGTCATACATATCAATGAAGCCGATGTTCTGATAGATGGCGTTGGCGGTACCCTTGTACCAAGAGGCGCCGGTGGCGGTCTGATACGGCGGGAGGATGTGCACGCCGCCGGAGGAGCCGTCCAAGTCCCACGGCTGACCACTGCCGATGTAGCTGTTGAGTTCCAGCGGCCGGTACTGCGTCAGGACGCCCACGGTGTCGATACCGGAGTTGATACAGTTGGAGAGGGGAAAATCAATGATACGGTACTTGCCGCCGAAGGGGACGGCGGGCTTGGCCACGTTGCTGGTGAGGACGTACAGGCGGCTTCCCTGTCCGCCGGCCAGCAACATGGCGATACACTCTTTTTTCATGTTCTTTCCAGCTCCTTTGCCTGATATTATCAATTTATGCGCACGGACCGGAACGCCGCGCGCAGAAATTACGGTTTTACGCGCGCGTTATTCTTCCGGGGCGGCGTTACGGTCCATCTTTCCGGCGATTCTGCGGGGACGGAGGGGACGGGGAGCGGTTTTCCGCTTCTTGGGCAGTTTTCCCACGCCGCGCAGGAACACCGCGCCGAACGGCGGAATTTTAATGTTCGCGGAGGCGTCTTTTCCGTGGGAGGGGATGGCTTCCACCGTGACGGGTTCCTTGTCGTAGAAGTCGCCGCCGCCGTACTCGGGCAGGTCGGTCGTGAACACGGGCACAAACTGCCGGTTGTCCGGTACGCCCACCCGGTAGCCGTCATACCGGTTCGGGGAGAAGTTCACGGCGCAGAGCAGGTTATGCCCCTGTTTGTCTTTGCGCAGGAAAATGACGACATTGTTCTGGTTGTCGTCCGGCACCAGCCACTCGAAGCCGGTCCAGTCGAAGTCCACTTCCCAGAGTTCTTTCGTCTTGCGATAGAAGGCGTTCGCCTCTTTGAAAAAGCGGTGCAGTTCCTGATTGCCCTTGTTTTCGAGCAGGTACCAGTCAAGTTGCTGGTTGGAGTTCCATTCGTGCCACTGGCCGATCTCCGCGCCCATAAAGAGGAGTTTCTTTCCGGGGTGGGCCAGCAGGTAGGCGTAGAACCCGCGCGTACAACGGAGCTGATTTTCATAATCGCCGGGCATTTTGCCGACAATGGAGCCTTTCATATGCACGACCTCATCATGGGAGATGGGGAGCACGTAGTTTTCCGAAAAGGCGTACATGAAAGAGAACGTGATGTCCTTATGGTTGTCCTTACGGAACCACGGGTCGAGCTTCAAATAGTGGCACATGTCATTCATCCAGCCCATGTTCCACTTGAGATTGAAGCCGAGGGCCTCGTTGTTTTCGTCCCCGTCCACGGGCGGATGTGTGACGTTGGGCCACGCGGTGGACTCTTCCGCAATCATCAGGGCGCTTGGATTGCGTTCAAAGACGATTTTGTTCAGGTTCTGCAAAAATTTGATAGCTTCCAGATTATGGTTCCCGCCGTACTTGTTCGGCGTCCACGCCCCGCCCTGCCGGTCGTAGTCGAGGTAGAGCATGGAGGCGACCGCGTCCACGCGCAGTCCGTCCACGTGGTACTCTTCCAGCCAGTAGCGCGCGGAGGAGTAAAGAAAACTGCACACTTCCGGACGGCCGTAGTCGAAAACCCGCGTGCCCCAGCTCGCGTGCTCCCACTTGTTGGGGTCGGTGTACTCATAGCACGGCGTGCCGTCAAACTCGTAAAGGCCCTGCGCGTCCTTGCAGAAATGGGACGGGACCCAGTCCAAAATGACGGTAATGCCGTTCTCGTGCATATGGTTGACGAACCACATAAAGTCTTTCGGGGTACCGTAACGGGAGGTGGGGGCAAAGTATCCGGTGCACTGGTAGCCCCACGAATCGTCAAGGGGATGTTCGGTGACGGGGAGCAGTTCAATAGCCGTATAGCCCATGTCGCGGACATAGGCGGCGAGCTGACGGGCAAGGTCGCGGTAGTCGATGAAATCGCCGTTGTCGCGCAGACGCCACGAACCCAAGTGCACTTCGTAAATGTTCAGGGGGGACTCGTAGACGGGCTGTTTGTGGCGGCGGGCGCGGAAGGCGCCGTCCGACCACGGGAAGCCGGAGATGTCGTAAAGTTTACTGGCGGTGGCGGGACGGGTTTCGGTATGGAAACCGTAGGGGTCGGCTTTCAGGCGGGTTTCGCCGTCTTTCCCGCGGACGGCCAGCTTGTAGGTGTCGAACTCTTTCAGGCCGGGAATGAAGCCCTCCCAGAGTTCGCCGTTGCGTTTCAGGGGGTTGGCGGATTCGTCCCAGTTGTTGAACTCGCCCACAATGGACACGCCCTGCGCGCGCGGCGCCCACGTACGGAAGCGCCAGCCGCGGGTTCCGTTACGCGTTTCGGGATGCGCGCCGAAGTAGCGCCATCCATCGGTCAGAATGCCCTCGTGGAAGCGCTGCTGCTCGTTTTTTTTCGCTACAGTTTTTTCCATACAGTTCCTTTCTCCTCTCCCTCCGGCAGCGTACGGGGCGGCCGTGTCGCGGCGGAGGACCCCGTTTTCCGGCAGTAAATGGGACCATAAAAAAACTATTCTATTATAACGCCTTTTTGGTAAAATCGTCAAGCGGAGTTCTTGTCGAAAACAGAGGGAAATTTTGTTGATTTTCCCTAAAAACGCGCCCGGATTCCGGTTGCCGATTTTACATGGAGCAAATTTACCCGCGGAAGCGTTGGGCCGGGGCGCACAGGTCGAGGAAGGCACGGAAGAGACGCGGTCCGGCCGGCCCGGGCAGACGTTCCGGGTGCCACTGGACCCCCCAGACGGGAAGGCGTTCGTGCCGGATGGCCTCTATGACGCCGTCCGGCGCCCACTGTTCGGCCCGCAGGGCGTTTCCGGGGCGGTCCACGGCCTGATGATGGGAGCTGTTGACGTGTCCGGCGTTGAGGTCCGCGAAGATTCCCGGCGCGCTCCGCACGGGGTGTACGCGGTCCGCGCCGTCCGTCCGCGCGTGCCCGGGGACGTCCTGAAAGAGCGTGCCGCCGAAAAAGACGTTGATACTCTGCATTCCCCGGCAGATCCCCAGCACGGGCTTCCCCAAGGTTGTAAAGCGGTCGAGCAAGTCCAGCTCAAGGGCGTCCCGGACGGGGTCGAGGTCCCGGGCGGCCGTGTTCGGCTGTCCGTAACGCCACGGCTCCATATCGCCGCCGCCGGGAAGCAGTAACGCCGAACACGCTTCCGGCGTACCGTGGAAACACGCCCGCCCTCCGGCGCGTTCCACCGCCCGGACATAGTTCCGGTACTTCCGTTCGTCCCCGATGATCCATACCGTGGGCGTCATGGCGGATCCGCCTCCTCCTGAGAGTCTCCATTGTCAAACAGTATACGCCGGGAGAGGGGGAAAGTATCCCGGATTTTAAAAACGTTGGTCGAGAATGTCAATGATGTCGGCAATCGCGCCGCGGGAACAGTCGCCCACGATCGTGGCGCCGCAGTCCCGGACGGCCTGTACGCAGTTGGACGGCGCGAAGCCTTCCGCCGCCGCCTGTAACATAGAAATGTCGTTGGCCTCGTCCCCGGCGCAGTAGACGCGCTCCCGCGCAATGCCCAGATGTTCCGCCAGACGTAAGACCATATTCCCCTTTGTCGCGCCTTTGGCCGTGACTTCCAAAAGGGTCCGGGCCGTGAAAAAGACTTCACATTCCGCGGTCCAGTTCCGCGCAAGAAGCGCTTCTTCTATTTGTTCCAACGTCTCGTGCTCGTCCTCAAACATCATTTTGAGAACCGGGCGCGGGATGTCCGACACCGCCGCCCGTTCCCGTACCGGCACGCGGGTAATCCGTTCGTGCAGGCGCGTGTACTGATTCGGGCGCACGGCGTAGACCATGTCGCGGGTGTCGTAGAGTTCCAGTCCGGCGGAAGGGAACCGCGACAGGATTTCCTCCGCGCGATCGGGGACGCCGTCCGGCAGGGCCAGAATGTCGGTATAGGTACGCGTACGGAAATCGTAGAGCGCCGCGCCGTTCGCGACCACAAAGGGCGCGTTACACGGAATGTCCGCCGCGAAATTGCGGATGGACGGCACCGCGCGCCCCGTGGAGACGGTAAACGTCCCGCCGTTGCCCATGAAATAGTCGAGGGCCTCCAAGTTGCGCGGCGGTATCGTGGGCGCGGGACTGCCCGACAGAAACGCCGTCTCTGTGTTTAAAAGCGTGTTATCGTAATCACTTGCGAGCAGTACCCCGGTAAATTTTGCCATATCGCCCCTCCTCAGCGGTTCGGACGGTTCTTCCGGTTGTTCCTGTACCACGGTTTCCGGCGCCGTTTGGCGTCTCCTTCCGCGCCCGCGCGTTCCGGCGCGGGTTTCCCGGGCTTGTTCCATGTCTCTTCCTTCCGGGCCTCCCGCCGGGGTTCGACCGGCTTCCGCGGACGGTTCGGACGGGGATTCCGGGGCGTCCCTTCCGCCGGACGTTCCTCCGGCCAGTTCAGTTCCCGCCCGGAAAGGAACGGGTCCTCCTCCCGGCGCTCCTCCACGTAGCGCGGCGGCGGCGCGGGAATGTCGATACCGTTCCGGTTGCCCTTGCCGTTGCGAAGAAGCAGAATTTCCGAACAGCGGTACGTTTTCAGGTGTTCCGGGTCGCTGTCCAGACTGACCCGTACCGTCTCGCGCAACAGGTCCACCGATTTCACGTTTCCGGGTCCGTCCGGCGTCTGCACGAACGACTCCGCCTTTGGGAGCCGCCGCGATGCCTCCTCATAGGCGAACTGTTCATATTTCAGACAGCACATCAGCCGCCCGCACGCCCCGGAAATTTTAGCGGGGTTCAGGCTCAGATTCTGCGTCTTGGCCATCTTGATCGACACCGGCAGAAAATTCGTCAGGAACTGGCAGCAGCACAACGGACGGCCACAGATACCCAGTCCGCCGATCATGCGCGCCTCGTCCCGTACGCCAATCTGACGCAGTTCGATCCGGCTGTGGAACACCGAAGCCAAATCCCGTACCAGCGCGCGGAAGTCAACGCGTCCGTCTGCGGTAAAAAAGAAGATGAGCTTGTTTCCCTCGAAAGAAATGGACACGCGGACCAGCTTCATTTCCAGACCGTGGGCGGCTATGCGTTCCTCTCCAATGCGGAACGCCTCCCGCTCCCGGTTCCGGTTCCATTCCAGAATTCGCCGGTCCTCGTCCGTGGCCAGACGAAGAACCGCGCTCAGCGGACGCGTTTCCTCCCCATCGGCAATCGGCCGGTTTCCGCGGGTACAAATGGCGAATTCAAGTCCCTGCGTGGTCTCCACAATGACTTCCTGCCCAACGCCGACGCGCAGTCCGCCGGGGTCAAAGTCATAATTCCGGCTTCCGTTCGGAAACCGGACGCTGATCATCTCGCTCAAAACAATCCCTCCAATTCCGCGGCGAGCGCGCCGAGCACGTGCCCCACGCCGACCGGCGCGTTACAGTCGCGGCAGTACGCGCCGAACCTGTCCAGCGCGAAGGCGAGCCGCTTTTTGTCCAGACGTTCCGCCAGATGGCGCGCGACCGTGCGGTATTCCTCCGGGGCCTCCCGGCCGTACAGACGAAACAGCGCGGCGGCGAACGCCCCCTGACACCACGCCAACAGCTCCTGTAACTCCGCGCGGTCCCATTTTTTCTTGTCGGCCTCCAGCCTTACGCACATCTCGGCCACGGCCCCCCGGCCCTGCGCCACCCGCCGACACAGTTCCTCGCCCCGCGCGGCAATGACGTTCCGGGGCGCGGCCTGCGCGCTTTGCAATTTCAGCTCCACACAGCGGGAGCGGAGCGTCCGCAACACCGCCGACACGTTCTCCGCGCAAAATACGAACGCCGCGTAGGGCGGCCCTTCCTCCACGACCTTCAGTAAAATGTTCTGGTCCGTCACGGTCAACAGGGAACAGTCCGGGAAGATATAGACCTTCCGCGCGCCCTCGTTCGGACGAATCCAAGCGTCCGAACGCGCGTTACGCACCGCTTCCGCCGACAGGGACTTGTGCTCGTTGTCCCGCACCGTGATGACGTCCGGGTGAATGTCGCGGAGCGTCTTTCGGCAACCAACGCAGACCCCGCACGGACGCCCGGTCCCGGACGCGCACTCGTACGCGGCGGCGGCGTAGCGGGCCAACGCCGGCAGATTGCCGTTACCCGTCAACAGGAGCGCGTGGGAGAGCGTCCCGCGCGCGGCGGCGTCCCGGATTTGCCGCGCCGCCGGGGTCCCTGATACCGCCTCAAATCCGTCCATAACGCGCCCTCCCGCACAAGTTCCGCCGTCCGCTTTTGTCGCTCTCAATATACCAGAAACGTTTCCGCGCTGTCAACCGCTTTTCCGAAATTTGCTCCGATCCGCCCGTATTGACTTTCCCCCTTTGCCGTATTATAATCAACGCGTTGTTGACCATCACTGGAAAATGGAGGAGTTTTATTATGGCACGCTTTACCATCCCCCGCGATATCTACCACGGGAAAGGCGCATTGGAAACGCTCAGGACCTTTCAGGGAAAAAAGGCGATCATCTGTGTGGGCGGCGGCTCTATGAAACGCTTCGGCTTTCTGGACCGGGCGGAAAGCTATCTGAAAGAAGCCGGTATGGAAGTCCGCGTTTTTGACGGCATTGAGTCGGACCCGTCCGTAGATACCGTCATGCGGGGCGCGGAAGTCATGCGGGAGTTCGGACCCGACTGGATTGTCGCCATTGGCGGCGGCTCTCCGATTGACGCGGCCAAGGCCATGTGGATTAAGTACGAGTACCCCGACTGCACGTTCGAGGATATGTGCAAGGTGTTCGGGATTCCGGAACTCCGGAAGAAAGCGCGTTTCTGCGCGGTCTCGTCCACTTCCGGCACCGCCACCGAAGTGACGGCCTTTTCCATCATCACGGACTACAACAAGGGAATCAAATATCCCATCGCCGACTTTGAGATTACGCCGGACGTGGCGATTGTCGATCCGGAACTGGCCGAAACCATGCCCAAAAAACTGGTCGCGCATACCGGCATGGACGCCATCACGCACGCGATTGAGGCGTATGTCTCCACCGCGCACTGTGACTTTACCGACCCGCTGGCCATTCATGCCATTGAAATGATTCAGGCCGATTTGATACCGTCCTATAACGGCGATATGTCCGCCCGGGACCGTATGCACAACGCCCAGTGTCTGGCCGGTATCGCCTTCTCCAACGCCCTGCTCGGCATTGTCCATTCCATGGCCCACAAGACGGGCGCCATCTTCGCCGACTGCGGCGCGCACATCATTCACGGCGCGGCCAACGCGATGTACCTGCCGAAAGTTATCGCGTTTAACGCGAAAGACCCGGAAGCGAAAAAGCGTTACGGCGTCATTGTGGACTACATGGGCATTGCGCCGAAAGACGCGCCGGATGACGAAAAAGTTTCCGCGCTGATTGCGCATCTGCGCGGAATGAACAACGCGTTGAACATCCCCCACGGTATCAAACATTACGGCGCGGACAGTTACCCGTGCGAACAGGGCTTTGTGCCGGAAAACGTCTTTCTGGAACGCCTCCACGACATTGCCGTCAACGCCATTGCGGACGCGTGCACCGGCTCCAATCCGCGTCAGCCCTCCGTGGAAGAGATGGAAAAACTGCTCAAGTGCTGTTATTACGACACGCCGGTCGAGTTCTGACTTCCATATTGCCATACCTGCGCAAAGCAACGGGACGGATAACGTCCCGTTGCTTTTCCGTTTCCCGCGCGCGGAGCCGGGAAGATGACAGGATTGCCGTAAGCGGAATCCGTCAAGGCTGTTCGGGTTGTACCTCTTGAACAGGAATGACATCAAACGTTTTGCTTTGCAAAAGCGCGGCTTTACTTGTGTCCAAAAGTTCCTCTTCCCTTTTGCCCGATCCGTCATAAATTTTGATGGTAACGGTATATTTGCTGATTTTATTATTGTCACTGATTACGGGTTTCAGTGCAATGGTCGCGCACATAGGATCCACGGGGGGCGAACCTTTGGTTTTATGGCCGGAATAATCCTGCGAACTGGTCAAAGGCGTGTAATAGTAATAGTCGGTCGTTTCGCTCTGGCGTATAATTTCCCCCGCTTGATTAGAAGTTGAACAGGAGGCCCATATCATTTTGTCTCCCGTATCTTCTTTGTCTCCCGTATCTTCCATGGGTGGATCAATAGGAGAATCAGGTGGTATTGGTTCCCGATATTTCGTAGCGTCCCATTTTCCAACGCCATACTCAGTCAGTAAGCCGTTGATTTCTTTGACTCCACTTTTAAACTTAAATGCGCCTTCTTCCTGCTTATACGCTGTTGTATAAGTCAGGTCGTTTCGCACCACGGCGGAGAGCGTGTCCAGAAGGACAATGGCCTGACTGTTTCGGGTCTGCTGTTTGAGCTGTTTTACGCCAAGGGCCAGCGTATCGGTAATAAGTCCCGTGCAGAGCGCGAGAATGAGCGTTACGAAAATCATTTCCAGATAGGAAAAGCCTCCGTGACCGCCGGCCTTTTTCCGTACGGCGCGTGTGAAAAAAGACTTAGTTTTGTTTTTCATAGTAATAAAAAACCGCCTCCTCCTTTTCGTTTGTGTCTTTGTTTACACGCCATGTGATTGCTCCTTTAACTTTAACGGATGATATATCATTATTTAATTGAATTTCAGCGTTTTCAAAAATAACAGTAACAGATTCATACCGAGCGCTGGCATTACCAGCGTCATCGGACCCAGTGGACCCGCCCATGTCGGCGAAAGTTTCCGCCTGCTGGTTAAGCCGCGCGGCGGAGACAATCGCGCCGGACAACATCAGCATTCCCAGAGCGATAATCAGCATGGAAATTAACAGTTCCACGAGCGTTTCCCCGTTGCCGCGTTTTAACTTCTTCATAAGCCGTCCCTCTTTCCGTTTCCTATCCCCCGAGACTGGTTTGCACATCAAACGGAACATTGTAAACATCCGGGGAAGCTGTCGGAGTAATGTTTGTTTGGGGCGTGATGGTCATAATCATGTTATAACCTGATTTAAATCGTACAGTAAACACAGGCGCTTGAAGCGAAATCGAAACCGGAGGGTCAGTTCCCGGGTACGTATACGTCAAGGGCACCGTTTTTTTCGCCGTAACAGTAAATTTTACCTCGCCGAAAGTTTCTTCAATCGCTTTGTTCAGGTCGTTATCTGAGGTAGTGCCTTTCACCTTCCAAGTAAAAGACTGTTCGGGCTGATTCAAGCTATCCAGCAGAATCTTTCGAATGATATCATTGCCAGAATTCCACGAAATGGATCCCGTGGGGTTTACTTGAAACGTTATCTGGCTGTCCGTCACGGCCTTCCGAATCATCGTTGCGGCGGGACGGACCGACAAATAAGCCTGCTCATCGACTTGTGAGGCGCGGACGCCCTGCGCGGCCGTCAGGGACGCGTTGACCATCACGTAACTGAACAGGGCCATGATCAGGAATACCACCAGCGCAAAAACCACCGTCACGCCGTTGCGCGCGCGTAACTTGCGGCGTATTTCGTTCACGGTTCCGCCTCCTTCCGGACCGCGTTCCGTCCCCCGCGCCTCCGCGGGAGACGGAACGCCTGATTGAATTTACGTCTGCGCGACCTTCGCCGTGGCCGGGACGGGAGACGTCCACGTGCCGACAGGGTCTTCCGCGCCCGTCCGCCGGAGTTCCAGCGTGGCCGTAACCTCATACTTTCCGGTGGCGATTGTGGGCGTCTGATTCTGCTGTTCGGACGTGTCCGAACTCCGTATGACGGCGTATTCCGTGTCGCCCGACTTATAGGACAATGTCAGCGTCATATAGTAATTGTTGCCGCTGTCGTCCTTACCGCTCAACAGGGACGGGACGCCCGAACCGCGCCGCAACGGGGCCAGTACATCGTCGGCGGTCATGTAGCCCACGTCCGCCACGTCCGGGACCTTGTCCGCACGGAACGTATAGTACAAGTCCACGACTTTTCCCTTTGTCGGGTCGAATGTGCCATTGTTTTCCGGCCTGTCCACGGTCAAGGGACCCGTAATTTCTGTGGTTTCCGCCGTGGTTTCCAGATTTGCCACGGCCGTTTCTGCCGTAAGGGCTTTGTCGAGCTGATAGCCGTTGAGGCTGGCGGCGAGCTGGACCGACTGCGCCATGGTCGCGTTGACATCGTTCCGGGCGGTCAGTTCAAGGCTCCCTTCCTCGGTCTCGAACGTCACGTACTCGCGTACGCGGTACTGCCAGCGTTCGCCCTTGACGTAGTAGAAGTCGAACGTGTACCCGGGTTGAATCGTGTACGGGATGAGGTTGGAGACGGGATAATA
>JAFSRH010000021.1 GCA_017446225.1 Oscillibacter sp.
CAAAGCCAAGAAGCGAACGGAGGAAACTTTGATTGCCGCAATCAAAGAGGCTATGCAAGAAATTACGCCCGAAGATTGTCAGGGATGGTTCCGTAAATCTGGTTATTTATAATCTTAATCATTTTTTGGATTGCTATAGGGGACCAGTCCCCACGGGAGTTTCTCCTGTAAATACGGGTGCGTCACGACTTCTTTTTTCCGTTCCTGCCACGCTTTCAGGAAGGCGCTCCGCCCGTTGTCGGTCATGCGAACCGCGCCGCTTTCCTCTGCCGTAAAATCGGTAGCGGAGAGTTGCCGGTTATTGATGAGCGTCAGGACGAAACGGTCCGCGACACAGGGACGCAGTTCTTCCATCAGGTCCAGCGCGAGGGAGACGCGCCCCGGACGGTCTCTGTGTAAAAATCCAACGTAAGGGTCCAGTCCAACGCTTTCCAGCGCGGAGGCGCAGTCGCCGGACAACAGACTGTAGGCAAACGAGAGCATAGCGTTGACGTTGTCCAGCGGCGGACGGCGGTTCCGTCCGCGAAAGAAAAAGTGTTCCTTATCCCGTAAAATTCTCTGGTCGAACACGTCAAAGTAGGCTTTGGCCCCCGCGCCCTCCAGACCGCGCAGCGTATCCGCGGATTCGGCCTCCATGACTTGCGGAAGCAGACCTTTCAGCGTGTCGATAGAATCGCGGAAGGCGTCCTGTCCTATACGGAGTTTGTGGTCGCGTACCGTGCGTTCGAGACTCCAGCGGCCGTTATAGAGTTTTCCGAAAATCATATGGCGCGCAAACGGTAAACCGCGTTGCGAATCGTCCGCGATCCGGTATTGTTCCCGCCGGAGCAGGACGTTTCCGTGAGCGATTCCGGCGATTCTCGCAAGGAAACGTCCCCGCTGCGTACAGAATACCAAATCAATGTTCATATCCGCGCACTTACCCATTAAAGCCGGGGACGCGCCCGCATAGGAAAACGTGACAATGCCTTTGAGCGTATGCAGAGGGAAACGGGCGACTTGCGTTTTGTCCCGGTTCGCCACAACGTTTTCGCCGTCCAGAGAAAGATAAATGTCCTCGGAAGAGATAAAGAGGGTATTTAACAGTTTTCTCATTTCGATTCCTCCACGGCGGCGGACAGGTACGCGGAAACGGAACGGGTTTTCATCAGCTTTGGAAGGCACAAAGATTTCAGGGAACAGGCGTTACAGGCTTTGGAAGGCTTGACTTTGGGCGTGCGGCCTCTTTCATAGAGGCGGCGCATTTCGGCCAAATCGTCCCGCACTTCCTTTCGGAGCGCTTCCGTAAAATCGACAATTTCCCGGCGGCGGGTTTCCCCGTAAAATAACGCCCCTTGCGCAATCTCACAGCACAGCATTTCTTCCAGACACATCGCCTGTCCGCACAGTTGCAGCCGGTCCGCGTTGTTGGCTTTCGGCTCTCCGCGCTTGTACTCCACCGGGCAGGGCAGCCACAGCCCGTCCAGTCCCGCCACGGGGACGCCTCTGGCATTGCGGTGGTATTCCACCACATCGCACTGTCCGGAGACGCCCAGCGTTACGGAACGGACATTCACGCCCCGTACCGTAACCGTATTCCCCCGCGTCTCCCGGACAGAGCCGTCATGAGCGCGTTCATGCAGAATCGCGCCTTCCGCAGTGCGCAGATTTTCCGCCCACTGGCTTTCCACGTGAATTAACGCCCACTGGCGGCGGCAAAAGGCGAAATGCTGAATGCCGGATAATTGCAGAAAGTCCGACTCGTCATACTCCATCCCCGTTACGCCTTCCGTTCACAGGCAACGCCGTTGGGCAGATTTTCCGTATCCACGGAGACCACATAATCCGTATAGGCTCTCGGAACGCTGACGCCCTCTTTTTTCGTAACCTGTACGCGGTCAAAGAGTTTCCACGCCGGGGCGCGGCCCAGTTCGGACTCGTGCTTAAACACAATCAGTTCCCGGACCGCCATTTTCCCCCGCGCGGCGGAATGGTCGTGTTCAAACATATTCAGGATCGCCTCCCAGAGAAGGGACAAGTCCGCTTCGGAAAATCCCGTGGTCTTGCGGGCCAGATTGGCCGACACAAAGCCCTCACAGCGGTAAAGCCCATAGGGGACAATATATTTCCGTCCCATTTCCGTACCCTTGTTTTCCGCGTCCGCTTCCGTGGTAATGGCCACGCGGGTGATGGTAACCTCCTGCGGAAGAATCGGGTCCACGCTCCGGGCAAAGCACAACTGCACCGGCCCCCGGACCTGTCCGCAGTTCAACGCGCCTTTGACGGCGGTCGTAATCACCGCGCCGAACGTGCGGATGTCAAAGAAATTCCCGCACAGATAGTCCCGGACAGCCGCGTCAACGTCCGTGCCGGCTTCTTTTTTCGCCTTGACTTTCTTTTTCAAATCGTCATTCTTCATCTCCGCCGCCCCATCAATCCCAACGGCGGTGAAAGCCTCGTTATCACTGCGGTTAAGGGGGACGCCTTCCTTGATGTAAATGCGGTATCCGTCCGCGTTTTCCTTCACGGTTTCCACATAGTTGCGGATTTTACGCTTCAGGCACACGTCCGTCACAAGGCCGTACCCCGTTTCCGGGTCCACGCGGGGCATATTGCCCGCGTCCGGGTCTCCGTTGGGGTTGCCGTTCTCCACGTCAAAGAGCACGACAAAGTCGTAACGGTTACGAATCGCTTCCATATTACGCTTCCTCCTTCTTGTTGTAACGCGCCTGCGTCTGATGATAGTATCCCAAATCAAACGCTCCCTGCTGGGGCAAGTCAAGGCGGATGGGATACGTTTCGCCCAGAATGTCCGCTACCCGGAGAATCCGCTTTTCGTAGTAAATCCGCTGACCGGGTTCCAGCTTCCGCAGATGTTTCTGGCACAGGCTGTCCAGCGTGGGAAAGACCGCTCCCGGCGTTGTGGACGCCGCGTTAAAATACTTGTCCTTAATGGTAGCTTTAATGCCGGGATTCGCCGCCTGTTGTACCGCCTCATAGAGAGAGAACAGCCGCCCCAAAGCGTACGCCTCGTTTTTACTGTCTTCGTTCAATGCCACTGTTAAAACCTCCTCCGGGCAATCCTTGTTGGGATTGCGCAAATAATACGCCTTGAGTATTGCAGCGCGTCCGCGGGTAATCTCCCGTTCCGCGCGAATGCGCAACATGACATTTTCCAGCAAAGAAACCGGATAGGGCGTCCCGCTGAAAATCGCTCGCGCCGTTGCTCCCGCCATAACGGG
>JAFSRH010000022.1 GCA_017446225.1 Oscillibacter sp.
ATTACTTTGCGCTCTACGCGAAACCCAATCGAAAATTCTCCTCTCTGTGTTCGTTCAATTTCTACAAGCGCAAATCTCATACTGCCTCCGCCGCTTGATATAAGCATGTATTAGGCGAAAATCAATGTCGTTTACTATATAATATGCGTTTTGTCTCCGCGTGGCATTTTAGTGCCCTTACCGCTTTTCATCACATATTCAAAGAAAGCGTCTCTTGCAATCAGATAGTAAAAATACGAGGGTTCAATCTCAGAACTCCGCAAAACGAGCACGTCCGCACTGCAAACGCCGTTCCTGTCAGCTTTCCAGACCTTTTTTAGATAAGGCCTGATGTTTCCAACCAGAACGTCGCCTTTACGATAAGCAATCCCATCAACAAATCCGGGCAACTTTTCAGAAAATATAACCGCTCCATAGTTGGACTGCATATTTTCCGTACTGACGTAGTTTTTCCTCTCTCCTTTTGCGTGCGTTTTAGCATACGCGGCAATGTCGCCTAACGTCACAGACTCCCATTCTCCGCTGAACCCCGGCAGACGCTGTTTTCCGGTCAAAAGACGTTGCATGAGCCATTTCTTTTGACGCCGTTTTTCCGCCAAAAGACGCTCTTTCAATTCGATAACGGTATCTTGCGCGGAGAGAATCGCACCGATTTTCCGTTGTTCATGAAACTCAGGAAAACAGACAAGGAAAGCCCCTACTATATCTACGCTTAAATTTTGCTGTTTCGTTCCCTGCGCATAGCGTAAGCCAATCATTTCCCCATGATTCAGATACCAATAGTAAAAAAATTCATTATCGACATTTTGAAACTTGGTAAAAGCCATGCACGCCTGACTGATGGTGCTTTTCCGCGCAATGATAGACGCTGTTCCGCGAACTCCGGCGGCTTCAAGACCGTAAATCGCAATTACGACTGTACCGGGTTCATACAGTACAAGTCCGCTGTCTTTTGCGGCGGAATCCGTGATTTTTTCTTTGGTATCGAAAATATACTTGGATTTAAGCTCTCCGCTTGTCACCCATAATATATCCCCCGTGAAATAATCCGGATTGTTGCGTTTTGGCGTACTGCCGGAGGTTATCGCGCAAAGTTCGTCCACGCGTTGACTATTCCAGCTAACGGGAACAATGCCTAACATAGTTTTACGGTATCCGTTGGGGAGTTCGCCGCGACGAAGTTGCGCTATCCGCTTTTTCAGTTCCGGCGTCATTACGATAACCCCAGTTCTTTCAGATACGCGTCCATTTGCGCCTGTACGCCGGACAACTCCGCCTCAATGTCGGCGATATTGCGCCGCACTTCGTCAATGTCAACCAGTTCCTCTTCCTCGAACGTGTCCACATAGCGCGGAATGTTCAGGTTGTAGTCGTTGCCGCGTATCTCGTCCCGCGTGGCGACATAGCTGTACTTGTCCGCGCTTTCCCGCGCCTCGTAGGCTTGGACAATCCGCGCAATGTCGCTTTCGCGGAGGCGGTTCTGATTCTTGCCCTTCTCGTAATTGCCCTCGCCGGACGCGTCAATAAACAGCACATTGTCGCGTCCGCGATTCTTGCGGAATACCAGAATACACGCCGGAATACCCGTACCGTAGAACAGGTTCGCGGGCAGTCCGATGACCGCGTCCAGAAGATTGAACTCGATAATCTGTTTGCGTATTTTACCCTCGCTGGCCCCCCGGAACAGGACGCCGTGCGGGAGGACCACCGCCATACGCCCTGTCTCGTTGTCCAGACAGCGGAGCATATGCAGGACAAAGGCGTAATCGCCCTTGGACGCGGGCGGGACGCCCCAGTCAAAGCGCTGGTAGGGGTCCAGCGACGCGGACATTTTCTCTTTTTTCTTGCCGTTCTCGTCCGTGGCGGCGTTGGAGAGAAAGCCGCTGTCCCACTTGTCCAGACTGAACGGCGGATTGGCCACTATCGTTTGAAACCGCATTAAGCCGCCCTCCTGAATATTTTGCGGGTTGGAGAGCGTGTCGCCCGCCCAGATGTCGGCATCGTCCACGCCGTGAAGGAACATGTTCATTTTGCAAAGCGCCCATGTCTGCGCGTTGTTTTCCTGTCCGTAGAGATGGGCTTTGCCGCCGGGGATTTTCGCGTAGGCCTTCAGGAGCAGTCCGCCGCTACCGCAGGTGGGGTCGTAGATACGGTCGTTCTCACGCGGCTTGACCAGAGAGGCGACCAGTTCGGAAACCTCGCTGGGCGTAAAAAATTCGCCGCCCTTCTTCCCGGCATTGGAAGCGAATTGCGCAATCATATATTCGTAAGCATCGCCAATGATGTCGGCGCTGCCGAGCTGTCCGGGACGCAGGTCAAGCCCCTGAAAATCCTCCAACAGATTGCGCAAGGTGGCGTTTTTGGCTTTCACATCGCCGAAGTCCACATTGGAGTTGAAGTCAATCGCCCGAAAGACGTTGCGGAGCTTGCCGCTGTTGCGCTCCTCAATCTGCGACAGGGCCACGTTGATTTTCTGCCCGATGGCGTTGTCATTGCGGTTCGCGTAGAGGTAATCGAAAGACGATTCCGGGTCCATTTTGAAGCGTTCGTGGCTCATGGCGCGTTCCACACGTTCCGCGTTGCCGTCATACTGCCGCTCATACGCGGCGCGGCGTTCCTTGGACACATCGCTCAGGTACTTGACGAACAGCATGGATAAAATGTAGTCCTTATAGCGGGAACTGTCGATTTTACCGCGAAAGCTGTCGCAGGCTTTCCACAGAACGCGCTCTATATCGGCTTTGGTTGTCATGGCGGATTCTCCTTTTCCGTTAAGCTCTCATGCGTTACGTTCTGACAATGCCCGTCAATAATAGTTGCGACAGGGCTTTTTTCTTGCGTTTCTCCTCTTCCAGTTTCCGTTGCAACAGGTCAATTTCACGGTCAGCGGCGGACAATATGTCCGCTATCGCCGTTTGTTCCTCGATGGGCGGATAACAAATCTCAATAAAGCCGAAATCGTCATAACTGATTTGTTTGCCGTCCCGAATGCCATATACGGCAATTTGAAGTTGCGCTATATAACGCGAACTTTTAAAGTATTGCTTATAATAAGCAGCGTCAATCGGGATTTTGCTTTCCAGAATCGTGTACGCCGGACTGACAAGCCCCTCATACGCGGAATACTCTATGCCGCCCTGAAAAGAACGAAGGCTAATGACAAAATTTCCGCTTTTTACTTTCTTATAGTCAGGTAAGGCGGAATCGTCATATTTGATGTCAATTTCCAGTTCACTGCGCGGAATAATTCCTCTGTCTTGTGTTGCGGATAAGACTTCCAAATCGCCATTGTGATTCTTATCGGTTACGCTTTGAAATACATTTTTGGCTTTCAGGATTTTCCATTCCCCGCCGAATCCAGACAGACGTTGCTTTCCGGTCAAAAGCCGTTGCATAAGATATTTCTTTTGACGCCGTTTTTCCGTCAAAAGACGTTCCTGCAATTCGATAACTTTATCTTGCGCGGACAAAATTTCGGCGATTCGCCATTGCTCTTCAGGCGTTGGGAAAATCAGCGACGAATTGAAAAAATCGCGTACGGAGATGTTCAAAAGTCCGTGATTTCTTGCGCCCTCCTGCGCGAACGCCTGTATTTCCCCGTTCATGAGTCCGGCGTCAAAATACTGCGCGTAGTATTCGGGGGACGGGTTTTCCTCCAACGGAGAAAAACAGATATACAACGGGGAAACAATGCCGCTTTCATAAAGCGTCAAGGGCTTCAATGCCCCAAACGGATAGCCTTTTGAATAGCTTTTGTTATACGCGAAATCTCCGCGTTTTAAGAGAAAATAGTTTTCCGTGTTCTGACTTGCGATATTTTTCGTGAAAAACGCGTTTTGGCTGATTAATCCCTGTTGCGCGGAAATCGTCAATACGTTGGCGTTCCCGCTTGCGTTTCGTCTGTTGAGAGGTCGAAACATTTGCCGGAATGAAACGATTTTCCATTCCATTGGCATCACGCCGAGTTTTCCGCGCTTGTAACCTTCGGGGACTTCGCCGCGCCGGATTTGTTCTATCCGCTCTTTGATTTCCGCCGTCATGCCGTCCTCCTTTAGGTCCGTCCGTTTAAGATGGATTCATGCAGATTCTCCGTCAAACGAGCGTAATACTTTTCCTTCTCCCGCGTCAGTTGGACAAGCGCCTGAATTTCCTGTTTCGCCAGCGCGTGAAGCGTAGCGACTTTCCGCTGTTCCTCCAAAGACAGCGGCGGAATTTCAAACGCCGCGAACCACGTTGCCCTGACTGAGCCGAGCATATTGCTGGTCGCATTTTCGTAGATTTGCCGCTTTACTTTTGGCGTGTTTAGAAGCCAGACCAGATACTCCGGAAGAAGTTTTTGACGATCCGAACGAATCACCGCAAAATTAGAGGAGATTACAATTCCCTGCGTATGATTACGGATAAGAGTTGCCGTATAGGGGACGCTCAGGCGAAAGACGACATCTCCGTTTTTTGTAAGGTACTCCGGATTTAATTCCTCTGACGCGTCATAGGCCTCTAACTGCTCCACTTCAATATCGCCATTGGGACGAAGGGCGCGAAGCGTCAAGACCGGGTAATGGAGTTGGGATGGAAGTTTGGATAGTTTACGTGAAAGCACTAATCCGCTTTTTATGATTGCGATTTGATTAAGTTTCACAGGTTCCTCCTGTCATGAGTCAAAAATAACATCTAAGTATTCAAAGTGTATTCCAACTACATAGTTTCGTCAATCGTTATAATTTCCGAATTTCAGATTTCAAGGCTTTCAATTTTTGAGCGATTTATACAATTCAATGGAATTGTTCTGATAAAAAATCATTTCTCCCGGTCCTTTCCGAAATTAGTTGGTAGAGGCGGCGCGAGAAGAACGCCGCGCTTCCAGACGGAGGCGCTATTGCTGATTGCTGTCCTCGCCCGTCCCAGTTTAACGGATTCAGGTTAGCGTGAATGCGCATAGCTCGTTGTATTTTTTGATTCTCCATTATATTCCAGTCAGGGGCCGCCTCAACATTTTGAGACAGCCCCCTTGTTATTACGCAACGGCGCGCCGTCCGCGGCGTTGGAACAGGCGCGGAATGTTGTCAATGACGATATAGAATACCGGCGTAAAAAACAGCGTAATGATCGTGGAAATCACCATGCCGCTCATCATGGTAATGCCCATACTGCTCATCATTTCGTTAGTGTCGCCGATACCGGCCGCCATGGGGACCATGGCCAGAACGGTGGTCAGCGTGGTCATCAGGACCGGACGTACGCGCAACGGACAGGCGTGTAAAATCGCGTCCTCCCGTTCCTCCCCTTCCCGCCGCCGGATGTTGATGTAGTCGACCAGAATAATGGAACTGTTGACCACGGTCCCGGCCAGCATAATCAGCGAGACAAGGGAAATCATGGAAATATCGTTACCCGTCAGCGGGAGCGCGAACAGCGCGCCCGAAAACGCCACCGGCAGAATCAGCATTACGATGACCGGCATAAGGAACGATTCAAACTGCGCCGCGAGCACAAAGTAGACCAGTCCCAGCGCAACGGCAAGGGCAAGGAGCAAGTCGCCGAAACTCTCCATCATGTCCTCGTAACTCCCGGCGGTCTCAACGGAGTAACCCTGCGGCATATCGAATTCGGACAGAAGCGCGTGGATCCGCTGTGTCATGGCGGTGGCGTTGCCGCTGAGGGTGTCGCCGGAGACCGTGACCTGCCGGGACTGGTTGCTTCTGGCGATACTCTGCGGGGCCTGCACCACGTTGACGTTCGCCACGGAGGAGAGCGCCACGGACCCCCCGAAAGCGGTCGTAACCGGCATGGAGCGCAACGCGTCCAGACTCTGCGACGCCGCGCCGTCCCCTTTAATGACAACGTCCACTTCCGTGTTGTTGATGGTGACTTTGGTCGCGGTCGCGCCGGTGAGTTCCGCGCGGACCGCCGCGCCAATCTGCGCCGCCGTCAGGCCGTATTGCGCCGCCGTCTGCCGGTTAATGCTCACTTCCACCTGAGGCACCCGTTCCGAGACGGAGCTTTTCACGTTGACCGCGTCCGAAAACGCGGAAATTTTCGCGGCCAGTTCGTCCGCCAACAGGGCCAGCGTGGAATAATCTTCCCCCGTCAGCTCTACGTTGATATCGCTGCCGCTGGACATACTCATCTGCTGGGAGGCGGTGACGGTGATTTCACATCCGGCGATATCGTTCATCCGCTCCCGCAAGGCGTCCGCGATTTCCATGGAGCTTCGTTCGCGCAGAGACTTCTTGACCAAGTTCAGCCCGACCGTAATGTCCCCCGAGGACATCATGGAAGTCATGCCGGAACCGCCCGAGACCATGTAATAGACATTGTCCATTTCTTCCGCGGTCACTTCCCGCGCCACAACGTCCGTGACCTGTTCGGCGATTCCGATCGCTTCCTCCGTGCTCGACCCGATGGGAAGGGACACCGAAATGTTGACTTCCCCTTGGTCCATGTCGGGAATCAGGACCATGTTCGTACGGGCACAGGAGATGGTAAAGAGGGCCACCAGCGCGCCGCAGACCAGCATACCGCGTCCGGGATGATAGGTGAAGTAGGACAGGACGCCCATGTAGCCGTTGTACAGAGCCACCGTAAGGTGTCCAAAGAAGCCGGGACGTTTGGAGAGGTCCAGCTTGCTTTGACGCGCCTTCGCTTCGTCCAGCATGATATAGCAAAGGAGCGGGACCCATGTCAGCGCAATGACAAGGGAGGAGAGAATCAGAAAGGCGATGGTCAGACAGAAGTCTTTGAACATCATTCCGGCCATACCGCCTGTCAGGCCCAGCGGCAGGAACACGGCAACGGTCGTCAGCGTGGAGGCCACCACGGAAGCGGTGACTTCCGCGGTCCCGTCCACACAGGACGACATACGGTCATTGCCTTCCGAAGCGTAACGGTAGATATTTTCAAGGACGACAATCGAGTTGTCGACAATCATGCCCACGCCCATGGCGATTCCGCCTAAACTCATCATGTTCATGGTCAGGTCGAACACGTTCATGAGGACAAAGACCGTCAGAATGCAGACGGGCATGGAAATCGCGATCGTCAGCGTAGGTCCGAAGCGCCGCAGGAACAGAAACACCACAACCGCCGCCAGCGCCACGCCCAGCACGATATTCTGTAACGCCGAATTGACCGCCTGATTGATGTAATCCGAAGCGCTGTAGGCCATGTAATAGCGCAGACCGGCGTTTTCGGCGGCGAGTTCGGCAAGACGTTCTTCCACGGCCCGGGACGCTTTCGCCTCATTGGCCCCCGATTGTTTCGACACAATCAGTATGACGCATTCCTGATCGCTGATTTTCGCCTGTGTGTCGCGTTCCTTGTCTTCCAGCGTCACGGAGGCGACTTCCCCCAGCCGGACCGATCCGCCGGTGGGCAGGGGAATCAGCGTATTACGCACGTCATCCACGCCGGAGTATTTCGCGTCCGTGGAGACCGTCAGCGTTTTTTTGCCGTTGTGCACGTCCCCGCCGGGGTAGAGCAGGTTTTCCGCGGAGAGAATCTGTGACAGATAATTATTGCTCAGGCCGTAGCCTTCCGCGCGGGCGGAATCCAGCCGGACGGAAATTTCCTGTTCCGAGCCGCCGTAGGCCGTCACGGACGCGATCCCGTCAATCCGTTCGAGCGCGGGCGTTACCACGTCCTCGGAGAGCGTCTGCAACTGGTTGAGGTCGGAGCCTAAAATCGCCACAACGGCGGTCGGCATTAGCGCGCCGATATCCATGTTCAGGATAATAGGCTTTGTGGCGTCTTCGGGCAGGGTAATCATGTCGAACTGCTCCCGCAGACGGGTGACGGCAATGTCCAGATCGGTACCGTCAACGTAGGTGACGATGACGGTACTGGAACTGTCCCCGGACGTGGAGGAAACTTCCTTGACGCCCGATACCGACAGAGCCGCGCTTTCCAACGGTTTCGTAACCAGTTCTTCCATATCGGTTGGGGTCGCGCCGTTGTAGTAGCACATCACGGCGGCCATGGGGGCTTCCATGTCCGGCAGAAGGGACATTTGCAGACGCGTTGTGAACAGGACCCCGAAAACCGTCAGCATAATTACAGCCAGTATCGTGGTCACCCGGTGGTTGATACAGAATTTCGCCACGCTCATGGCAACATCTCCTTATTCATGTCACAGGCCGCCGACAATCCGGATGTCCGCGCCGTCCGTGACGTACGTCTGCCCGACTGTAATCAGGTATTCCCCGCCGTCCAGACCGTTGAGGATTTCCGTCACGCCGGTTCCTGTCAGGCCCGTTTGGACTTCCACGTACTTCGCCCGGTTCCCCACGGCGACATAGACGTATTGCGTGTCGCCGTTGGTCAGGATGGCCTCGGACGGAACGACAATCGCGTTGTTCACGCGGTCGGTATGGAACGTGACATCGGCGAACATTCCCGTTAGAAGGTCATTGGCGGGGTCGGAGAGCGTCAGCGTGACGGTGTAAAGGCGCGTCTGGGCGTTCGCGGCGCGCTCCACGGAACGAATCTCGGCCTTCATGCTACGGCTCAACGCGCTGATGTACACGTCCGCGCTGTCGCCGATTTTCAGTTTGGGGACCAATGCCTCCGATACGGACGCCGTTACTTTCATATCGGACTCGCCGTTAATGACCGCCACGGGCATGGCGTTGGAGACGTAACTGTTTTCCACGGCGTTGAACGTCACGAGAGTTCCGCTGATGGGGGCAATCACATTGCCCTGTCCGTCCACGTCCTCAAGGACGGAATCCAACTGCTGTACGCCGGAGCGGGCGTTCTCAATGCCGGCCTCCAACTGGGCCAGCGTGGAGGAACGGGTACTCTGTAACTGGCTGACGCTCAGCTTCGCGTTGTCGCGCTGTAACTCCAACTGGGTGAGGTTAAACTTGGCCTGTTCGATTTGCGCGCGCATTTGCTCCACGGAGAACTTGGAGGAAGCGATCTGGGCCTGTAGCTGTTCTACGGAGTAATTGGATTGCTGAATCTGGGCGCGGAGCTGTTCGATCGAATATTTGGATTGTTGAATCTGGGCGCGGGAGCTGTTTAACTGGGCTTCGGTGTTGGTCAACTGCGCCTGTAACTGCTCTTTGCCGAACGCGGCCTGATCGGCCTGAATTTTGGCGTTGTCAAGCTCTATCTGTGACGCCGCGCCCATGTTTAGCAGGGCTTCCGTGTCGCTGACGTTCTTCTTGGCCAGCGCGATTTGCGGCTCAAGCAAGGCGATTTGTTTTTCGAGGACGGGAATTTGGGCTTCCCCGGCGGAAAGCTGTTCTTCGGCGGCCTCAATCTGCTGTTGTACGACCGGAATCTGTGCTTCCTGTACGGCAATCTGATTCCGCAGAACGGGAATTTGCGCTTCCTGTACGGAAATCTGCTTTTCCGTGACGGGAATCTGCTGTTCGTTGACGGCAATCTGTTTTTGTGTGACGGTAATCTGTTCCTCCGCGATGGAGACGTTTTTTTCGGCAACCGCTATCTGCTGGTCGAAAAGGGACTTCTGGTCATTGTAGCTCTGTATGGCGGACTCATAACTGATTTGGGAAGCGCTGTACTGTGACAGGGTGCTTGCGAGGTCAAGTTTACAGAGGATGTCGCCTTTTTGTACGCTGTCCCCGGCGTCCTTGTAGACGGCGGTGCACTTGGCGGAAATGCCGACCATGATGGTGGCCTCATCTTCGGCCAGTACGCGCCCGGATACTTTGTTTTCCGTGGAAATGTTCTCGGAAGCGACGCGCTGAACCTGTACGGCGGTTCCGAACGTCTCCGGGGCGGACGCGGATTGTAAAGACGCTTCCTCTTCTTCGTTGGATTCCTTGCCGCCCCCGCCGCAGGCGTTCAGGGACAGAGAGAGCACAGCGGCGGAGAGTAGCACGGCGATGACGCGCGTTTTTTTCATATCAGGCCTCCATCAATTCAGGATACCGGTCTGTACGGCCCAGCAGTAGTTGTTATAAGAAGAAAAGAGGTTGTTTGCGGCGGTGCGTACGGCCTCCTCTTTTTCGTTCAAGGCGTCCTTTGCGCTCAGGAGCGTGTTCTGGGAGATGTTGCCCTGTTTATATTGCAGTTCTTTGGCTTGGTACTCTAATTTTTGCGCCTCTAACGCCTCTTTGGACGCGTTCCAGACCTGATAATAGTCATGGACCTGTTCGGAGAGGGTACGGAACTTCAGTTCATAGCCGCGCACGGTCACGTTATAGGTATCCTGTGCGGCGGTCCATGTGTGTTTGGCCATGGTATAGGAAGCGTTGTTGTCGTTGTAGTGGTACTTGTCGCCGCTGGAAAGGAAAGTTTCCCGGGCGTCCTGTAAGGTACGGGCGGCGGAGTAGAGTTCGTAACTTTTCTCGTGGGCGGCGGCGAAATCGCGTGTGACGTCCAGCGCGGCGATCTGCTGTTCGGTGACGGCGGGGAGTTCGCCCAGCCGGATTTCCCCGGTCAGGCTCGCGCCCAGCATATTTTCCAGTTGCATTTTATAGGTACGGATGTTCATTTCAAGCGTCCGGATTCCGCTCAGAAGGGCGGTACGGCCCGACTTGGCTTGATTGAGCGTCAGGGCGGACACCTGTCCCAGCCGGTAACGGAGTTCGAGTTCCTCTACGCTACGGTTGAGGGAGTCCAACTGACGGTTCAGGGCGGTGTGCTGGTCGCGCATGGCGATGAGGGCGATGTACAGGGTCTCGGCCCCCATGACGACTTGGTCCATGGCGTTGTTGAGTTGTTCAATGGCGTCCCGGCTGTCGCGGCGGGTGGTGCCGTCACGGAGCTTTTCAAAGGTGTCGTACAGGCTGTCGTACTGCGTCCGGAGGGAAGAGACCGCGAACGTCTGCGCGAGCGGTTCGTTGGCGGCAAGCTGTAACGCGCTCTCTTGGGCGGCAAGGCCGTTCAGGGCTTTTAACAAATCCTCTTCGGACTTCTCATAATCAATTCCTTCCAGTCCGGCGACGTTCTCACGCATGGCCCGGACGGTCAAATTGTCCTCCCGCGCGCGCCCCTCCACCTGTTCAAAGGCGATTTCGGACAGCGGTTCGGCGGTTTCCGTACTGCTCCCGACAATGCTTTCCCGTTTCCGCGCGTCCTTGCGCTCGGATTCGGTCAAGGGCGCCGCCGGACGGTTTCCGCCGTCATCCGGTCCGGCCACAACGGACGCTTCCGGGGTGTCAACGGGGTCCGGAAGCGTCGCGTCCTCCTCCGGTACCGGCTCGGGTTCCGGGCCGCGCAGGTCGCGCCACAGCCCTTCCAACGCCTCATCCGCTTCGGGGTCCCCGGTGACGGGGGGCGTCTCCATCTCCGACAGCTCGGCAAGGGTCCACTGTCCCGTGACGCTCTCATAGAGCGCGGAACTTTCCGCCGTTGGCAGGTCGGCCGGGTCCGGAGCCGGTCCGGACGCGGCGCCCTCCGCGAGTATAGAGACCGCCGCCGTACTCACGGATATTGTCAGAAAAAGCGCGAGCATTCGTTTTCCGTTCACATTTCCACTCCTTTTAAGAAATCGTCCTCCCGTAAGGCGGCCTCCGTGTAACTGCCGCGCCGCAGGATGTCCAGCGCGTCTAACAGTCCTTCGCGGCGCGCGTCCTCCTCCCCGGGATGAAGCACGCCGTCCGTCAGGACGCTTAACAGACAGATACCCGTCATACAGCATACTTCCGCGAGAAAGCGCGTATCCCGACGCCGGAACGGGGTCTTGTCTAATTCTTCCAGAAATTCGTCCATCATGCGTTCCTTTTCCGTGAAAAGTCCGCCGCCGAGGGTTTCAAGGTCTATGCCGGGATTCAGCCGCGCCAGCGCGATGCAGCGTTCAAAGACCGGTATCTTCTTCCCGCGCCGCTGTTCGGACAGGAACCGGTCGTAGCCCATCAGCGCGGACCGGAACAGGTTCCCTCCGGACGTCCGCAGAAACTGCCGGTAGTGTTCGGTCAACTGCTCGTGTACGCGCGACATGAGATAATGAAACAGGTCGCTTTTGTCCTCAAAATACTGGTAGAAACTCCCGCGCGGAATGCCCGCGCCCCGGATGATACGGTTAATGGACGCGTTGGCAAACGATACGGTGGTAAATTCGTCCCACGCGGCGTTGATAATGCGGCTTCGTTTCTCTTCGGGCAGACGGAGAAACGTTTCTTTGCACATCCGGGCACCCCCTTTCGACAGAATATGACAAGTTGTCACATTATGACAACTTGTCATATTATACGCATACGTTCCCCCGCTGTCAAGAGGCGTTTTGACAAAACAAGGGCGTCAGACGCTTGTCAAAAGGGGCGAACTGTGCTATTCTCGTTCGTGGAAAGGGAGGCGGGAAATATGCGCATACTGTTCAGAGGCGGGACCGTGGTTTCCGGAAACGGAACGCGGAAGGCCGATTTGGTCACGGACGGGGAAAAAGTCCGTTTTGTGGGGAGCCGTTACCGCGGGACGTTCGACCGGGCGGTAAGCGTCAACGGGTGTCTGCTCTTTCCGGGCTTTGTGGACGCGCATACCGGCTTCGATTCCGAACAGGGCGGCGCGACAAGCGCGGATAACTTTTATACCGGCAGTAAGGCGGCCCTGCGCGGCGGTACGACCACGGTCCTGAATGACGCCGTCCCGGACCCGGACGAGTCCCCGCGCGGGACGCTCTCCCGCTGGCATGACAAAGCGGACGGGCAAACGTTCTGTGATTACGGCTTTCATATGGGCCTGTACGCGTGGAATCAGAGCGTACGGGCGGAGGCGGCCGCGCTGTTCCGGGACGGGATATCGTCCTTTCTGCTCTCCACGGGAAGCCCCGGCGACCGGGAATTTTTTGAGGCGCTCCGTGACCTGTACGCGCGGGGCGGACTGTGCGCGGCGGAATGCGGGAGCCGTGACGTTGCGGAGGCGCTCGGCGCGGAAGGGAACCTTTCCCCGGCGGCGTGGCCCGTGGCGCTGGAAGCGGAAGGCGTGGCGCGGGCCTTGCGGCTGGCCCAGATGGCGCGCGTACCGGTTATCATACGCTCTCTTTCGAGCGGGGAAGCGCTCTCGGAAGTCCTGCGGGCGCGCCGGCGCGGACAAAGCGTCTACGCGGAAACCTGTCCGCACTATCTGACGTTGGACGAAAGCCTGTACTTTCAGGACGACACCGCCGCCGCGCTGTATGTCTGCGAGCCGCCACTGCGTGAGCGTGTCCATCAGCAAGCCCTCTGGCGCGCGTTGCGGAAGGGCGACATTCAACTGGTGTCCTCCGGGCACCGCGCCTTTACGCCCGTACAGAAGCGGTCCGGCCACAATGACTTTATCCGGATTCCGTCCGGCCTTCCGGGCGCGGAAGAGCGCGGCGAACTGCTCTATTCCCGCGGCGTGGCCGAACACCGCTTCGGCCTGACGGAACTGTGCCGGGTACTCTGTGAAAATCCGGCGAAACTTTACGGTCTCTGGCCCCGGAAAGGCGGCCTCTTCCCCGGCGCGGACGCCGATATTGTCGTGTACGACCCCGGCGACAGCCACCTGATTTTGTCCCGGGACCGCGCTTCCGCCGCCGGGTACACTCCCTATGAGGGCTTCCGCACCGCCGGCGGGATTCGACAGGTCTGGCTCCGCGGTACGCTGAGCGTGGACCGGGGGCGCGTTCTGCCCGTCACGCCGCGCGGACTGTATCTCCGCCGGGGGAAATCCGCCCTCTGAGGCGTTCCGGCGTTCATGTATTTCCACAAAAAAGCGTTTCTTTTTTGTGCAAAACGCGAAAATGCGCCGGACCATCGCCGGAATGTGGAAATTTTACTTGATCATTGCGCAAAAGAAGCCTATAATAAAAAAAGTTTGTCAGGATTTTAGCAATCTCTGAAATTCTCCTTCAAAACGCGGGAGAATGAATTCAAATCAGGAGGAACGAACATGAAAGTAGCGATTTTTGGCGCCGGAACCATGGGAAGCGGTATCGCGCAGGTATTCGCGGCGAAGGGCCACACGGCCTTGATGTACGCCAGTTCCGTGGCGTCCGCCCAGAAGCACAAGGACAAACTCTCCGCAAGTCTGGACAAACTCGTTGGCCGCGGCAAAATGACGCAGGAAGCCAAGGACGCGATCATGAACAATATCCTTGTGGAAGAGAAGTCCGCCGCCGCGGACGCCGATCTGGTCATTGAGTGCGTTAAGGAAGACATGGCCACGAAGAAGGAACTGCTCCGCGAACTGGACGCCATGTGCAAGCCGGAAACGATCTTTGCTTCGAACACTTCCTCCCTGTCCATCACCGAAATGGCCAACGGCCTGAACCATCCCGTCATTGGCATGCACTTCTTTAACCCCGTCCCGATGATGAAACTTGTGGAAGTCATCCGCGGCGCGAACACCTCTCAGGAGACGTTCGAGTGCATTTACAAGCTCTCCGAAGAAATCGGCAAGACGCCGGTAGAAGTCGCCGAGGCCCCCGGATTCGTGGTCAACAAGATCCTCATTCCCATGATTAACGAGGCGATCGGCCTTCTGGAAACGGGCGTAGCCTCCGCCGAGGATATCGACACGGCCATGAAGCTGGGCGCGAATCATCCCATGGGTCCGCTCGCGCTGGGCGATCTGGTCGGCCTTGACGTCTGCCTTGCCATCATGAACACCCTTTACACCGAAACCGGCGACCCGAAATACCGTCCCGCCGGACTGCTCAAGAAGTACGTCCGCGCCGGCTGGCTGGGCCGCAAGAGCGGAAGGGGCATTTTCAACTATTCCAAGTAAGCAACCGCTGACGGAATCATAAGGAGTAGACAACATGGATTTTCATCTGACAAACGAACAGCAGATGCTCCGTAAAATGTACCGGGCGTTTGCTGAGACGGAAGTAAAGCCGCTCGCCGAGGAAATCGATGAGGAAGAACGCTTCCCCATGGAGACCGTGGAAAAAATGGCCAAGCTGGGCATGATGGGCATTTACTTTCCGAAAGAGTACGGCGGCGCGGGCGGCGATGTCCTCTCTTACGCCATGTGCGTGGAAGAACTGGCGAAGGTGTGCGGCACCACGGCTGTAATCGTCTCCGCGCATACGTCCCTTTGCTGCGCCCCCATCTTTGAGCACGGCACCGAAGAGCAGAAGAAAAAGTATCTGCCCGACTTGCTCTCCGGGCGTAAAATCGGCGCGTTCGGCCTGACCGAACCCAACGCCGGTACGGACGCCTCCGGTCAGCAGACCCTTGCCGTGCTCGAAGGGGACCACTATGTGCTGAACGGCTCCAAGTGCTTCATCACCAACGGCAATGTCGCCGACACGTTCGTTGTCTTTGCCATGACCGACAAGACCAAGGGCAACCGGGGCATTTCCGCGTTTATCGTGGAGAAATCTTTCCCGGGCTTCTCCACCGGCAAGCACGAAAAGAAAATGGGCATCCGCGGTTCGTCCACCTGTGACCTGATTTTTGAGGACTGCATTGTCCCGAAAGAAAATCTGCTGGGCAAAGAGGGCCGCGGCTTCAAAATCGCCATGCAGACCCTTGACGGCGGCCGTATCGGTATCGCCGCGCAGGCCCTCGGACTCGGGGAAGGCGCCGTGGAAGAGGCCATTAAATATACCAAGGAGCGCGTACAATTCGGCCGCCGCCTGAGCCAGTTCCAGAACACCCAGTTCCAGCTCGCCGATATGCACACCCGTATGCAGGCCGCGCAGTACCTTGTCTACGCCGCCGCCACCAAGAAACAGCTCCATGAAGACTACTCCATGGACGCGTCCATGGCCAAGCTCTTCGCGGCGGAAGCGGCCTCTGACGTCACCCGCCGCGCCGTACAGCTCTTCGGCGGCTACGGCTACACCCGGGAGTATCCGGTCGAACGCATGATGAGAGACGCAAAGATTACCGAAATCTATGAGGGTACTTCGGAAGTCCAGCGTATGGTCATTGCCAGCCGTCTGGGCGTGAAATAAGACAGGAGGCAGCAGGTTCTTATGAAAATTATCGTATCCATTAAGCAGGTGCCGGACACTTCCGGGAAGGTCTCCGTCAATCCGGACGGCACCCTCGACCGCGCCTCCATGCAGACCATCACCAACCCTGACGACATGAACGCGCTGGAAGCCGCCTTGAAAATCAAAGACGCCACCGGCTGTAAAGTGATTGTCGTTACCATGGGTCCCGCCCCCGCCGCCGGAATGCTCCGGGAAGCCCTCGCTATGGGCGCTGATGAGGCGTATCTGGCGTCCGGGCGCGAATTCGGCGGTTCCGATACCTACGCCACTTCCCAGATTTTGGCCGCCGCCATTAACACCATCGGCGTGGAAAAGGACGATATCGTGATGTGCGGCCGTCAGGCTATTGACGGCGACACCGCGCAGGTCGGACCCCAAATCGCCGAAAAGCTCCATCTCCCGCAGGTCACCTACGCCGCCGATATCCAGAAGGACGGCGACACGATTACCGTCCGGCGTATGCTGGAGGACGGCTACATGACCATCAAAGTCAAGACGCCTTGCCTGATTACCTGTATCAAGGAGTTGAACACCCCCCGGTATATGAGCGTCTCCGGCGTGTTTGAGGCCTACAGCAAGCCCATGACCACGTTCGATTACGAAGCCCTCAAAGACGACCCCCTCATCGACAAGACGACCATTGGTCTGAAAGGCTCCCCGACCAACATTTTCAAGAGTTTCACGCCGCCGCAAAAAGGCGCCGGAATTATGCTGGAAGGCAATGACCGCGCCACGTGCGACAAACTGGCCTCGATTCTGCTTGAAAAGCACATCATCTGACGAAGGAGAGCAACCATGAACAGTAATTTCAACAGTTCCGATATCGGCGCGTTCAAGGACGTGTGGGTGTTTTGCGAACAGCGCGAAGGAAAACTCATGCCCACGGACTTTGAACTGATTTCCAAGGGCCGTGACCTTGCCAATGAACTGGGCGTGAATCTGTGCGGCCTCCTTCTCGGGGATGATGTGGACGGCATCGCGAAAGAACTGGGCGGATACGGCGCGGACAAGGTCTATGTCTGCAACCACCCCCTTCTGAAAGTCTACACTACGGACGGCTACGCGAAAGTCATCTGTGACGTGATTTCCGACCTCAAGCCGGAAGCGTTCCTCATTGGCGCGACCAATATCGGCCGCGACCTTGGCCCCCGTTGCGCCGCGCGTCTCCATACCGGCCTGTGCGCCGACTGCACCCATCTTGACGTGGACGTGCCCAACTATATTGAGTTCCTCCGCGGGGCCTCCACGCTGGACGTGGACTCCATGAAGTGGGACATGGGCGACCGGAACCTGAAAATGACGCGTCCGGCGTTCGGCGGCCACCTGATGGCTACCATTATCTGTCCGCGTTTCCGTCCCTGTATGGCAACGGTCCGGCCGGGCGTGATGAAAAAGAACGCGTTCGATCAGGCCAAGGCGGACGCCTGCGAGATTGTCCACCCCGACTTTACGCTCAGCGAAAGCGACTTTGAGACGGAAGTCACGGAAGTGGTCAAGGCGGCTAAGAAGCTGGTGGACCTCATCGGCGCGGATTATATCGTGTCCGTGGGGCGCGGAATCAGCAAGGATGTCGAAGGCGGCATTAAGCTGGCCGAAGAACTGGCCGCGGAATTAGGCGGCGTTGTGGGCGGAAGCCGCGCCACCATCGACAGCGGCTGGCTCTCCGCGGACCATCAGGTAGGACAGACCGGAAAGACCGTCCATCCGAAAGTCTACATTGCGCTGGGCATTTCCGGGGCCATCCAGCACAAGGCCGGCATGCAGGACAGCGAATGTATTATTGCCGTGAACAAGAACGACACCGCCCCCATTTTTGAAATCGCCGATTATGGTATCTGCGGCGACCTGTTCAAAGTCACGCCCATGCTGACAGAAGCCATCCGCGCCGCGAAAGCCTCCAAGTAATACCAGTAACGCCCTCTCCGTCCGGGAGAGGGCGCTTTTTTCTTAAGCAATCGCGACTTTTACGCTACCGGGCGCTTCCGTGACGCTTTCCTTTGGGGGCGTACTCCTCAGTACGTCCGGCGTCCCTTGCAGACGCTCCCGGCCGACCGCCAGCATGAGCTTGATCCGGTTTTCCTGATTGACCCGCGTCGCGCTGGGGTCGTAGTCAATGGGCGTGATGTTCGCGGCGGGGTAAAGTTCGCGGATTTTGTTAATCATGCCCTTTCCGCAAATGTGATTGGGCAGACATCCGAACGGCTGGGCACAGATGATGTTTTCGTACCCGGAACGAATCAGTTCGACCATTTCCGCCGTCAGGAGCCAGCCTTCCCCCATTTTGTCGCCGCGTCCGATGATACCGTCCGCGAGTTTGAGCAGTTCGCGGAAGGGAAGGGGCGCGTGATAGCCCACGCTCTTCAGGGCCTGAATGATAATCTTTTCCAGTTGCGCGAGATAGGAGAGGAACAGTTCCGGCGTAAACTTCTCAATGAACGAGCCGCCGTAAAGACGGACCGTCTCCGCCGGATTGTACGCGCAATACTGCACAAAGCCTAACAGCCCCGGAAGATTCACTTCACAGTCCTGCGATTCCAGAAACTTTTCAAGGTCATTGTTGCCGAGCGGCGAATACTTGACGTAGATTTCCCCGACCACGCCGACTTTGACCTTGGGCGTACGGCGTACGGGAATGGCCGCGAAATCCGCCGCGATTTTCGGCATGACGGCTTTCATCTCCCGCCGGGAAATGCCGCGTCCCTGCCGGACTTCCTCACAGAGTTTGTCCAGCCATTGGGCCTGTAAGGCGACGGCGTCCCCGTGGCGCAGTTCATAGGGGACGGTCTGGGCTTTGAGGGCGGAGAGCAAGTCCCCGTAGGCCACCGCCATGAGAAGCGTACGCAAAAACGCAAGGTCCATGGGCAGACTGCTTTCCTTTTCCAGTCCGGAGAAGTTCAGGCTCAGGACGGGAATGTTTTGGTACCCGGCCCGCGTCAGCGCCTTGCGGAGCAGAAAAATGTAGTTTGACGCGCGGCACCCGCCGCCGGTCTGCGTGATAATCAGCGCGGTATGGTCGAGGTCGTACTTCCCGGAGGCGAGCGCGTCCAGAAACTGTCCGATCACCAACAGGGCCGGGTAACAGGTGTCGTTGTGCACGTACTTCAAGCCGAGTTCCGATACCTGACTGCCGCAGTTGCCGAGTAGTTCCACCTGATACCCGTTCCGCTCCATAGCCGCCGCCAAAATCCGGAACTGAACCGGGGCCATATTGGGAATCAGGATTTTGTGCGTTTTCTTCATGTCTTCCGTGAAAACGGGGTACGGGGTCTGCATAATACCCTCCTTCTGATATTATCCTTTGTTTTTGGTCTCGTCCTGTTCCTCAAGGGCCGCGAACAGGCTACGGAGCCGAATCCGCACCGCGCCGGGATTCGTGATTTCGTCAATTTTCAGTTGGGTGTAGAGTTTGCCCTGTTCCTGCAAGATTTCGCGGGTTTCGTCCGTGGTGATGGCGTCCACGCCGCAGCCGAACGACACCAGATGAACCAGATTACAGTCCGGATGTTCGAGGCAGTAGCGCGCGGCGGCGTACAGGCGCGCGTGGTACGTCCACTGGTTCAGGACGGAAGTCCGGAACGGCTTGACAAGATGTGACACGGAATCTTCCGTGACCACCGCCGCGCCGAAACGCGTAATCATGCCGTCAATGCCGTGATTAATTTCCGGGTCCACGTGGTAGGGCCGTCCGGCCAGTACGATAATCCGGCGTCCCTCCGCCCGGGCGCGCTCCATAATGTTCGCGGCCTCTTTGCGTAACAGTCCCATGTGGCGGTCATATTCGGCGTAGGCGGCGGCGGAGGCTTTCCGGACCTCCCGGAAGGTGATCCCGGGGAAATGGCGGCGGAGAATGGCCGTGATTTTCTTGGTAAAGTCCGCGGGACGGTGTAAGCCGACATAGTCATAAATGAAGTCGGTTCCGGAAAGCTCCGGACAGTTCCCCGCCAGTACCTCCGGGTAGTAGGCCACCACCGGGCAGTTATAGTGATTCTGCCCGAGGCCCTCATCCAGATTGTAGGTCATACAAGGGTAGAAAATGGCGTCCGGCTTGCGTTCGGCCAGCCACGCGATATGACCATGGGCGAGTTTGGCGGGGAAACAGGCCGTGTCACTGGGAATGGTGCCCTGTCCTTTCAGGTACAGCGCCCGGGTGGAGAACGGACTGTGAAAGACCCGGAATCCAAGCGCGGTAAAGAACGCGTACCAGAACGGGTAAAGCTCCCACATGTTCAGACAGAGCGGGATTCCGATCGTGCCGCGCCTGTCCGGGCCGGGTTTGTAGGCCTGTAACAGCGCGCGCTTGTAGGCGTAGAGGTTCCACGAGTCGTCCGTTGGCCTGCCGGTAACCGGACGCTCACAGCGGTTGCCGCTGATGTACTTCTCCCCGTTGGCGAACGTGTTGATGGTCAGTTGACAGTGGTTCCCGCAAAGCTGGCAGACTTCGTTTTTCGTCTCCTGATGAAAGGTTTCCAGTTCGTAGAGCGTCAACAGCCCGCTGGACTGCCCCGGGGCGGCGCGATGTTTTCCGTACAGGGCCGCGCCGAACGCGCCCATCAGACCCGCGATATCGGGCCGGATGACGTCCACGCCCATTTCCTGTTCAAAGGCGCGCAGTACGGCCTCGTTGTAGAATGTGCCGCCCTGTACCACGATATGGCGTCCGAGTTCCTCCGCGGACGCGCACCGGATGACTTTATAGAGCGCGTTCTTTACAACGGAAATCGACAGTCCGGCCGAAATGTTGTCTATGCTCGCGCCGTCCTTCTGGGCCTGCTTTACGCTGGAATTCATGAACACGGTACAGCGGCTGCCCAAGTCGACCGGGCGTTTGGCGAACAGGCCAAGACGGGCGAACTCCCGCACATCGTAGCCCAAAGCCTGCGCGAAGGTCTGTAAAAAGCTCCCGCACCCGGAAGAACAGGCCTCATTGAGAAAGATGTCGCTGATGGCTCCGTCCTCGATTTTGAAGCATTTCATATCCTGTCCGCCGATATCAATGATGAAATCGACCTCCGGGAGAAAATGTTTCGCGGCGGTGAAGTGCGCGACCGTCTCGACAACGCCGTAATCGGCGTGGAAGGCGTGCCGGGACAGTTCCTCCCCGTAGCCGGTAGTAGTTACGGACGCCACGGTCATGCGCGGGTGATTCAGGTACACGGCCTCCAGCGTCTGCCGGATGAGCGGAACGGGGTTGCCTAAATTCGGACGGTAGTCCGTGAAAAGTAAGCGGCTCTCATCGTCAATGATGGCGACTTTGACCGTGGTGGAACCGGAGTCAATGCCGATATGGACGCGTCCCGCGAAGTCCGGGCCGAAATCCGCCCGGGGTACGGACGCCTTCGCGTGGCGCGCCCGGAACGCTTCCAGCTCCGCGCCGTTGTTGAACAAGGGCGGCTGGCTCCGGTACGTTTCCAGCGCGCCGCGCGCCTCCAACTGGTCCGCCACTTCCATGAGGTCAAATTCCCGGTCGGCGTAGAGCGCCGCGCCCATGGCCACGAACAACAGACTGTGGTCCGGACAGGTTCCGTGTACGTTCAGGGTCCGGTCGAAACTCTGCCGCAAGACTTTGGAGAACGTCAGCGGCCCGCCCAGATACAGAATGTTGCCCTGTATCGGCCGCCCCTGCGCAAGTCCGGCAATGGTCTGGTTTACCACCGCCTGATAAATGCTCGCCGCGATATCCTCCGCCCGCGCCCCCTGATTGATCAGCGGCTGGACATCGCTTTTCGCGAACACCCCGCACCGGGACGCGATCGTGTAAGTTCGTCCGGCGTGACTTGCGGCCTCGTCCATCTCATCGGCGGAGAGTTTCAGGAGCGTGGCCATCTGGTCAATGAAGGCCCCGGTCCCGCCCGCGCAAGAGCCGTTCATACGTACTTCCGTTCCGTTGGTTAAAAACAGAATTTTCGCGTCCTCTCCGCCCAGTTCAATAACCACGTCCGTACCGGGGGCAAGGCGGTTGGCCGCCACCCGCGTGGCGAACACCTCCTGAACAAAGGGGACCTTTACGCCGTCCGCCATGCCCATTCCGGCCGATCCGGAAATTGCCAAAAGTCCGCGCCTTCCGATATTCCGCGCGATACGGCGGAGCAATTCTTCCGATTTCTCTAATATGTGGCTGTAATGCCGTTCATAAGTGCTGTAAAGCACCTGTTCTTTCTCTCCAAGCGCCACACACTTAATGGTTGTGGAGCCTACGTCAAGACCGATTCTCACATCTCTGCCTCCCTGATTACAACTGCCCGTTGGGTATGGGGCTTTTCCTTTGCGCTACAGGCTATCATACACTCTTTCGGAGAAATATGCAATCAAAATCACAAGCCAGAATTGTCATTTCAACCCACGTAATGAATTTTCATCATGATGACAAAAGGGAAAGAGACCCGCCCTTTCCGCGTTTGCTCCGCGGAATATCATACCTGATTTCCCGAAAAGAAGCAAGCCATATCCGTGATATTTTCTTGGGTTGGAATCCACGGACACAAACGAAACACCGCAAGGCCCGAATGTGCCCTGCGGTGGACGGCGAAAAGACAACGGCCTCAGCGTTCCCGCGCAATGGACGCCAGCACAAGGACCGCTAACAGGAGCGGATAGAACAGAAACGGGATGATCGCTATACTGGAAAGGCCGCTCAGGGACGCGGCAATGAGCAGTTGCGCGCCGTACGGAATGATGCCCTGCATGACACAGGAACAGGTGTCCAGCAGAGACGCCGTTTTTTCCGGCTCGATCCGGTATTCCGCGCTGATTTCCTTGGCAATCGGCGCGGCCATGACAATGGCCACCGTATTGTTTGCCGTGGCAACGTCCATTAAGGCGGTCAGAAGCGAAATTCCCAGCATACCGCCGCGCTTTCCGGAAAAGCGCGTCCGGATAAAGGCCAGTATCGCCGCAAAGCCGCCGTTTTCCCGGATGAGCGCGCCAATGGACGCCACAAGAATGGTCACGATCATGGTTTCAAACATTCCGGTGGTTCCGTCCCCCATGGCGGTAAAGGCGGAGATGTAGGTCAGGGACCCGGTGAGCGCGCCGGCAATCAGGAACAGCCCGATTCCCACGCCCAGCACCAGCAGTACGTTTAAACCCATCAGGGCGAGCGCGAGTACCACGAAGTAGGGCAACGCCTGCACAATGTTGTACTCGAAATCGCCGACCGACACGGCGTTACCGGTAATGGCAACGGCAATCAGGATGGCCAGCGTCAGAAGGGCGGCGGGGAACGCGACCCGGGAATTGACCCGGAACTTGTCTTTCATTTCCACGCCCTGCGTTTTTGTGGCGGCAATGGTGGTATCGGAGATAAAGGAGAGGTTGTCGCCGAACATGGCCCCGCCGACCACGGTCCCCACGCACAGCGGCAGAGAAAAGCCGCCGTTGCCGGACACCTCCGCCGCAATCGGAACCAGTACCGTAATCGTACCGACGCTCGTGCCCATTGCCATGGAAATCAGACAGGCAATCAGGAACAGCCCCGGCACGGCGAAGCCGCCCGGAATGATGTCCAGCAACAGATTCGCGGTACTGGCCGCGCCGCCGGCCTGTTTCGCGATTCCGCCGAACGCCCCCGCCATCAGGAAAATGAACAGCATAATGGTAATATTATCGTCTCCGATTCCCTTGGAACAGAGGTGGATTTTCTCATCAAAGGACAGGGCGCGGTTCTGTACCAGCGCCACGGCCAGCGCAATCGAAAAGGCCACCACAACGGACATGATGTAAAAGCCCATCTGCCCTTCCACGGGCCGGATGTACTCGAACCAGATTCCGCTTCCCAGATACAGGACCAGAAAGACCAGTATCGGAAGCAACGCTTTCCCGTTTGGTTTTTTGTCGTTCATGCTGATTCCTCCCTTGGTTAAGCTGTGCGGAAACTATCATAGCACGTCAGGACGGGAATTGCAAGGCGTAACGGCGCAAAAAGCGCCCCCGTTTTCACGGGGACGCTCTTCTTCGCGCTCGGATTACTCGTCAATTTCGGTGACGGCGCCGGAGCCGACCGTACGGCCGCCCTCACGGATGGCGAAACGGAGACCCTTTTCAATGGCGATGGGGGTAATCAGTTCCACGCTCATTTCCACGTTGTCGCCGGGCATGCACATCTCGGTCCCCTCGGGCAGGGAGATGACGCCGGTCACGTCCGTGGTACGGAAATAGAACTGGGGACGATAGTTGTTGAAGAACGGGGTATGACGTCCGCCCTCGTCCTTGGTCAGCACGTAGACCTGACCCTTGAACTTGGTGTGGGGGTGAATGGAGCCGGGTTTCGCGAGCACCTGTCCGCGCTCGATTCCGGTACGCTCCACGCCGCGGAGCAGGCAGCCCGCGTTGTCGCCGGCCTCGACATAGTCCAGCGTCTTGTGGAACATCTCCATGGACGTGACAACGGTCGACTTCTTCTCGGTGGTCAGGCCGACAATGTCCACAGTCTCGCCGGCCTTGAGGCGTCCGCGCTCCACACGGCCCGTAGCCACGGTGCCGCGGCCGGAGATGGTGAACACGTCCTCCACGGGCATGAGGAACGGAAGGTCCTCTTTCCGGTCGGGGGTGGGGATATAGTCGTCCACGGCGTCCAGCAGTTCCTTAATGCAGGCGTACTCGGGGGCGTTAATGTCGGTGGACTCGGAGACCAGCGCGTTGAGCGCGGAACCCTTAATGATGGGGATGTCGTCTCCGGGGAACTCGTACTTGCTGAGCAGTTCGCGTACTTCCATCTCGACCAGTTCCAGCAGTTCCTCGTCATCGACCTGATCGCACTTGTTCAGGAATACCACGATAGCGGGGACGCCCACCTGACGGGCCAGCAGGATATGCTCACGGGTCTGGGCCATGGGGCCATCGGAAGCGGCGATTACGAGCACCGCGCCGTCCATCTGGGCCGCGCCGGTAATCATGTTTTTGATATAGTCCGCGTGACCCGGGCAATCGACATGCGCGTAGTGGCGCTTGTCGGTCTCGTACTCAACGTGGGCAGTGGCGATGGTGATGCCGCGCTCCTTCTCTTCGGGGGCCTTGTCGATTTCGTCATAGGAGACGAAGGAGCCGGAACCCTTCAAGCCGGCAATCTTGGTGATGGCCGCAGTCAGGGTG